>JBARJU010000034.1:0-8482 GCA_049800435.1 Solirubrobacteraceae bacterium
ACGTGATCCTGACGGCTGCCGGCGACAAGAAGATTCAGGTGATCAAGGTCGTGCGCTCGGCGACCGGGCTTGGGCTCAAGGAGGCCAAGGCGCTCGTCGACGAGGCACCTAAGCCGGTCAAGGAGGGCATCGAGCGCGACGAGGCCGACAAGCTCAAGGCCGAACTCGAGGAGGCCGGAGGCGGCGTCGAGTTGAAGTAGGGTCGTCGCCGCGTGCGGGAGTTGGCGCCCCGCGTGGGGGCCCACGCTATGCCTGTCGGCCTCGCGCGCGCCCTCGCTATGCCCATCGACCCGCCTGCCGGCGATCCAAAACGGGGTGTCTCGCGCGGGTACGCCGCTTCGCGAGTTCGTCGCGAAAGCTGCGTGTCCTCGCGGCGGCTCGCTCCCGATTCTCCCAAAATCGCGGTACGTCCGGTACAATCCCGCCCGCTGGCCAATAGCCGTAGCCACCCCAGGCGATATCGATGCCGCGCCACATACGCGGTCATCGGGGGTGGGGTCCGTGAGCGCTGGCAGCCCCCCTTGAGGGCGCCGATGACCTGTGCTATATTTGCTGGTCGCGCGTTTGCGCCCGCCTCTGCCCGTCTCTCGCACTCCGAAGGAGTCATTTCTTGGCTGCTGTTGATTCTCTCCGGACGCGCCGGTCCTTCGCGCGTCTGAACAAGTCCGTCGACGTACCCAACCTCATCGATATCCAGCGCCGCTCGTTTCTGTGGCTCACCGACGCCCAGAAGGGTGGGCTGCGCGAGACGATCGACGACATCTCTCCGATCGAGGACTACACCGGCAATCTCGCCGTCCAGTTCGGCGAGTTCGTCTTCGACGAACCCGTCGCCTCGCTCGAGCAGTGTCGCGAGAAGGACCTCACGTACGCGCGTCCCCTCACGGTCACGGTCGCGTTCATCAACCGCGAGACCGGCGAGATCCGCGAGCAGTCGGTCTTCATGGGCGACTTTCCCTGGATGACCGAGCGCGGGACGTTTGTCATCAACGGCACCGAGCGCGTCGTCGTGACCCAGCTCGTACGCTCCCCCGGCGCCTACCTGATGGAACCCAAGGACCGCGAGAAGCAGGTGTTCATCGCCAATCTGATGCCCGCCCGCGGCTCCTGGCTGGAGCTCGAGATCGACAAGAAGGGCAAGATCTTCGTCCGCATCGATCGCAAGCGCAAGCTGCCCGTGACCGTGCTGCTGCGCGCGATGGGCTACGCGACCGATGAGGAGATCCTGCGGCTGTTTGAGAACTCGCACTACATCCGCAACACGATCGAAGCCGATACCGAGCAGACCCGCACCGAAGAGGGCGCCCTGATCGAGCTGTTCAAGAAGCAGCGTCCCGGCGAGCCGCCGAGCGTGGAGAACGCCAAGGCGCTGCTCAACCAGCTGTTCTTCGATCCCAAGCGCTATGACCTCACGCGCGTCGGTCGCTACAAGCTCAACTCGCGGCTTGGGCTCGACATCGACATCGACACGCGCACGCTCACCCACGACGACATCCTCGCGCTCGTCAAGGAGCTCGCGTCGCTGCCCAAGCGCCTCGGCATGCCCGAGGAGCCCGAGATCGAGATCAAGGACTACGCGGCCGAGGCGATGAGCATGCCGCGCGAGCCCGTCGACGAACACCTCGACGAGTACGAGCACTTCGGCAACCGTCGCTTGCGCACGGTTGGCGAGTTGATCCAGGAGGCATTCCGCATCGGCCTCTATCGCATGGAGCGGGTCGTGCGCGAGCGTCTCACCACCGAGGACGCCGACACGATCACGCCGCAGACGATCATCAATATTCGCCCCGTCGTGGCCGCGCTGAAGGAGTTCTTCGGCTCATCTCAGCTCTCGCAGTTCATGGACCAGACCAACTCGCTGGCGGGCCTCACCCACCGCCGCCGGCTCTCCGCGCTGGGCGCAGGTGGCCTCACACGCGAGCGCGCGCCGATCGAGGTACGCGACGTGCACCCCACCCACTACGGGCGCATGTGCCCGATCGAGACGCCCGAGGGTCCGAACATCGGCCTGATCGGCTCGCTGTCCTCCTTCGCGGAGGTTTCCGAGTACGGCTTCGTCACCACCCCCTACCGGGTCGTCAAGGACGGCATCGCGACGGAGGAGGTGGTGCGCTTGGATGCAAACCAGGAGGAGGAGCAGCTGATCGCTCAGGCCAACACGCCGACCGACCCGAAGACCGGAAAGCTGCTCGGCAAGGAAATCCTGTGCCGTACCCAGGCCGGCCAGTACGTGACCGTGGGACCCAAGGACGTGGACCTCGTCGATGTCTCTCCCGAACAGATCTGGTCGGTCGCCACGGCGATGATCCCGTTCCTCGAGCACGACGACGCCAACCGCGCGCTGATGGGCTCGAACATGCAGCGCCAGGCGGTCCCGCTCCTAAAGACCGACGCCCCGCTCGTGGGCACTGGCATGGAGCGCCGTGCCGCCCTCGACACAGGCGACGTGCTGCTTGCGCTCAACACCGGCACGGTCGAGTTCGTAGATGCCACCCGGATCGTCGTCGAGGGCGCCGAAGGCAAGGATGAGTACGAGCTACAGAAGTTCATGCGCTCCAACCAGGGCACCCTCATCCACCACAAGCCGCGTGTGAGCGCCGGTCAGAAGGTGAAGGCGGGCGACGTGCTCGCCGACGGCTCCTCCACCGACAAGGGCGAGATGGCGCTCGGCAAGAACTTGATGGTTGCCTTCATGTCTTGGGAGGGCTACAACTTCGAGGACGCCATCATCCTCTCCAAGCGCCTCGTACAGGACGACGAGCTCACCTCGATCCATATCGAGGAGTACGAGATCGACGCACGCACCACCAAGCTCGGCGACGAGGAGATCACGCGCGACATCCCCAACCGCTCGGAGGAGTCGCTGCGCAACCTCGACGATCGCGGCATCGTCCGCGTCGGAGCCGAGGTTGCCTCGGGCGACCTCTTGGTCGGCAAGGTCACGCCCAAGGGCGAGACCGAGCTCACCGCCGAGGAGAAGCTCATCCGCGCGATCTTCAAGGAGAAGGCTCGCGAGGTGCGCGACACCTCGCTTAAGGTGCCCCACGGCGAGGGCGGCGTGGTGATCGACGTGATGACATTCAGCCGCGACGAGGGCGACGATCTGCCGCCCGGGGTCAACGACCTTGTGCGCGTGTTCGTCGCCAAGAAGCGCAAGATCTCCGAGGGCGACAAGCTCGCGGGGCGCCACGGCAACAAGGGTGTGATCTCGAAGATCGTGGATCAGCAGGACATGCCGTTCCTGGAGGACGGCACCCCGGTGGACGTGATCCTCAACCCGCTCGGCGTTCCAAGCCGCATGAACGTGGGCCAGATCCTCGAGACCCATCTCGGATGGGCCGCCGCTCAGGGCTGGTACGACGACGGCACCGAGGCATACAACGACGCCCACGCCAATGGAGGCAACAAGCGTGTGTATGTCGCCACGCCGGTATTCGACGGAGCAACCGTGGAAGACGTCGACACGGCGCTCGTCAAGTGGCAAGATGCGCACGAGGGTCGCATCCGCATGGACATCGACAAGTCCAGGCGCGTCGGCGAGCAGGCCTCGGGCAAGATGACCCTGTTCAACGGTCGCAGCGGAGAGCCCTTCGAGGAGCAGGTCACCGTCGGCTACATGTACATCCTCAAGCTGCTGCACCTCGTCGACGACAAGATTCACGCCCGTTCGACCGGCCCCTACTCGCTCGTCACCCAGCAGCCGCTGGGGGGCAAGGCGCAGTTCGGCGGTCAGCGCTTCGGTGAGATGGAGGTGTGGGCCCTGGAGGCGTTTGGGGCCGCCTACACCCTCCAGGAGATGCTCACGATCAAGTCCGACGACACCGTCGGTCGCGTAAAGGCATATGAGGCGATCGTCAAGGGCGAGAACATCGCTGAGCCGAGCATCCCCGAGTCCTTCAAGGTGCTTCTCAAGGAGATGCAGTCTCTAGCGCTCGACGTCGGCGTCGTCTCGGAGGAGGGCCAGCACGCCGAGTTGCGCGACGAAGACGACGACCTGTTGCGTGCCGCTGAGGAGCTCGGCATCGATCTCTCGGGCGTTCGTGCTCCAACCGGCGAGGTGGTTGAGACCGGACCGGACGCCGAGGGATCGGCTGCTGCCGAGCCGGGCGATGGCGAGGACGAGACCGATGAGCAGGACGGAGTATCCGAGGAGCCTGCGCTCGACGTCGTGGACCTCTTGCAGGAGGGCATCGGCCTAGACGCGCTCGACGGCGCCGTGGACGAGCCGATCGAGGAGCCCGTCGAGGAGATTGAGACGTGATGCCCGAGGAGACCACACCACATTCTGTTTCACCCGCGAGCGAAAGCGCCACCAGATGATCGACATCAATAACTTCGACGCCATCGAGATCAGCCTCGCCTCCTCCAAGCAGATCCGCTCATGGAGCTCGGGCGAGGTGACCAAGCCCGAGACCATCAACTACCGCACGCTCAAGCCCGAGAAGGATGGCCTGTTTTGCGAGCGCATCTTCGGTCCCACCAAGGACTGGGAGTGCTACTGCGGCAAGTACAAGCGCGTCCGCTACAAGGGCATCGTGTGCGAGCGCTGCGGCGTGGAGGTCACGCGCTCGAAGGTCCGTCGCGAGCGCATGGGCCACGTCGACCTCGCCGCCCCGGTCTCCCACATATGGTTCTTCAAGGGCGTTCCCTCTCGCATCGGCTACCTGCTCGACATGGCGCCCAAGGAGCTCGAGAAGGTGCTCTACTTCGCCGCCTCGATTGTCACCTGGGTCGACGACGAGGCTCGCTCCAAGGACCTCGACTCGCTCGAGAAGGAGGTCAACAAGGTCCTCGACTCCTACGCCGCCGAGCTACAGGAGCGCGTGCTCGAGCTGCGCGAGTCCCTTGCTCGTCGTGAGAAGTACCTACAGAGCGCCAAGCAGACCTCGTTCAGCGACGAAGACCACCTGTGGGCCGACTCGCTCGATCTCAACCTCTCGAAGATCTCCGATGAGGAACGCGAGAAGCTCATCAAGGAGCTCAACAAGACCTTCGAGGCCGACATCGCCGACACCGAAGCCTACGTCGAGGACGGGGCCGAGCGCATGCGCAACGTGTGGGAGCTCTTCAAGACGATGGAGCCCAAGCAGATCGAGCACGACGAGACCACCTTCCGCGAGCTCAAGGAGCGCTTCGGCTCCTCCTACGGCTTCGGGGAATACTTTCGTGGCGGCATGGGGGCCGAGGCGATCCGCGACCTGCTCCAGCAGGTCGATCTCGAGGCCGAAAGAACAGAACTCGAGGAGCAAGTCAAGACCGGCAAGGGCCAGAAGCAGGCCCGCGCCGTCAAGCGTCTGAAGGTGGTGAGCGCGTTCATCCAGTCCGGCAACAAGCCCGAGATGATGGTGCTCGACGCCGTGCCCGTGATCCCGCCGGAGCTGCGTCCGATGGTCCAGCTCGACGGTGGCCGCTTTGCCACCTCAGACCTCAATGACCTATACAGGCGCGTCATCAACCGCAACAACCGCCTCAAGCGGCTGCTCGACCTCGGCGCGCCCGAGATCATCGTCAACAACGAGAAGCGCATGCTCCAGGAGGCCGTCGACGCGCTGTTCGACAACGGTCGCCGCGGGCGTCCTGTGACCGGACCGGGCAACCGCCCGCTGAAGTCGCTCTCGGACATGCTCAAGGGCAAGCAGGGGCGCTTCCGCCAGAACCTGCTCGGCAAGCGCGTGGACTACTCCGGTCGCTCGGTGATCGTGGCGGGCCCCTACCTGAAGCTGCACCAGTGCGGGCTGCCGAAGATCATGGCGCTCGAGCTCTTCAAGCCGTTCATCATGGCGCGCTTGGTCGAGCGCAAGTCCGCCCAGAACATCAAGGCGGCCAAGAAGATGGTCGACTCGATGATCGGCGAGGTATGGGACGTCTTGGAGGAGGTCATCCACGAGCATCCGGTGTTGCTCAACCGCGCTCCCACGCTTCACCGTCTCGGCATTCAGGCGTTTGAACCGCTGCTGGTCGAGGGCAAGGCGATCCAGGTGCACCCACTCGTCTGCCACGCCTTCAACGCTGACTTCGACGGCGACCAGATGGCGGTCCACCTGCCGCTCTCGGCCGAGGCCCAGGCGGAGGCGCGCATCCTGATGCTCTCCTCCAACAACATCCTCTCCCCGGCGCACGGCGCGCCGCTGGCCACGCCGACTCAGGACATGATCCTCGGCGCCTACTACCTCACATATGGGCTCGAGGCCGACGAGCTGTCCAAGATCGACAGGGCCACCTACGAGCCCCGTCCGCACGTGTTTCGCACAGCGCAGGAGGCAGAGCTCTCCTACGAGGCGGGCGTCGTCAAGCTGCACGACATCGCCGAGTTCCGGCCGTTCGGTCGCGAGGGCGGTCACCTGCTCACAACCGTCGGGCGGATCATCTACAACGATCGCATCGAGCGTGCGCTCGCCGAGGCTCTCGGAGACCAGTTCGACGCCTCCAAGTACGTGTTCGTGAATCAGTCGATGAAGAAGCGCGACACCACGCGCTTGATCGACGCGCTCGTGCAGACCTACGGCGCAACCACCATCTCGCTGGTACTCGACGCGTTCAAGGACCTCGGCTTCAAGTACGCGACCCAGGCCGGCATCACGATCTCAAAGAACGACGTCGTGATCCCGCCCGAGAAGCAGTCGATCCTCGACAAGTACGACAAGCTGGTGGGCGACATTACCGACCAGTACGACATGGGTCTGATAACCCAGGAGGAGCGTCACGAGGCGGTCGTCGAGAAGTGGAACGCCGCCACCGACGAGGTGGCCGAGGCGATGATCGCCAACCTCGACACGCTCAACCCGATCTTCATGATGGCCAACTCGGGCGCCCGTGGCTCGTTCAAGCAGATTCGCCAGCTGGCGGGCATGCGCGGCCTGATGGCCAATCCGAAGGGCGAGATCATCGAGCGGCCGATCAAGTCCAACTTCATGGAGGGCCTGTCGGTGCTCGAGTACTTCATCTCGACCCACGGCGCGCGAAAGGGACTCGCCGACACGGCGCTACGCACCGCCGACTCGGGCTACCTGACGCGCCGCCTGGTGGACGTCGCCCAGGACGTGATCATTCGCGAGGTCGATTGCGCCACCGACGAACACATCGAGATGACCGTCTGGAACGACGGCGGCGAACCGAACGAAAACCTCGTCGGACGCACAGCCGCCGAGCCGATCGTCACCAAGCGCGGACGCATGCTCGCCGAGGGCGGCCACGAAATCGGACGCCAGCAGCTTGCCGACATCGTGGAGGCGTTCTCCGACCAGCACGAGAAGGGCACGCGCGTCACGGTCCCCGTTCGCTCGGTGCTCAAGTGCAGGGCGCCCAGCGGGGTTTGCCAGGCCTGCTATGCCCGCGCCATGGCCACCGGTCAAACCGCTCAGATCGGCGATGCCGTGGGCATCGTCGCGGCCCAGTCGATCGGCGAGCCCGGCACGCAGCTGACGATGCGCACCTTCCACACCGGCGGTGTCGCAGGCGCCGACATCACGCACGGTCTTCCGCGCGTGGTGGAGCTCTTCGAGGCGCGTAAGCCCAAGGGCTTGGCGAAGATCGCCGAGCAGGACGGCGTCATAACGATCGAGGAGACGGAGAAGGCGCTCACGGTGGTGATCACCGACGAGGCCGGCGAGGAGCACCGCCACGCCTTCCCACGCCGTACGCGACTGCATGTGACCGAGGGCCAGAAGATCGACGCCGGGACGCAGCTCAACGAGGGCTCGCTCTACCCACACGAGCTGCTCGCGATACGTGGACGCACCGAGACCGAGCAGTACCTCGTCAAGGAGGTCCAGGAGGTCTACAAGTCCCAGGGCGTGGACATCAACGACAAGCACATCGAGCTGATCGTGCGCCAGATGCTCAAGAAGGTGAGGGTCGACCAGAAGGGCGACACCGACTACCTTCCCGGGCAGTTCGTCGACCGCTACGAATTCGCCAAGGCCAACAACGATGTGATCGCAAAGGGCGGCGAGACCGCCCAGTTCGAGGACATCATTCTCGGCATCACCAAGGCCTCCTTGAACACCGATTCGTTCCTCTCGGCGGCCTCCTTCCAGGAGACAACCAAGGTGCTCACCGACGCGTCGCTCGAGGGCAAGATCGACCGGCTCAACGGCCTCAAGGAGAACGTGATCATCGGCAAGCTGATCCCGGCGGCGACCGGTCTGAAGCGCTACCGCCGAATCGAGATCGAACCCTCCGAGCCCCTCCCGCGCGCGATCGACGACGTTGGCTTGCTCGACCAGGAGGAGATCGCGGCCGAGCTTGGGCTCGCCGACGGCGAAGCGCTCGGCACAGGCTACGGGAGCGAGTTCGACGCCGATCTCGCCTCGCTCGAGAAGATCGGCGCCGGCAGCTCGGACCCAGGCTTCGTGGAGGGCCTCGGCGAGCTCGACGTGCCTGAGGAGCCCGGAGAGTAGGAAGGGTTCCTCTTCCCTCTTCGTTTGACAGCGGCGCATGCGCCGCTGTCCCGGACGGCACATGTGCCGTCCGGCGGGGGGGC
>JBARJU010000035.1:0-13608 GCA_049800435.1 Solirubrobacteraceae bacterium
AGCACCGTCGGGGCGTCCCTGAGCGCGAGCTCGGCAAGGGCGCCGGCGTGGGCGTTCAAGCCGTCTGCGTCGAGCACCGTGGGGAGCGGCGACTGGCGCGCCAACTCACGCGCCAGCTGCACGCTGCCAGGATCGCGTCCGAGTCCCGGCCCGAGCGCGAGCGAGTCGGCGCGCGCAAGTGCCTCCATGGCCGCGGGAAGCGCCTGCGGCGAGAGCGCGCCCCGCTCGTCTGGCAGGCCCCGCGTCATCGCCTCCACGAGTTGCGTGTCGAGGATCGCGCGTAGCGACTCGGGCACACATGCGGTGACATACCCCGCGCCGGCACGCATCGCGGCGAGCGAGGTCATCGTGGGCGCGCCTGTCAAGCCGGCAGAGCCTCCGACCACGACGACGTGCCCGCTTGTGAACTTGGTCGAGCGGGCCGTACGGCGGGGCAGCACGTCGAGCACGCCGTCCACTATCAATCCGATGGCCGACGTGGCGGGCGCGCCGCGCGGGATGCCGATCTCGATCGTGGTGAGCTCGCCTGCGTGAAGCTTTCCCGGGTTGATCCACAGCCCGGGCTTTGCCGCATGGAAGGTCACAGTCGCCTCGGCTTCGATCGCTACCGCGGCAATGACTCCCGTGGATGCGTCGACGCCGCTTGGAACGTCGATGCTGAGGACACGTCCGGGAGCCGCGTTCACCTCCTCTATCGCATCCGCTACCTCTCCGTGCGGCTCACCCTCAAATCCGGTGCCGAGTAGCGCATCAACGATCGCCACGGCCCCCGCGATGGCCTCGAGCGCGGCCACTTCGTCGAGCCTCGTGGGCCGCTCGCCCGGCAGACGCTCCAGGTTGGCGCGCGCGTCTGGCGAGAGATCCTCGGCGAGACACACGCACACGACGGCCACCTCCCTGGCCGCCTCGCGCAGAAGCCGTGCCGCGACGAGCCCGTCGCCGCCGTTGTTCCCCTTGCCGCATACGACGACGAGTGGGCCGTCGTGCGCGAACCGCTGTATCGCTGCCGCCACGCCTTCGCCTGCCCGCTCCATCAACTCCAGCGACGATACCCCGCGCTGGTCGATTGCCCAGCGATCTACCGCCCGCATCCGCGGGGCATCCAGCAGCGGCTCACACCACTCAGGAACGGCGCCCATGACGAGCGATGCTAGACGTACTACTCGACGGTCACCGTCTTGGCCAGGTTACGCGGCTGATCCACGTTCAGGCCGCGCCTACAGGCGATCTCGTAGGCGAGCAGCTGCAAGGGAACAACAGCAAGGATCGGTTGCAGCATCCAGTCGATGGCGGGCACCGGGATTGCCACGTCCACCTGGCCGGCGAGCGCGGCGTTGCCCTGAGTGACGATCGCGATCACGTGAGCCCCACGCGCGCGCACCTCCTGCATGTTGGAGACCATCTTCTCGAGCACCGGCGAATCGGTCGCGATCGACACTACGGGCGTCGAGTCGTCGAGCAGTGCGATCGGCCCGTGCTTCATCTCGCCCGCCGCGTAGGCGTCGGTGGCTATGTAGGAGATCTCCTTGAGCTTCAGTGCGCCCTCCAGGGCCACGGGCAAACCGACATGGCGGCCGATGTAGAGGAAGAACTGCTTCTGCCAGTGCTCGTCGGCCACCCCGGCGATCTGCTCGCCGACATCGGCGATGACTTCATCGATGCAGTGAGGCAAGCGCTTGATCTCGCCGACGAGCTCGGCGATCCGCTCGGCCGCGAGCGTTCCCCGTAGCTCAGCGAGGCGCAGGCCGAGCAAGTAGATCACCGCGACCTGGCATACGAATGTCTTGGTGGCGGCAACGCCTATCTCGAGACCCGCGCGCGTGAACAGGACGCCGTCGGCGTCGCGAGTGGCCTGCGAGCCCATTACGTTCGTGATCGCAAGCACGGTGGCGCCGCGCTCGCGCGCCTTGCGCATCGCGGCAAGCGTGTCGGCGGTCTCCCCGGACTGGGAGATCCCGATCACGAGATCGCCCGGCCCGACAACCGGATTGCGATAGCGGTACTCGGATGCCACGTCCATTTCGACAGGAATACGTGCCCACTCCTCAATCGCGTAGCGTCCGATCAGTCCGGCGTGGTAGGAAGTGCCGCAGGCGACGACCACGACGCGTTTGATGTCCGCGAGCAGCGCCTCGTCGAGGGCGCCTTGCTCGTCGAGGTCCACGCCCTCGCCGCGTGCGACGCGGTCGGCTATCGTCTCGGCCACCGCGTCGGCCTGTTCGTGGATCTCCTTGAGCATGAAGGTCTCATAGCCGCCCTTCTCGGCGGTGTCCTCATCCCAGTCGATCTGCTCGACGTCGCGCTCTACGATCTCGCCGCTGGACGTTGAGACAGTTACTCCGTCGGGCCGCAACACAACGATCTCGCCGTTCTCGACGTACTGAACGGAGCGCGTCTCGGCAAGGAAGGCCGGCACGGCCGAGGCAATGAACTGCTCCCCCTCCCCGCGACCGATCACCAGCGGGCACTCCTTGCGAGCCCCGACGAGCGTCCGCGGCTCGTCCAAGCTCATCGCGACGAACGCAAAGTGACCCTCAAGCTCGCCGAAGGCAGTCCGTACCGCGGCGGCGAGATCGCCGTCGTAGTGGGCGGCGATCAGGTGCGCGATCACCTCCGCGTCGGTCTCGGAGGTGAACATGTTGCCTTCGCCGACGAGGCGCTCCTTGAGCGCCATATAGTTCTCAACGATCCCGTTGACCACCACGTGCAGGCGATCCTCGGTGTCGTAGTGGGGATGCGCGTTCTGCTCGCTCACCCGCCCATGGGTGGCCCAGCGGGTGTGACCGATCCCGGTGGTGGCCAGAGCGGTCGCGGTCATGACCGCGACCGCGGTGCCGCCGGCGGCCTCGGCACTGTCGGCGGCGTCGTCGAGCTTGGCTTGGAGCGCGCTCAGGTTGCCGACGGAGCGCACTGCCTCGATGCGCTCGCCGGCTATCAGCGAGATGCCGGCGCTGTCATAGCCGCGATACTCGAGCTTCTTCAGCCCCGCGAGCAACAACTCGCGGGCCGGTCGCTTGCCTACGTAGCCGACGATGCCGCACATCGCGACGACGATATCAGCGGCCTATCGGCCTGACTTGCGCCGCACGAGGCCCACCAGGCAATTCGCCTGGGCCGCTCAGAACGTGTTTGGGAAGTGGACGTGCGTGAATGGCGAGTGCACGACCAAGCGATCCAAGGACGCAGGGAGCCGGAATAGTGGGGCTATTTCGGCTCCCGAGGACGCCGGAGCGCGCTGCGTCGGGCGCCGCCAGGTGCGTGCGGACGCTTCTCAAACACGTTCTCAGGCCAAGTCGCGCTCCACAATGGCCACCAGCCTTGAGCAGGTCGCGTCGGCCTCCTCGTCGGTGGGCGCCTCGACCATGACCCTCACGAGCGGCTCGGTACCGCTGGCGCGAACCAGCACACGTCCCCTTCCAGAGAGGGCACGATCCTCGGCGAGCACGGCCTCCGCCACGCTCTCGGCACCCTCGAACGCGCTCTTGTCGCGCACGCGCACGTTGATGAGGCGTTGGGGCAGCTTCTCCATCCCGTTGCGCTCGCAGAGATCGCGTCCGCCCAGCGCCTCCAGCGTAAGCAGCGCACCCGCGATCCCGTCGCCCGTGCTGTTGAAGCCCATCTCGATGATGTGCCCAGACTGCTCCCCCCCGAGCGCCCAGCCCCTGCGACGCAGCTCCTCCAAGACGTAGCGGTCGCCAACGCCGGTGCATGCGACCTCGATGCCGGCATCGCGCATCGCGGAGTGAAAGCCGTAGTTGGTCATCACGGTCACCACGACACCGTCGCCGGCCAAACGTTGCTGCTCGCGCAGATGGAGAGCGGCGAGGGCGATCAGCTCATCTCCGTCGACGACCTCCCCGGCGCGGTCGACAGCCAGCACGCGGTCGCCGTCGCCGTCGAAGGCCAGGCCGAGCGAGTGGCCCCCCTCGCGGACCCGCTCACCCAGAGCCGCCACATGAGTGGAGCCGCAGCCGGCGTTTATGTTGCGCCCATCGGGAGTGGCCGCGACGACGGTGACTGCCGCGCCAAGGCGCCTGAAGATCTCGGGTGCGACCCTATAGGTGGCGCCGTTGGCACAGTCGATCAGCACGTCTAGCTCGTCGAGGCGCAGATCGGCAAAGCGGGTCTCGAGCTCGCGTAGGTAGTCCTCGTGAGTGCCTCTCAGCTCGCGAACGCGCCCGATGTGCCCTGCGCTTGTGGGGGCGCTATCGGCCCGCAACTCCGCTTCGATCGCTAGCTCGTCCTCGTCTGAGAGCTTAAAGCCATCGGCTGCGAAGAACTTGAGACCGTTGTCCTGGTAGGGATTGTGCGAGGCAGAGATCACGACCGCAAGGTCAAGGCTGTAGCGGTTGAGCAGCAGTGGCGCCGCGGGGGTAGGCAGTACTCCCCCGAGCAATGCTTCTCCCCCGGCCGCGCTGACACCGGCGGCAAGCGCTGCCTGGAGCATCTCCCCGGACTCGCGCGTGTCGCGCACAATCAGCACGCGCGGACGCTTGGCGTGGGCGTGTCCGGCGGCGGCCTTGCCGAGCGCGAGCGCCAACTCGGCGCTTAGCAGAACGCCTGCGACTCCACGGACCCCGTCGGTCCCGAACAGCTTCGCCATGGAGATGGTTTAGCGCTTGGAGAACTGCGGCCGCTTGCGGGCCTTCTTCAAGCCGGCCTTCTTGCGCTCCTTGGCCCGCGAGTCGCGGGTGAGGAAGCCGCGACGCTTGAGCTCGCCTCGCAGATTCGGATCGGCCTCGAGCAGCGCGCGAGAGATACCGTGGCGAAGGGCGCCGGCCTGGGCGGAGATGCCGCCTCCGTGCAGGCGCGCGACGACATCCATGCGCTCCTGATAGCCGACAGTCTCCAGCGGCTGGCGGATGTTGCGCTGAAGTGTGACTCGCGGAAAGTGCTCGTCGAGGGTCCTGCCGTTGACCAGGTAGGTCCCTGTACCCGGTCGCAGGATGACGCGCGCGATTGCCGTCTTGCGCTTGCCGGTTGCCCTGTAGCGCGCTCCCGCGGCGAGGTCGATGGCGGCGCTCGAGATCGGCTCGACGAGTGGGCTGCCGTCTGCGTCCTCTTCTGACTTGGCCTCCTCGTCATCCTCGACCGCGTAGGGGTCGACCGGCCGCTCGGGAGCGAGCGGGTCGACGCCTTCGGGCACGATGTCCACTTCGAGGTGTGCGCCCGGCACGCTCGGCTTGACGCGCGGCGTGGGCAGCTCCTCCTCGGTGTCGACTTCGCCGGCGTCGGATGACAGCTCCTGCGCAGTGGGCTTCTCGGCGACCGGATGGCCGGAAGGCTCCTGCGCCTGGGTCTCCTCGGCGACGGGCTTCGCGGTGGCCGGCGCCGGGGCTGCGTGCTCCTCGGCGACCGGCTCCTCAGAGGGCGCGGGCTCTTCGGCGACAGGCTGCTCGGGAGCGACCTGCTGCTCCTCGGCCGGCTGCTCGGAGACCGGCGCCGCCTCGGCCTCGGCGGGCTGCTCGGAAGTTTCCTCGACAGCATCGGCCGGCGTCTGCTCGGACGCGGCGGGTGTGTCGGCGGCCGGCTCGGTTGGCTCGACCTTGTCCTCGGGCTGCTCTGTCGGCTCGTCGGCCATCAGGCCTCGATCTCCATCTGTTGCGGTTTCTGGGCGACGTGCGGGTGCTCGGGGCCGGCGTAGACCTTGAGCTTTGTGATCTGCTTGCGGGCCAGACGGTTGCGCGGCATCATGCCCTTGACCGCGAGCCTGATGATCTCCTCCGGGCGGCGAGCCATCATCTCCTCGAACGTACGCGAGCGCAATCCGCCCGGATAGCCCGAATGGCGGTAGTAGCGCTTGTCCTGGCGCTTTTTGCCGGTGACGGCTACCTTCTCTGCGTTGATGACCACGACGAAATCGCCCGTGTCGACATGCGGTGTGTACTCGGGCTTGCGCTTGCCGCGCAGCACATCGGCGATCTGCGTCGCGAGACGTCCGAGCGTCTTTCCGTTGGCGTCGACGACGAGCCAGTTGCGCTCGCGATCTGTTGGCTTGGCTACGTAGGTCTTCATGGCGTGAAAAAGGCCGCGCGAACCCGACGCGCGGCGCGGAGTGCATGATAGGCGAAGTTGAATCAGTTCGCAGACCGCATACACCCCAGACCGCCCTGGTGGGTGGATCGGGGCGGCTGGCAAGGACACACCGACCGCGGTGTGCTACGCACAAAAGGGAGGGAGGACGCCGCCAGACGTCCCAAGGCGCCCACCAGGGTTACTCCCACTCAATGGTTCCCGGCGGCTTCGACGTGATGTCGAGGACCACCCGGTTGACCTCGCGCAACTCGTTGATCATGCGGGAGGCGATCGTCTCGAGCAGGTCGTAAGGGAGGCGTGCCCAGTCGGCGGTCATGGCGTCGTCGCTCGTGACAGCGCGGATGACCACGACGTAACCGTAGGTGCGTTCGTCGCCCTGGACGCCGACGGTGCGCACATCGGGGAGCACACAGAAGGACTGCCACAACTCGCGGTAGAGTCCAGCCTTGCGGATCTCCTCTTGGAGGATGTGGTCTGCCTCGCGCAAGACGTCGAGGCGCTCGCGGGTGGCTTCGCCGCCGACGATCCTGATCGCGAGGCCCGGTCCGGGGAACGGTTGGCGCCACACGAGCCGCTCGGGCAGGCCGAGCTCGGCGCCGACGGCCCGCACCTCGTCCTTGAAAAGGGCGCGCAAGGGCTCGACGAGCTCGAACTGCATGTCCTCGGGCAGGCCGCCAACGTTGTGGTGGGACTTGATCGTGGCGGCGCCCGTACCTCCGCCGGACTCGATCACGTCGGAATAGAGGGTTCCCTGGACGAGGAAGCGGGCCGGACTGGTGGCGGAGATCTTCGCTGCCTCCTCCTCAAACACCCTGATGAACTCGGCGCCGATCGCCTTGCGCTTGGCCTCGGGCTCGGTGACGCCCCGGAGCTTCTCCAGGAAGCGCGTCTCCGCGTCGACCGCCACGAGCGGCACCTTGAAGGTATCCCTGAATGCGCTGATGACCTGCTCGCCCTCATCCTTGCGCATCAGCCCGTGATCGACGAACACGCATGTGAGCTGGTCGCCGATCGCGCGGTGCACGAGCAGGGCCGCCACCGAGGAGTCCACGCCGCCCGAGAGCCCACACACGACACGCCCATCCCCCACCTGCCGGCGAATCCGAGCGATCTGGTCTTCGGCGATCGAAGCCGGGGACCAGGTGCGCTCACAGCCGCACACGTCGGTGAGGAAGCGGGTCAGGATCTCCTGGCCGTAGGGCGTATGGACGACCTCGGGGTGGAACTGGATGCCGTAGATGCCACGCGCCTGGTCCTCGACCGCCGCAACGGGCGAAGCTGTGGAGCAGGCGAGCGCGGTGAAGCCGGCCGGGGCCTCGAAGACAGTGTCGCGATGGGACATCCAGCACGTTTGCTGCTTGGGCATACCGGCGAGCAGCACGCCGGGCTCTGAGACGGTCAGATCGGAGCGGCCGAACTCGCCTACCTCCGCTTGCTCGACGCGCCCGCCGAGCTCGTGGACGAGCAGTTGCATGCCGTAACAGATACCCAGCACCGGTACCCCAAGCTCGAGCAGCCCGCGCTCCAGGCGCGGCGCCCCGGGCGCGTATACAGACGCGGGCCCTCCGGAGAGGACGATCCCGCGCGGTTTGCGCTTGGCGACCTCCTCAAGGCCCACGTAATGGGGAAGCAGCTCGGAGAACACCCCGCAATCGCGAATGCGCCGCGCGATCAGCTGCGAGTACTGGCCGCCGTAGTCGAGGACCACCACCTCCTCGCGGACCTGTTCGCGCACCTCAGCCGCATCGTGTAGGTCTCGGGCGGTTGGGACATCCAGATTGAGGGAAGTCATGCGTCCTTTTTGTGACATTCACAATAGTTATTACAATAAGTAGCTACTATTGTGAATTTGAAATAAAGTATATACCCCTCCCCACCCCGCATCCCCAAACCCGGCCAACCCGCCTGTGCAGCCTCAGTCCTCCACCAGTGCGGCGGCTCTGCCATTCGAGCCCATCCCAACCGACTGGTCGCGCTGGAGCTGCTTGCCCTCAGTTTGCAAGGACGGCGCGATCACGACCTCCGCGCGGTTGAACTCGGCGAGGTCCTTGTGCCCACAGGTGGCCATCGAGGTGCGGAGCCCTCCAAACAGGTTGAAGGTGCCGTCGTTCTCGCGCGCGGGACCGACGAGGATCTCCTCGAGCGTGCCGTTCTGTGTGGTTGCCACGCGCGCGCCACGCGGGAGGGTCGGGTGGAAGGTGGCCATGCCCCAGTGAAAGCCGCGTCCGGGCGCTTCGTGGGCGCGCGCGAGCGGCGAGCCGATCATGACCGCGTCGGCGCCAAGGGCGATCGCCTTGGAGACGTCCCCCCCATTGCGCATGCCGCCGTCGGCGATCACCTGGCAGTAGTCGCCGGTCTCGAGCATGTGTGTGGAGCGCGCATGAGCCACATCCGCGATCGCCGTGGCCTGCGGTACGCCGATGCCTAGCACGCCGCGCGTGGTGCAGGCGGCGCCCGGACCGACACCGACTAGCACGCCGGCGGCGCCGGTTCGCATCAGGTGCAGGCCCGTCTGGTAGGAGGCGCATCCGCCCACGACGACGGGAACGTCGAGCGAGGGTATGAACTCCTTCAGGTTGAGCGGCTCGGAGACGGTGGAGACATGTTCCCCGGAGACGACGGTGCCCTGGATCACGAGCACGTCAAGGCCGGCCTCGAGCGCGAGCTCGTGGTAGGCGAGCACGCGCTGGGGCGTCAGCGAGGCGGCCACGACGACCTTTTGCTCCTTGATCTCGCGAATCCGCTGGGCGATCAGCTCAGGGACGATGGGCTGGGCGTAGATCTCCTGCATCTCGCGCGTGGCCACGTCCTTGGAGAGCTTCGAGATTCGCTCGAGCTGCTCGGCCGCGTCCTCGTAGCGCGTGAAGATGCCCTCGAGGTTGAGCACCGCAAGGCCTCCCAGTCGACCGACGATCGCAGCGGTCTCCGGGGAGACGACGCCGTCCATCGCAGATGCCATCAGTGGCAGCTCGAACTGGTAGGGACCAAGCTTCCAGGAGATGTCGATGTCGTCGGGGTCTCGCGTGCGCCTGGAGGGCACGATCGCGATGTCGTCGAAGCCGTATGCGCGGCGTGCCTGCTTGCCGCGTCCAATCTCTACTTCCATCGAGGAATCCTTGCAGTCGTGGCGGACGAGCATAGCAACGGCCCCAACGGTCCCTTGGGTATTCTCGGTCTGATGAGCAACGGCGATCGGCCCAGCTATGACCCGCATGCAATCGAGGCCCGCCGGCAGCGCATGTGGGGCGAGCAGAGCGCGTTTCGAACCCCCGAGATCGAGAGAGATCGCCCGCGCAAGTACATAAAGCCATCGGCGCCGTTTACCTCGGGAAACATCCATATCGGGCATGTGCGCAGCTACTCGATCGGCGATGCATATGCTCGCTTCTGTAGAGCACGCGGCGAGGATGTGCTGTTCGCGTTCGGCTTCGACTCCTTCGGGCTGCCCGCGGAGCTCGGGGCGATCGCCGGCAAAGAGTCCCCGAGCGCGTGGGTGGAGCGCTGCGCGGAGCACATGATCGGCCAGCTGCGAAGACTCGGCTTTTCCTTCGATTGGGAGCGCACGTTCATGAGCTCCGAGCCAGTCATGTACCGCTGGTCGCAGTGGTTGTTCCTGACTCTGCTGGAGGCCGGGCTGGTGTATCGGGGGACCGGGAGCGTCGATTGGTGTGACACCTGCCAGACGACGCTCGCGACGATCCAGGTCGAGAACGGGCTGTGCTGGCGCTGCCACAACCCTGTGCGCTTGATCCAACAGCCGCAGTGGTATCTGCGCATCAGCGCATACGTCGAGGAGAACGACCGGCGACTCCAGGAGTTGGCCGACGGCGGCATATGGGACGAGAACGCCCTCGCTTCCCAGCGTTTCGTGCTCGGGCGGGTGGACGGTGTGGAGCTCGACCTGAGCGGCGAGGACGGCGAGACCCTCACCGTCTTCACGCCACACACCGACGCGGTCGAGTTGGCGCGATTCGTCGCCGTCTCGCCGAGACACCCGCAGGTCGAGGAGTGGGCACGGGATGGGGTATGGGCCAGCGAGCTCGAGGACCTGCGATCGGGTGGACTGGAGCGAAGCTCTCGCGAGGCCCAAACGATGCCCCTCGTGGAGACAGGTCGCACGCTGGCGCACCCGGCCGGAGGGGAGCCGTTGCCGGTGATCGTCACCCCGACGGTGGACGGCCGCTACGGCGCCACCGCCGTGCTCGGCATCCCCGAGCGCGACCGCACCGACGCGACGATCGCCGAGCGGCTCGCCGGCCCCCACGGAGACTCCGCAGGTGCGGCCGCGCACGCGCGCATGATGGTGTCCGGAGATGCGTCCACAACCCCGACACGAGTCTCCGGACCCGCAAACGGCGGCGCGGCCGCGCGCGCGGCGGTGCGCTACAGAGCAAACGACTTCACGATCTCGAGGCAGCGCTCGTGGGGCACGCCGATCCCGATCGTGTACTGCGAGAAGTGCGGGACGGTGCCCATCCCAAAGGAGCGGTTGCCGGTGATCCTGCCGCTCGACCTGAAGCCGACGGGCGCGGGCAACCCGCTGGCGGAGCGGGCCGACTTCGTGAATACCAGCTGCCCCACCTGTGGCGGGAGCGCGACGCGCGAGACAGACACGCTCGACTGTCACTTCGACGCGCTGTGGCTGTGGGTGCCGGTGTGCGTGCCCCCAGAGGAGCGCGAGCAAAGCTTGGAGCACATCCTCGCGCTCGAGGACCTGCGCGCGTGGCTTCCGTCTGAGCGAGTGGTCGCGGGCTCCGATAGCGGCAACTTCGTGTTCGACCAGCGCACCGTGACGAAGGCGTTGCGCGACATCGGCCCGCTCGAGTTCCTGGGAGACGGAGAGCCGTTCGCCGGCTGCCTGTTCCACGAGATGGTGATCAGGGATGGGCGCAAGATGAGCAAGCACCTCGGCAACGTGGTCGATCCCGACGAGTTGATCGAGCGCCACGGGGCCGACACGATCCGGCTCGCAGTTCTGTACGCGGCAAGGCCACAGCGCTCGCTGAACTGGAGCGACAGTGCGGTGCAGCGCTGCCAGCGCTTCCTCAAAGCGCTGTGGGACTTCTCCCAGGCTCGTTTCGCCGCGGGCGGGGGGACCGACGCTCATCCCAGTGGCGACGGCGGCTCCCCGGCCGACGGGGAGCCGGGCGCCGCGGAGATGGGGGCCGACAAGACCGAGCACCTGCGCAAGCGACTCGAGCAATGGACGGAGACCGCCGTCGAGAAGATCACGCAGGACACGCGTGAGCTTGAGATGCACAGCGCCGTGCGCAACGTAATGCGCCTGTTCGACCGGATCAAGGACTACGAGAAGCGGGTGATCGCAAAGCGGGGATCCTTGTGCGCGGAGGACCGCGAGGCGCTTGTGGCGGCGCTTCAGACACTCGCGCGCGTGCTGATCCCGTTTGCCCCTCACATCGCCGAGGAGCTACTGATGGCCTCGCTGCCGAGCGGAGCGAGCGAGATCGACACAATGTGGCCCGCGGGCGAGCTTGTGCCACGATAGGCGTGAGCAGTCGATGCCAACCAACCCGACAGCGAAGGGGTGAGACCCGATGAGCACCGCAGGCGCTCGCGCAGAGAAGAATGAGACGACGCGCTCGTGCGTGACGGAACTGGTGTGCCACAAGTGTGAGGTGAAGCTGCCGATCGGCGAGAGCGAGGCATTTTGCCCGGAGTGCGGAAAGTGCCTGGATGTCGCCTACGACTACGACCTCGCGACGAGTCGCCTGCGCGAGCTGAAGATGTCGGAGCGTCCGTCCAACATCTGGCGCCTGTCCGAGCTGCTGCCGATCCGAGACTCGCGCGCGCAGGCACGCGTGGGACAAAGCTCGGGACTCACACCGCTGATCCCAGCGGACAACTTGGGTGCCGAGTTGGGCCTCAGAAAACTGTATGTGAAGGACGACAGCACGTCGCGTCCGAGCCTGTCATACAAGGACAGGGTGGTTTCCACCGCGGTCGCGCGCCTGCTAGAGCTGGGCAAGAGCGAGATCGGGTGCGTGTCGACCGGCAACGTGGGCACCGCGGTGGCCTCGCTGGCGGCCAAGGCCGGAGTGACGCCGTATGTGTTCTATCCCAATCGCCTGGAGCAGACGAAGGCGAAGGCGTGCAGGGCGCTCGGCGCGAGGGTGTGTCAGGTGGGTGGCAACTACGACGAAGCCAACCGCGAGTGCAAGAAGGTGGCGGCCGCAAGCGGACTGGAGTTCGCCAATATCACGCTGCGTCCGTTCTACGCCGAGGGCGCAAAGACGATGGCGTTTGAGATCGTCGAGCAGCTCGGGTGGCGGGCCCCGGATCACATCGTCTCGGCGACCGCCGGCGGGACGCTGTCATCGCGCCTTCACAAGGGACTCGTCGAGCTGGAAACAGTCGGGTTGGCTGAGACGAAGTCCACGAAGATGCACATCGCGCAGCCCGCGGGCTGCTCGCCAATCGCAAGCGCGATCGGCGCGGGCGACGCTGAGATCCATCCATGCACGCCGGAGACGGTGGCGCACTCGCTGGCGATCGGCACGCCGGGCGACGGGTACCTGGTGATCGACGCGGTGCGCTCGCGGGGCGGGAGCGCCGGGTCGGCCAGCGACGAGGAGATATTCGCGGGCATCGATCTGCTCGCGAGGACCGAGGGAATCCTGACCGAGCCCGCCGGCGGCACGACGATCGCGGTCCTGAAGAAGCTGGCCGAGACGGGCGAGCTCGATCCGGATGCGACGGTGGTGGCGATCATTACCGGCAATGGCCTGAAGACGCTCGAGGACCATCCCGAGAAGCCATGGCCGTTGGTGGAGTGCGAGTCGGAGTCGATGCTGGGGGTGCTGAGCGACTTCCAGCACGAGCAGGCTGAAATCGCGGGCCAGCCGCTGCCGGCTTGAGCGCCACCCGATCAGATCCCCCACGCACGCGTGGGCGGCTGTTCCGGAAATTGAGTGTCTCACGCGCGCGTGGGGCACCGCTTTTGGAGAACCAGTACCCCGCCGCGCCCGAGGTCGCTGTCAGCCGCCAGCCGCAGCCGCGTCGGCGAGGATGAGCGCCCGATCGACGGCGATGCGCCCGGCGGGGATCGAGTCGTCGTGACGGCGTAGTCGCACAAGCGCGTCTGCCTTGTCCGAGCCTGCCACAAGCCAGAGCAGCGCTCGCCCGCGGTCGATGACCGGGTAGGTGAGTGTCATGCGACGCAGGCCCATGTAGGGCCCGGTGAGTGCGACGTCGCGGTCGGCCACCCTAAGCACCGGATCGGAGGGAATCAGTGAGGCCGTGTGGCCGTCGAGGCCGAGACCGAGGTGGATCAGGTCGAAGCGGTCGGGCAACGAGCGAGCGTAGCGCTGGGCGGCGGCGTCGAGATCGGCGTCCTCGACGGGCATCGCGTACACATTGGTGAGCGCGGCTGGTGGCAAGGTCCTTAAGAGAAGGGTGAGGTTGCGGCGCGGGTCGCCCGCCGGGGCGATGCGCTCGTCGACCTGGTAGATCGCGGTTCGATCCCATGGGAACTCAACGGCGGCGAGCTCGCCGAACATCGCCCCGGGCGTGTGGCCACCGCTGAGGGCGAACGTGAACGTGTCACGCTCGGCC
>JBARJU010000036.1:0-18933 GCA_049800435.1 Solirubrobacteraceae bacterium
GGACTCGGCTGGTGCATCGGCGAAGCCCGCACGCTTGCCCCCCCGGCGCTCGTGGTCGCGGGTGGCGCGCTGCTGCTCGCCCAGTTGATGCCGACGCGCAGGCCCCTGCGCACCGGCGGGGTGTGCCTGTTCGCGGCCGTCACACTCGCGCTTGCCGCCGGCACGCTCGGCGTGAGCGGCGGCACACCCGCGCACGGACCGTCCTCGGAGCAGTGGCACTCGGCCTTCCTGCAAACGCACGGCGGCATTATGGGCCAGGCGCTCTACTGGGGAGCCCACCGCATGGTGCAGACCGTCGGGGTGGACATACTCGTCGTGTTCTTGGCACTGGTGGGAGCGGTGCTGCTGAGCGGAGCGTCGCTCGCGGCGGTGTTGCGCGCGACCGGCAACGGCTTGGCGGATACAAGTCGCGTGCTTCGTGCACGCGCGGTGGCCTTCGAGCAAGCATCGAGGGAGCTACTGGACGAGCGCGCGAGCCAGGTCGCCCACGGCAGGGCGACGCGCGCGCAGGAGAGATCGGCGCAGCCGCCCGAGCCTGAGCCCTACACCCTCGGGGGCGCCCCCCATGGAGGGGGACAAGCAGGCGAGCTGATCGTACGAGCCACGCACGTGGAGGCCCCGTCGGTCGACGGCGCGATCGATCCGTGGGATGCGGGTCTCGACGAGCGGGTGGAGCATGCCGGCTCAGACCACGAGAACGACCCCGAATCCAAAATCGACGAGGACGGTTGCTTCGACGCTGTGGATCTGCGCACACCGCG
This sequence comes from Solirubrobacteraceae bacterium, assembly GCA_049800435.1. GTDB lineage: Bacteria > Actinomycetota > Thermoleophilia > Solirubrobacterales > Solirubrobacteraceae > Palsa-744. The sequence continues at coordinate 762 of JBARJU010000036.1, forward strand.
GGAGCCCGCCGCGACCGATGTTCCCGATGAGCCGATCGACGAGTCGATGTTGACCCCGCAGGGGCGCCTGCGCGACATCGTCACCGACGACCCGGATTTCGTGTGGGAGCTGCCGGGGGCAGAGCGCATCCTCACGCGCTCAACCGCCGAGCAGGCACGCCCGGACACAGCCGGGCAGGAGCGCACCGCGACGAGCCTGGTCGAGGCGCTTGGGCACTTCGGCGTGCAGGCGAAGGTGATCGGGACGGTCGCCGGCCCCCACATCACCCGCTATGAGCTGCGACTCGCGCCGGGCACGAAGGTCGCCAAGGTAGCCCAACTCAAGGACGATCTGGCCTACGCGCTCGCCGCCACCGACATTCGCATCCTGGCGCCGATCCCGGGCAAGCAGGCCGTCGGGGTCGAGGTCCCCAACGCCAAGCGCCGTATGGTGCGCCTCGGCGACGTCTACCAGGAGCCGCCCAAGGACTGGTCGCCGCTGACTGTGTGGCTCGGCAAGGATGTGGCCGGAAAGGCGATCGGGGCCGATCTCGCGAAGATGCCCCACCTGCTGGTTGCGGGCACGACCGGCGCCGGCAAGTCGGGCGCGATCAACGCGATGCTGTGCAGCGTGCTGTTGCGCGCCACCCCGCACGAGCTACGGCTGGTGCTGGTGGACCCCAAGCAGGTGGAGCTCAACCACTACGAGTCGATCCCGCACCTGCTCACGCCTGTGATCACGAGCCCGCGGATGGCGGCCAACGCGCTTCAGAACCTCGTGCGCGAGATGGAGCAGCGCTACGGAATCATGTCTCTGGCGCGCACGCGCAGCCTCGTGGAGCTCAACAAGGCGCGCGAGTTGCGCGACGAAGCGCCGCTGCCCTACATCTTGTGCGTGATCGACGAGCTCGCGGACCTGATGATGGTCGCGCCGGCCGATGTCGAGGACTCGATCATCCGCCTCGCACAGAAGGCGCGCGCGGTGGGCATCCACCTGGTGCTCGCCACGCAGTCCCCGCGTGTTGACGTGATCACCGGCATGATCAAGGCCAACGTGCCCTCGCGGATCGCGTTCTCGGTCTCCTCTCAGACAGACTCGCGCGTGATCCTCGACCAGAACGGCGCCGAGTCGCTGCTCGGGCAGGGCGACATGCTGTTCAGCCCGGTGGGCTCCTCGCGCCTTCAGCGCATCCAGGGCGCCTATATAGACGAGTTGCAGATAGCGAGGCTCACCGACATGTGGCGCAAGCAGGGCGAGCCCGAACTGCGCGAGGAGCTACTCGAGCAGGTCGAGCCCGTCGAGCCCGAGAAAGGCGGCGATGACGAGTTCGACCCCGACGAGGATCCGTTGCTGAGCGACGCGATCAGACTCGTGGCGGAAATGCAGACGGCCTCCACCTCGATGCTGCAGCGTCGCCTGCGCCTCGGCTACACGCGCGCGGGCAGGCTGATCGACATGCTCGAGCGCCGCGGGGTGATCTCCGGCTATGAGGGCTCCAAGCCGCGACAGGTCTTGATTGGAGAGGGGGACGTTCCTCGGGTACTCGCGATGGTTGGTGGGCCTGGCGGCGCCGAGGCCGAGAGCGAATCGGCTCCGCTCACGAGTTGATCCCGCGCGCGAATCGCTCCTCGACTGGAGATCGCCACGATCGCCCACTGCGCAACCATTCGTGCGAGTAACACTCTTCGAGACGACAGTCACTAGCCTGTTTCGCTGATATGGCAGAGATCGGAGCGACACTGCGGGAGGCGCGCATGCGTGCCCGCATCGACGTGTCCGAGATCGAGGCCCAAACGAAGATCCGGGCCAAGTACCTGCGGGCGCTCGAGAACGAGGAGTGGGACCTGCTTCCCGGGCCGACGTTCGTGCGCAGCTTCCTGCGCACATATGCGCAGGCGCTCGGGCTCGACGACAAGGCACTCATCGACGAATATCGACGGCAGTACGAGCAGCCGAGCGAGATCGACAATCAGCCGGTGATGTCCGCCGCGGGCCGCGTGCGTGCCCGCTCGAGTCGTGCCGGACCCTCGCGAGGCTATGCGATCGCGGTGGGAGTGCTCGGCGTGTTGATCGTGCTGCTGCTGGTGAGCCTACTGTCCGGCAAAGGCGGCAGTTCCCCGAAGCAGGCGAGCAGCACGATCACCCGCAAGACCCACAGTCCGCGCCATCGCGGCTCGCGGGTCACACGCTCGAGCCCTTCTCAAAGCTCGAGCGCCGGCGGGAGGGTCGCGCTCTCCCTGCAACCCTCCGGACCCGTGTACGTGTGCCTGATCGGCGACAACGGTCGCAAGGCGATCCCGGGTGTGATCATCCAGCCGCCCTACACGCCCGTGACCTACCACGCCACGCGCTTCACGCTGACGCTCGGCAACAACGCGGTCACGATGTACGTCGCCGGCAAAGCGCTGAGCGTGCCGGCCTCCTCACGCGCGATCGGCTACTCGGTGACGAGCGCCGGGCGCCACACGCTTGCGGCCGGCCAGCTGCCCACGTGCAAATGAGCGCAGCGCCGCGCGCCGGGATTCTCATCACCGGCACCGAGGTGTTGACCGGCCGCGTGCGCGATCGCAACGGTCCGTGGTTGTCCGATCGGCTCTTTGAGACGGGGGTGGATCTGGCCCAGATCGCGATTGTCGGCGACCGGCCGGGGGACTTGGCGGCGACGCTCCGGTCCATGACGAGCATGGGACTGGACGTGGTGCTCACAAGCGGCGGACTCGGCCCAACCGCGGATGACCTCACGGCTGAGGTCATAGGCATCTTCCAAGGACGAGAGCTGGTGCTTGACCAAGCGCTTGAGCGGCGCATCGCGGAAATCGTGCGTCCGCTCGCCACGCGCTACCCGAGCCTCGACCGCGACGCGATGGCCGCCGGAACTCGCAAGCAGGCGACTGTCCCGCGTGGCGCGACGGTGCTCGAGCCGGTCGGCACGGCGCCGGGACTGGTGGTTGCCCCCGCCGAGGGCCAGAATGGCCCGACGATTGTCGTGCTGCCGGGGCCGCCACGCGAGCTGCAGCCGATGTGGCAGCGGGCGATCGCGACCGAGGCGTGGCGCACGGCGATCGCCGGGGCGCGGATCTACCGCCATCGGATGCTGCGCCTGTTTGGGATCCCCGAGTCCGAGATAGCCGAGACGCTGCGCCACGCCGAGCGCGAGGGCGTGGATCTCGCCGCGCTCGAGATCACCACGTGCCTGCGCGGTGGGGAGATCGAGATCGTCACCCGCTACGAAGCACGCGCCGAGGACACATATGAAGCTTTCGCGGCGCTCGTCGCGGCCCGCCACGCCGACACGCTCTACTCGACGGATGGCACGACGGTGGACGATCAGGTGGCCAGGCTGCTGCGCGGCGAGACGCCCGAGCCGGGCGGCGCGGGAAGCACGCGGCGAACGATCGCGGTTGCCGAGTCGTGCACCGGCGGCCTGCTGGCGGCGCGCCTCACCAACCCTCCGGGCGCCTCGGAGTATGCGATCGGAGGCGTGGTGGCGTACTCCAACGAGGTGAAGACCGGCGAGGTGGGGGTGCCACGCGAGATGATCGAAACCGACGGGGCGGTCTCCTCACAGGTCGCCCAAGCGCTGGCGGTGGGCGTGCGCGAGCGGCTGCGAGCGGATGTCGGCGTGGGCATCACGGGGATCGCGGGCCCAGACGGCGGCAGCGAAGAGAAGCCCGTCGGGCTCGTGTGGACGTGCGTGGCCGGCCCCGAAGGCGCGAGCCTGACGCGTTCGATGAACTTGCCCGGCGCCCGCCCGGACATACGCGAACGAGCGGTCACAGTCGCGATGCACCTGATTCGCCGTCTGTTGATGGGCGAGCGCGACGGAGGGGCCGGTGCCAAGGCCAAGGGACCGCTCGGGCGATGAGCGCTCGGCCCATTCCGGTTCTACCACGTGAAGCAGGTCCTACGCTGAGTGGATGATTCGTAGTCCGACAGCGCGGCTGTTCGCGGCGGTCGATCCGCCCGCGACGGTACGCGGCGCGCTGTCCTCTTGGGCCCGAAGCGCCGCGCGAGCCGCGGAGGGACGCTCGCGCCCGAACGCGGCATTGCGCGTTCTCGAGCCCGAGTTGCTGCATGTCACGCTGTGCTTTCTCGGCAACCGCCCGGTCAGTGAGATGGACGCGCTGGCGGGGCAGCTAAGCGCGTGCGAAGGCGCCACAGGGGAGTTGTCGCTGGGGGCGCCGCTGTGGCTGCCCACGCGCCATCCGCGGGCATTGGCGGTCGAGCTTCACGATGACGACGGTGAGCTCGGGCGCCTACAGGCGGAGGTGATCGCGGCACTCGGTGAGGTGAGCGGCTGGCAGCCGAGCGGAGGAGCCCCGAGCGAGGGGGTCGGGTCCGGAGCCCCGAGACCCTTTCGCCCGCATGTCACGGTCGCCCGCATGGGTCGCGGCGCCAGCGGCTTCGAGCGCTTGCTACCGCCCACGCCCTCGCTGTCGTTCGTGCCAACCGAGCTGGTGCTGTACCGCTCATGGCTCTCCCCGGAGGGGGCGAGCTATGAAGCTATCGCCTCGCATCCCATCGGGTGAGGGCCTCCGTTCCGGTGTTTCGCAAAACGGGCCGCCCCACGCGCGTGTGTGTGAGGCCGTCTTGGGCGAGGGACTCTGCCCTGGTCCGTTCCCAGAACGGGTCGCCCCACGCGCGCGTGTGAGGCAGGCGTCTTGGGCAAGGGACTCTGCCCTGGTCCGTTCCCAGAACGGGTCGCCCCACGCGCGCGTGGGGCACGCCATTTTCGCCGGGACGCCAGGAGCTCGAGGGGGGCTACTCTTGGGTAGCCATGAAGCGCTACCACCTCACCACCTTCGGCTGCCAGATGAACGAGCACGACTCCGAGCGCATGAAGGGGATGCTCGAGTCGCTCGGGTACGGCGAGGCCCCCGAGCGTGGGGAGGCGGACCTGATCCTGTTCAACACCTGTTCGATCCGCGAGAGCGCCGATAGCCGCTTCATCGCGCATTTGGGGGAGGCCAAGCGCCTGAAGCGCGAACAGCCAGAGCGCGTCGTGGGTGTGGGCGGTTGCTGGGCGCAGTCGGTCAAGGAGGAGGTGTTCGAGCGCTTTCCCTTCGTGGACGTGGCCTTCGGCCCCGGCCAGACGCATAAGCTGGCCGAGTTCCTGACCAGCGATTCGCTCACCGCGCAGGGCTACTTCGAGTTCGAGGGCTTCACCGGGCACCTGCCTGTCAAGCGCGCGCGGACGTTTCAAGGCTGGCTGCAGATCAGCGTGGGCTGCAACTGCCGCTGCTCGTATTGCATCGTGCCAAGCACGCGTGGACGCGAGGTGTCGCGGCCGCTGGAGGAGTTGGTGGCGGAGGTCGAGGCGATGGCGCGGGACGGCGTGCGCGAGGTGACGCTGCTCGGCCAGAACGTGAACTCGTATGGACGTGACCTGCCTGTACCGCGCAATGAGGTGGGCGTCGAGAGCGGGGGAGTGGGTATCTCTTTGGAGGGTGACTCGCGCGCGCGCGTTAAAGCGCGTTCGCGCAACTTCGCCGAGCTGCTCCATGCCCTCGACGCGATCGACGGGATCGAGCGCATTCGTTACACGAGCCCCCACCCTAAGGACATGCGCGAGGACGTGATCCGCGCGCACGCCGAGCTCCCAAGCGTGTGCGAGCACATCCACCTCCCGCTCCAGTCTGGCTCCAGTCGCATTCTGAAGGCGATGCGCCGCACATATGACCGCGAGCGCTACCTCGACCGCGTCGCGCTGATCCGCGAGCACGTTCCCGATGTCTCGCTCACCACCGACATCATCGTCGGCTTCCCCGGCGAGAGCGAGGAGGACTTCGAGCAGACCCTCGAGGTCGCCGAGGAAGTGGGATACGACAGCGCGTTCACGTTCCTCTTCTCGCCACGCCGCGGCACAGAGGCGGCCGAGATCGTTGAGGGGATTGTGCCCCATCCCATCAAGGTGGAGCGCATGGAACGGCTCCTGGAAGTAGTTCAGCGCCGGGCGCTTGAGCGCGCCCAGCGTTTCGTGGGCCGCACGGTGGAGGTGCTCGTCGAAGGCCCCTCGCGCACCGACCCCGAGCGCCGGCGCGGGCGTACCCGTCACAATAAGGTCGTCAACTTCTCAGGGCTTGCCGCACCCGGCGAGCTCGCCCAAGTCGAGATAACCGCCGCCACAAGCCAGACCCTCTCGGGCGAGGAGAGCCTCCTCGCCCGTGCGGCAGGCTGACGAGCTCGAGTCATCGGCGTATCGAGCAGGTTGGAGGACTCGGCCTCGACAGGGCGAACACATGTTCCCATGGTTCCGTCCGAAGGGCCCCATACATTTTCATCTCCAACTTTTCGACAGGAGGACAAGACGATGCCCGTGACCGATGAGGAGAAGGCCGCAAAGGCGCGCGACGCCGCCCTGCAGGGCGCGCTCGGCCAGATCGAGCGAGAGTTCGGCAAGGGCTCGGTCATGCGCATGGGCGACGAGGGCGCGCAGGTGCGTGTCGACGCGATCCCCACTGGAGCGCTCTCGCTCGATCTGGCGCTCGGCATCGGCGGCGTGCCCAAGGGCCGCATCGTCGAGGTCTTCGGCCCGGAGTCCTCCGGCAAGACGACGCTCATCTACCACGTGCTCGCCGAAGCCCAGCGGCTCGGCGGTGTGTGCGCGTTTATCGATGCAGAGCACGCGATGGACCCGCTGTACGCGAAGGAGATCGGCGTCGACATCGACGAGTTGCTCGTCTCCCAGCCCGACTACGGAGAGCAGGCGCTGGAGATCGCCGACATGCTCGTGCGCTCAGGCGCCGTGGACGTGGTCGCGATCGACTCGGTCGCGGCGCTCACTCCGCGGGTGGAGCTCGAGGGGCAGATGGGAGACCAGACGGTGGGCGCGCAGGCGCGGATGATGTCCCAGGCGATGCGCAAGATCGCCGGCAACCTGAACCGCACGCAGACGCTCTGCATCCTCACCAACCAGATCCGCGAAAAGGTCGGCGTCATGTTCGGCTCGCCCGAGACTCAGCCGGGTGGACGCGCGCTGAAGTTCTATGCATCCCAGCGCCTTGACATAAGGCGCATCGAGACGCTCAAGGACGGCACCGAGGCGGTCGGCAACAGGGTGCGCGTGAAGGTCGTCAAGAACAAGCTTGCCGCGCCATTCCGCCAGGCCGAGTTCGACATCGAGTTCGGCAAGGGCATCTCCACATCCGGCTGTCTTGTCGACCTTGGGATCGAGCACGGCATCGTCACGAAGTCCGGCTCGTTCTTCTCATATGGCAACGAGCGTCTCGGACAGGGTCGCGGAAACGCGAAGGCCTACCTCGACCAGAATCCAACGATCGCCGGAGAGATAGAGCGCAAGGTGTACGCCGCGCTCGGAATCGGAGCGGACAAGGTGCGACCGATCCAGGGCACCGAGACCCCACTGGCGGTAGTAGTCCCGGAGCCAGAGGCAGAGGGAGAGGGAGAGGCAGACACCCGCGCCGCCTGAACGAGCCTCCTCCTGGGCGGCAGTGGTCCGGCCGCCCAGGAGGCTCAGATGCCCGCATTGCACTGATTGACTACGAGCTACTGGGTCGTCGCTCCCGGCGGGGGACCGCCTTCATAGACCGAGCCAGAGTTCGAGCCCGATTCCGAACCGGAGCCTGAGCCGGACTTGTGGCCCATGTGCGGGCACGGATGTCCGCTTGTGCCGTGCTGGGGAGCCGGCGTCTGGGCCTTCGGAGCGGGGGTCGTCGTCGACGGCGTCGAGGACGTGTTGGGGGTTGACGGTGTTGTCGTCGTGGAGTTGGGTGCCGCCGCGGCTCCCGCGATACCGGCTACAGCTCCTCCGGTGGCAAGAGCGCCGACGACGATCCCGACTCGGATCATGCCTGCCCTGTTCATACGCGAACCTCCGTGGTCGGTGAGGGGTTACCCCAACCATCCTGCGACCACACCCTAAGCCGGACAGAACGCGCGGCTAAACGATACCGAAGGACAACGTAGGAGGCGTCTTATGAACGCTTGTCCTAGTGTCCCGAGGACACTAGCGCTTGGAGTGCTGGCTGTCGGCCACAACGGCCGCGAGCTTGTCGCCGCCAGACTTGCGCGTGATCGCGGCCGAGAGCTCGGGTGCGAGACCGGCAAATGTGGAGCCGACGCGCAGCGAGATCGGCGCCACGTCGACCTCGCCGCGGTTTTGCTCGATCGCGTGCACCACGGCCTTGGCGACGTCCTGGGGGCTGCGCGTGCCCACACCCCTCGGCAACTCGACCCCCGCCTCGGCAAACATGCCCGCTTCACGGATGAAGCCCGGGAAGACCGCCGAGACGCCGACGCCCGTGCCGTGCAACTCTGCGCGCATCGCCCCGGCGAAGCCGCGCAGGCCAAACTTGGTGGCGTTGTAGATCGAGGTCCCCGCTGTGGCCGCCTTGCCCGACAGCGAGGACATGAGCAAGAGGTGTCCGCGTCCGCGCCTCACCATCTCAGGGGCGAGCGCGTGGGTCATCGCGATCGGGGCGCGCAGGTTCACGTCGATGGCACGGTCGATCTGCTCGACCGTGAAGGAATCGAGCGGACCGCTCGCGGGCAGGGCCGCGTTGGCAACGAGAATGTCGAGCTCGCCGGCCTCGGAGAGCAGGCGGTCCACCTCGGAGGCGTCGCTTAGATCGACCGCGAGAGCGCGCGCGTCGAGCTCCGAGGCGAGCGGCTCGAGCACGTCCATGCGTCGTCCCGTGAGGATCAGGCGAGCACCCTTCGCCGACAACGCCCGGGCGATCGCGTGTCCGAGGCCGCCGGTGGCGCCCGTGAGCAGTACGGTGGAGCCAGAGATCTCCATGAGGTGCAAGCCTATCCGAATGGGCTCTCCAACGCACGCGATCGCTCTGTTCGGGCCCACCGGAGTCGGCAAGACCGCGGTGGCGGTGTCGCTCGCACGCGCGTTGCGCGCCCGTGGAGAGCACCCCGTCGCGGTGTCGGCCGACGCGCTTCAGGTCTACCGTGGCCTCGAGACCCTCACCGGCGTCGCGGCAGCGGCGCAGCGAGCCGAGCTCGAACACCGCCTCGTGTCGTTCCTTCCGATCGATGCCAGCTTCAGCGCCGGGCAGTACGCCGAGTTGGCACACGCCGAGATCGACGCGGCGCTCGACGAAGCTCGTCGGCCGATCGTCGTCGGTGGCACGGGCCTGTACCTGCGTGCGGCCCTCACAGAGCTCGAACTGCGTCCCCCGCCCGCCGAGGGCGTGCGCGAGCGCTTGACCGCAGAGCTCGAACTGTATGGCGCGCCCGCACTGCATGCACGCCTGGCCCAGCGCGCGCCGTGGGCCGCGCAGGGGATCGATCCCAACGACCGCCAGCGCATCGTGCGCTCGCTGGAGTTGCTCGACGCGGGCGAGCTCGAGCCGCCAGAGGGACCGTCGCAACTATGGACGGAGGAGGTGCGTCGCCCGACGCTGCTCGTGGGGCTCGCGATGGAACGTGCGGATCTCTATCGGCGGATCGACGCTCGCGTCGACCGGATGCTCGACGAAGGGGTGCGCGAGGAGGTGCTCCGAGCGCATGCCGCCGGGGCAAGCGCGACGGCCCGCAAGGCGCTCGGCTTCCAGGAGCTGCTCGCCGGCGATATCGAGGCCATGAAGCGCCGCACGCGCAACTACGCACGCCGTCAGCTCACATGGATGCGCAAGCTCGCGGGGGTCCACGCGATCGACGTCACGGGCCGTGACGCCGAGGACGTCGCGGAGGAGATCGCTCAGACACTAGACTGCGGCGCCCCATGAGGTTTGAGAAGTGGCAGGCACTTGGTAACGATTACTTGATCGTCGAGCGGGCCGAGCTTTCCTTTGAGCTCACGCCGGCGCGTACTCGACTGCTCTGCAAACGGCACTTTGGCGCGGACGCCGACGGGGTATTGCTGCTCGAGCCCTCAGAGGACCGCCGCCTTGTGGCCAAGCTGCGGATTTTCAACCCGGATGGCTCGGAGGCCGAGTTGTCTGGCAATGGGGCACGCGAGGCGATCCTGTACCTGCGCCGGCGCGGATGGACCGACGAGGATGTCTTCTCGATTCAGACGGTCGCCGGTGAGATCCGCCCCACGATCACAGGGCCCGACACGTGTCGCGTGGACATGGGGTGCGCCGGTCTCACCTCCAAGGACTTCCCCGAGGGTCCCGAGGACGGCCACGGAGAGCTGGTCGCCGACGGACACGTGTGGAGCTTCCAGCACGTGTCGATCGGCAATCCTCAGTGCGCGATCCACGTCGCGGACCCAGCGACGCTCGAAGCACTGGACCTGCCGGCGATAGGACCAGCGATCGAAGCGCATGAACTGTTCCCCAACCGCACGAACGTGTCGTGGTACACGGAGATGCCCCCTCCAAAGACTCCCTCCGGGGGGCGCCCGAAAGAGCATGCCCATGAGGCACCCGGCAAGCACCCTAAAGGGCACAAGCAGGCAGGCGGGCCCACAGCCGACGGCCGCTCCACGATCCGCGCGCGCATCTTCGAGCGGGGCGTGGGGGAGACGCTGTCCTCCGGCACGGGTGCCACAGGCGCCGCGATCGCCTACCGTCTCGCGGGCGGAAGTTCACACATCAAGGTCCATCTCGACGGCGGAGAGCTTGACGTCGAGGTTGGAGAGGACCTGCGGGTGAACCTGACAGGCTGGGCGCGCCCCGTGTTCGAGGGGCGCCTCAGCGACGACTTCCTAAAGGAGCTATATGAGACCAAGTGAGCGCCTGAGCCGCATCCCCCCATACGTGTTCGCCGAGCTCGAGCGCAAGATCGCCGTCAAGAAGGCGGCCGGCGTCGACGTGATCAGCCTCGGTATCGGCGACCCCGACCGGCCGACGCCGGCCTTGATCGTGGAGGCGATGCAGGAGGCGGTCACCGAGCCCGAAACCCACCGCTATCCATCCAACCGTGGACGCGCCGACTTTCGCCAGGCCCTCAGCGACTTCTACATGCGCCGCTTCGACGTGACGCTCGACCCCGACACGGAGATCATGCCCGCGATAGGAGCCAAGGAGGCCATCTTCAACCTCAACCTCGCGTTCCTCGACCCCGGGGATGTCGCGCTTGCCGCCGACCCCGGCTACCCCGTCTACACGGGCGGCCCGCTGCTTGTGGGAGCCGAGCCGGTTGTGATGGCGCTCGTACCCGAGCTCGGCTTCGTCCCCGATCTCGACGCGATCGACGAAGTGACGGCGAGCAGGGCGAAGCTGATGTACCTCAACTATCCCAACAACCCCACAGGCGCGGTCGTGCCTCCGGGCTTCTTCGAGCGCGTGATCGACTTCGCTCGCGCGCACGAGATCCTCGTCGTGCACGACAACGCTTACAGCGAGACCACCTACGACGGCTATCGCGCACCTTCGTTTCTCGCGACACCGGGCGCGAAGGAGGTCGGGATCGAGGTGTTCTCGCTCTCCAAGGGCTACAACATGACCGGCTGGCGCTGCGCGGCCATGCTTGGCAACGCGGAGGCGATCGAGCACTACTGGCGCTTGAAGACCAACATTGATTCGGGACTGTTCGACGCTGTTCAGTTGGCAGGCGTCGCGGCGCTTTCACCCGACGCGGACGCGGAGGTGGCCTCGATGAACGAGCTCTATCGTCGTCGTCGCGACCTAGTATGCGAGGCACTCGTCAAGGCGGGCGTGCACGTCACCCCGCCGAAAGCGACGATCTACGTGTGGGCACCAATCCCGGAGGGCTTCGCCAGCTCGGCCTCCTACTGCGAGCATGTGCTGGAGCATGCGGGCGTGGTCGTCTCCCCGGGCGGCGCCTATGGACCGAGCGGCGAGGGCTGGTTTCGGATCTCGCTGACCACACCCGATGACCGCCTGGCCGAGGCAGTCGAGCGTTTGGCCTCGCTGGGGAGCTGAACTACACTCGAAGGAGATGAACCAACCCACACGGCGCGCGGTTCAGCGCGCGTTCTGCATCGCATCCTTGCCTGACGGGGACAACCTCGACGAGTTGCGCGAGTTGTTGGCCACAGCCGGCGTCGCGGTCGTGGGCGAGATGATCCAGCACCGCGAGTCACCGCACCCGAACACATATTTGGGGCCAGGCAAGGTCAAGGAGGCAAAACGGGCAGCCGAGGAATGCGATGCGAACGTGATCGCCTGCGACGATGAGCTCAGTGCGCGCCAGGAGCGCAATCTCGAGGAGGCGGTTGGCATGCCCGTCGTCGATCGCACGACAGTGATCCTCGACATCTTCGCCACCCATGCCTCCAGCGCCGAGGGAAAGCTGCAGGTGGAGCTCGCCCAGCTCGAGTACAACCTGGCGCGCATGCGCGGCCTGTGGACGCACCTCGAGCGCCTCGGCGGCGGGATCGGCACGCGCGGACCAGGGGAGACCCAGATCGAGACCGACCGGCGCCTCGCGCGCAACCGCATCTCGGCGCTGCGCCGTCGCCTGGAGCACGTGAAGGGCACCCGCTCGGTGATGCGCGCCGAGCGCGAGCGCGCCGCCTTGCCGAGCATTGCACTCGCCGGCTACACCAACGCCGGCAAGAGCACCTTGCTGAACGCCCTCACCGGCGCTGAGGTGGGAGTGCGCGACCGGCTCTTTCACACGCTCGACCCGAGCACGCGAATGTTGCGAATCGGGGGGCGCCCACACCTGCTCACCGATACAGTCGGGTTCATACGCAAGCTTCCCCACCAAGTGGTGGATGCCTTTGGAGCGACGCTCGAGGAGACGCGCCTCGCCGACCTGCTTCTGCACGTGCTCGACGCTTCGGCCCCGGAGCATGATCAGGCGGCGATGGGCAAGGCGGTCGAGGAGGTGCTCGAGGAGATCGGCGCCGGCGAGGGCCCACGCGTGCTGGTGCTCAACAAGGTCGACCTGCTCGAGGAGGAGGCGCGCGAGGATCTGCGCCTGAGCCATCCCGACGCGGTGCTCGTCAGTGGCACGAGCGGCGCGGGACTTCCGCAGCTCGAAGAGCGAATCGAGCGGGAGTTGCGCCACACGCTGCGCCCGATGGAGCTACTCGTGCCCTATTCACACGGGGGAAGCCTCGCCGAGCTGCACGACGCGGTCGGTGACCTGCAGCGCCAGGACACGCCCGAGGGCGTACTCGTGCGCGCGCTCGTGCCGGCGCGGCTCGCGGACCGCTACGCGAGATTCGCCGTAGCCCTTTAACAACTCGACCCGTGATCTGGGCGTCAGAGTCCGGCAGCGCGACGAGCGCTGACGTGAGCCTCGCTCTCGAGGGCGTCATCAAGAGGCAGAAGTGCACCGAGATCAACGCCGAGCGCCGTCGCGATCAGCCAGTCGGCGAACCAAGCGTTCTTCGGAAGCAAGGGGCCATGTAGATAAGTGCCGATCACGTGGTCCGCGCGGGCGCCCTCGAAGCCGCTGTGGCCGTCGTTTCCATGCCCCTTGATGACGCGCCCGAGCGCGATCGCATCCCGACCGAGGTAGGTGCGCCCGCCGTGATTCTCAAAGCCCGCCAGGACGCGCTTCTCGCGAGCGTCTCCGCAACCATCCAAGTGGACCTCGATCGCCACGTTGCCGATCAAGCGCGATCCCGGCTCGCGAACGGTACGCACGTCGAGCAGACCGACGCCCTGTAGCCGCCGCTCTCCGAGCGTGTAGGACTCGCCAAGCAACTGGTAGCCACCGCACACGCCGAGCACGACCGCGCCGCGCGCAGCTGCCTGGTGCAGGCCCTCGCGCTTGCCGGCCACGAGATCCTCGGCGCACAGCAGCTGGTCGCGGTCCTGACCGCCACCGATGTAGTAGATGTCGTGGGCGCTGCCGTCCAGTGACTCGCCGAGGCCGCTGGCGCTGAGTTGGAAGCCGATCCCACGCCAGGAGCAGCGCCGCTCGAGCACAAGCAGGTTGCCGCGGTCGGCGTAGATGTTCATGAGGTCGGGGTACAACGCACATACCCGGAGGGCACGTCCCTCGATCTCGCTCATCGCCATGAGCTGCTCGCCTCCCCGCGTCGCACGAGCAACTCGCGCAAGGCGAGCATCGCGGTGTATGTCGGGAGTACGTACAGCGGCGCATCCTCGCCGACGCTGGAACGATTTGCGGCCGAGAGACCGGAGCGATCGACGGCGAGGCCGGCGCCGCCCGGGCGCTCAGCCGCGGCGCTCGAGAGCGCCTGGGGGAGATCGTCGATCACGCGGATGCGCTCGGGCTCGACTCCCGCGTACTTCAGCCGCAACGCGAGCTCAGCAGCGCGCGTCCCCGTGCAGGTCGCGAGGCGTATGCGTCCGGCAAGCAGCTCGAAGTCTGCATCCCAGATCCACGACACGTCGTGGCCGTCGGCGGTCTTGTCGTTGAGCGCACCCAACAGGTCATGCATGCCAGGCTCGATCGCGAGCGTGCGCAGCACCTCGTTGGCGCCGGCCGGATTCTTGACGAGCAGGATGCGCGTCTGACGACCGTTCACACTCAATGTCTCGGCGCGCCCGAAGGCGGCCTTCGTGCTTTCCAAGCCCGCGACGATGTCATCGAAGGGAACGTCGAGCGCCACGGCAAGCGCGGCGGCGGCGAGCGCGTTGTACACGTTGTAGAGGCCTGGCAGCGCAAGCTTCACCTCGGCGTCGCCGCCGGGGGTGAAAAGGTGAAAGCGGGCCGAGCGCACGCCTTCAAGCGCCACGGCGCGCGCGATAACGGTGGGGGAGGGTCGTCGCTGGGCGCAGGTGGAACAGCGATAGTGACCGAGGTGGCCGAGGTATACCGCGTCGAACGTGTAAGGGGTCCCACACCTGCGGCAGTGCGTGGCGTCGGCGGCGTGCGCGATCCCCTCGAGCGCGAGCGAGTCGTCCTCGACCCCGTAGTAGATGACTTCGGGTGCCTCGCGCGCGAGATCGGCGACGAGCGGATCGTCCGCGTTGCAAACCAGGCGGGCGGCGGCGGCTGCCCCACCATGCACGGCAGCCGCCCAGCGATCGGCGATCGTGTCGAGCTCGCCGTAGCGGTCGAGCTGGTCGCGAAACAGGTTACCGAGCACCACCACGCGCGGATGAAGCTCGGCCGCGAGCCGGTCGAGCCACAACTCGTCGACCTCGAACAGCCCGAGTTCCCCGGCGATCGCGCCGTGCGGACCCGCGGCGGCGAGCAGCGTGGAGGCGATCCCGCCGGCCATGTTGGCCCCCGCCTGGTTGTGCACCAGCGAGACGCCGGCACGCTCGAGGATGCTCGAGGCAATCGCGGCGGTGGTGGTCTTGCCGTTAGTGGCGGACACGAGCACGCTTCCCTCAGGCAGGCGCGCGGCGAGGGCGCCGACCGCCGAGGGATCGATCCGCATGAGCAGCTTGCCCGGCAGACTCGTGCCACCCCCACCGCGTAGCCTCGACACGGCACCGACAGTACGGGCCAGCGCGAGCTTCGCTCCGAGCATCGCGCTCATGCTCTAGTGGTGGCTGCGTCCGGGCCGCCGAGGAACGCGTCCGCGCCCGCGCCGTCGGCCGGCACGAGCACACGTACCGCGCCCGGCACGGCTCTCACATGCACAGGCAACTTGCCGATCGGATCCCCATCGGCATACATCGTGAATGGGCGGTCGGCACTGACTGACATCTCGCGGGCGCGAAACACCTTCACGTTGGGCTCGAGCACGTGTGTCCCCTTGAACACCTTCGGAAGGATCCTCGTCAAGAACTTGAGCTTGCCGATGCTCTCGAGCACCACCACGTCGAGCAGCCCGTCGTCGAGCAGCGCGTCCGGCGCCGCCCTCATCCCACCGCCATATGTCTTCGAGTTGCAGGCCCCCACGGTGTAGGCCATGAAGCTGTGACGCTCCCACGGCGGCTCGCCCGCCTGCCCGCCGTGTGCCTTTTGGATGTGCCCCTCAGGATGTGCCTCAGGGCGTGTATCCGACTGGGTGAGCTCGATCTCGAAGCGAGCGGGACGCCAGGAGAACAGGGCACGCAGCGCTCCATAGGCGTACACGAGTCCACCGAGCCATGCCGGAGCCTCATTTGCGATGCGGTTGGCTTCGCTGTCAAAGCCCACGCTGGCGATCCCAACGAAGGCCTGTGCACCGACCTCGCCGAGGTCGAGCATGCGAGAGAAGCCTGCCGCGACAATGGCACACGCTTGCACGGGATCCGTTGGAATGCCGAGAACGCGCGCCAGGTCGTTGCCGCGCCCGCCGGGCAACACGCCAAGAATCGCGTCCGGCACCTCGCGCAGTGTGTCCGCCACGGCGCCCACCATCCCGTCGCCGCTCAGGCACACCACGGTCTCCCCGGCGAGCGCGGCGTCGAGCGCCAGCTCGCGCGCATGCTCGAGGTCGCGCGTGAGCTCGCTGTGGACCCGAAGGCCGTGGCCTTCGAGCGCCGCACGCACATCAGGGAGCACCCGGCCGGCTTTGCCTCCGCCGGCGGACGGGTTCACGATCAGGCACACAGGCGCGGTCATGGAGCAAGCGTATTTGGCCCGGCAAGTGTGCGGCGTGCCGCATCGTATGACGAGTATTGGGAATCGCGAAGGTACGCTTAAGAGTGCAAGAACATGGCACGGTGCCACGGGATGCGCGGCTATGCTGCGCCGATGCAGATCCGCTCGAGTGCCACGCGTCGCCTGTTGTGCTGCTTGACAGCCGCAACTCTCGGGCTGGCGCTGGGCGCCTGCGGGTCCACGGCGGGCGGCAGTACGAAGTCAAGCACGAACCGTCCGTCCAATCAACAGGCCTCGCAGCCTGCCACCCCCGCCTCCGCCAAGGCCGCCGGTAGATGCACGTCGGCGCGGGCGCCTGCTCCGAAGGGGGCCCAGAATATCCGCAAGCCGACGCTCACACTCGACCCGGCGAAGCGGTATGTGGTGAGCCTCGCCACCAATTGCGGCACGATCGAAATCCAGCTCGACGTGCGCAGCGCCCCTCACACGACCGCCTCGGTCGCCTACCTCGTCAAGCGCGGCTTTTATGACGATCTCACTTTCCATCGCATCGCTGCCGGCTTCGTGATTCAGGGGGGGGACCCCAACGGCGACGGCTCCGGCGGTCCGGGCTACACGATCGTCGAGCCGCCCCCGAGCGATACGCGCTACACGCGCGGGAGCGTGGCTATGGCCAAGACCGCCAGCGAGCCCGCGGGCGCGTCGGGCAGCCAGTTCTTCATCGTCACCGCCCGCGAGGCGCCGCTACCTGCTCAGTACGCGCTAGTCGGAAACGTCGTGGGTAGCCTCGCCGGCGTGGACGCGATCGCCAAGCTGCCCACCGATCCATCGCAGGACGGCGCCCCAACGACGCCTGTCGTGATCAGCCACGCAACGCTGTCCTCGAGCTGAGCGCAACTTCCTCGGGCCGAGGCGCTACTTGGAGCGGCGAGCGCCCCTGGAGGACGGACTCGGCGTCGGCGCGTTCGAGGCCGCCGTCGCGCGGTCGCGCCGCCTGCGTCCCACCATCGCGGCGATCGCCACCCCCGCGATCGCCAGAAAGAGGCCCAGCAGTATCCCCGGCGCGAGACCAAGCCCACCGAAGGGGAGCGCGATGAGCTCCACGACACCGAGACCGAGTGCAAGCAGGGCAAGCACCAGCGCCACGATCACAAGGATTCCGCGAATGCGCGCGAGCATTCCGGCGCTGGCCGGAGGGATCAGCAGGCCCATCGCCCTCAGAGCGAACATCTGACGACCGCTCGGGGGCGCATGGCCGAGGCGCTCGACCGCCTCCTTGAGATCGCCCGCACGCCGTTCGGCAAGCGCTAGCGATGCATCCGCCATTCGCCTGATCTGCATTCGTTCCTGCGGGCGAGCCGCGGCGATCGCGCGCTGAAAGTACGCGCGTGCCGCCTCGGCGTCAAAGCGCTCCGAGGCGCGCGCGCCGAGGATCGCAAGTGCGGCGGACTTGTACTTCGTCTCGGCTTCAAGCTCCTCGTCGGAGCGCTGCTCGAGCGCCTGGATCGCCTGTTGGGCGCCACGCTGCTCGATGCGGACCTGTCGTTGCTTGGGAGCCATCGCCCGCCCATTCTATGTGGGTCTCCCATATCGCGGCCGGCCGGCCTTCGGCGCGTGGTCATCGCGGCGCGCTCCAGGCGCTATTCTCGCTTCTCCCGACTGTTCGAGCCCGATGCGTCGAATTTCCTCGTACATCCCACTGATTGCCGCGCTCGCCACTATCTGCATGGCCGGGCAATCGGTTGTTGCGGGTGCCGCGATCGCCGCCGGCACCCCAACCGTCGATAAGGCGGCCCTCAACAAGGCAGTGCAGGAAGCTCTGGCCAAAGCTCAGGCCGGACAGGGGGGCGCAGCGGGCGCAGGCGCCGCGGGGGTCCCGGGCGCAGCGGGAGCGGGTATCACGGG
>JBARJU010000037.1:0-3288 GCA_049800435.1 Solirubrobacteraceae bacterium
CTCGCGCACGTCGAGCGCTGAGGGCCCACCACCGGAGGGTCCACCGCCCGACCCACCTTGGGAGAGACCGATCGCGACTGCCACGACGGCGATCGCGGCGGCGGCTGTTGCGGCCAGGACGACGCGCGGCCTCCACAGAACACGCTTGCGACGGGCGGCCGGGCTCAGCATCTGCTCGACCCTGCCGTGTAGCGAGGCGGGCGCGCGCACGTCGACTGCTGTCAGTAGCGCTACCGTGCCGCGCTGCTCGGCGAGCGCGTCCTTGAGCTCGTGCGAGCCGCTCACGCGCTCCTCCACCTCGGCGCGGCGCTCAGGCGCGAGCGAGCCGTCGGCCAGCGCGGCCAGGTCGTGCTCTATGTCTCTAGGAAGATCGGTCATAGGTGTCCCTGCTCAGCAAGACGCTCGTGCGGTGCCTGGCCTTCCCGCGGGGGCACAAACTTCCTCTGCGCCTCCCCGTCCTCGGTCGGTAAGCCCTGACGCTCGGCGGGCGTCTCGACGGCGTCAGTTCTCGCCGCGTCTGTCTGAGTCTCGGGGTCGTCGGCGAGCAGCCGAGCCACCTGGCGACGGGCCCTGAACAGGCGCGTGGTGATCGTCGCCTCGCGCGTCTTCAGCGCGCTCGCGGCCTCCCTGTAGGAGAGTCCGACGATGTCCACCGCCACCAGCGCCAGCTTGAAATCCTCGGGAAGCCGCGCGACGGCCGCATACAACTCCTGTACCTCCAGCGCGTGCTCGGGCTGGTGGGTCGGACGGCTATCGGCGGTCAGCACCTCCTCGAGCGGGGAGCCCGTCACGGGACGGCGCGAAGCCGTCCTTCTCGACGTATAGAACGTGTTGCGAAGCACCCTCATCAAATAAGCAAGCTCATCGTCCCCGCGCAGCATTCGCGGCTTCGAGAGCACTCGCGCAAACGTGTCCTGCACGAGATCCTCGGCGTCCTCCCTGGAGCCGCACAGACCCCACGCCGCGCGATACAGGCGGTCGATGTGCTGTGTAAGCGACTGCGGGTCCAGGGCGCGCATGGGCATCTCGGCTCGGACTCGGGCGCCACACTCGGCGGCGCCGTCGGACGAGGCGATCTTGCGACTGTAGCGCCCCCGGGAAGGATCGGCGCGCGACGGCGTCCTTGGCGAAAGAGGCGTGCCGCGTGGCGGTTGCGACGGTCGCGACAGCGACGGGCGCCTCTCGGGAGCACCACCCGAACTTCAAAGGGAAAGGCGGCTGAGATCGTGAGACTACGTCGGCGCTACGTTCCACTGTTGGCCTCGCTCGGCCTCGCCGCGGCCGTGCTTCCAGCTATCGCAAGCTCTGAAACGAGCTCCACCGTGACAGCGGAAAACGTAGGGGGTGCCTACGGCGAAGAACACCGCTGGACACCACCGCGGATCACGGTGAATGCCGGCGGAGGCGTTACGTTCAGCAACCCCACGGAAGTGAAACACGGGGTGCACTGGATCAATCCGCCGGCCGCACCAACGTGCGACAGCGGCGTCCCGGTGGGCACGACCGAAACCGCTTCTGGCACGAAATGGATCGGCGCGTGCACGTTCACCCAGGCCGGCACGTATACGTACTACTGCACCGTCCACGGGGCGGCAATGTCCGGCACGATTACCGTGAACCCGGGCGGGACGACCACACCCACGACCGGAACCACCACGCCCACGGGCACGACGACGACCCCCACGATCGAAACCCCCTCCGGTTCGCCGCTTGTGGGCGGACCGTCGCTTCGCGCCAGTCAGCGCGGCACGTCGGTGCGCGGTTCGCTCGACATCTCCCAGGCCGGCGCGGGCGACCGCCTCGAGGTTGACCTGTTCGCGAGCAGCGCGTCGCTGGCGAAGACGAGGCACGCGACGCGTGTGCGAGTAGGACGGTTCGTACGCGGTTCGGCGCCGGCCGGCCGGCAGTCCTTCGCGGTGACGCTCGACACGAAGGCCAGGCGTGCGCTCAAACATCGCCGCCGGCTGGCGCTGACCGTGAAGATCGCGCTTACTCCTGTTTACGGCGAAACGACGACTCTCACCCGAGCCGTCGTCGTACACCCCTGACGAGGAGAGGTGGGAGACGATGAGGCGCTACACGGTGCTGGCGGTGTTGCTCGGGACGTTCGCGATGGCGCTCCCCGCCGAGGCGAGTCCGGAAACGAGCTCGACTGTGACGGCGGAAAACATAGGTGGCTTCTACGGCGAAGAACACCGCTGGACACCGTCGCAGGTCACGGTGAGTACCGTCGACGGCGTAACGATCGGCAACCCCACGGAAGTCAAACACGGCGTGCATTGGATCAGTCCACCGTCCACACCTACGTGCGACAGCGGCGTCCCGGTGGGCACGACCGAAACCGCTTCGGGCACGAAATGGAGCGGCGCGTGCAAATTCACCCAGCCTGGCGCCTACACGTACTACTGCACCGTCCATGGAGCTGCGATGAGCGGCACGATCACGGTCAAGGCCCCCGGAACGCCCACCGCCGCAACGGGCATACCGACGGAAGTGACGCCTACCGGCGCGAGGCTGGGCGGCACTGTCAAGCCCGAAGGCAATGCGACGTCCTACTACTTCAAGTACGGCCTTACGAGCAGCATGGAACAGAAGATCCCCCTGAGCCCCGAAAGCCTCAGGCCGGACTTCGCCGAACATGTCGCGTCGGCCACGCTAACCGGTCTCAAAGTGGGTACGGAATACCACGTGGAGTTGGTGGCGACCTACGGTGTGGGCGAAACCACTGTTCTCGGGGGCGAACAGACGTTCAAGACGGCCTCGCCGCCACCGCCAGGTCCGCCGAGCGCGACAACCGAACAAGCGACGGCGATTGGCGACACGGGTGTGACGCTCAACGGCACAGTCAACCCCGACGGCAAGCCGACGAGCTCCTTCTTCGAATGGGGCACGAGCAGCAGCTACGGGCAAGTGACCGCCGAAGCTCCCGCCGGCGAAGACCACGCCAACCACGCCGCGTCGGAAAAACTGGCCGGACTGGTGGCGGGCAAGGTGTACCACTTCCGCCTGGTGGCGAAGAACGCATCGGAAGAAGTCCGCGGCGGCGACCAGATGTTCACGACCATGTCGCTGTCATCGCCCCCGCCCGAACCTGCTCCGCCGACCACGACCACATCACCGCCGCCCCCTCCTCCGACAACCACGACTCCCCCCGAACCGCCCCCCGGCCCGCCGATCGTGAGTGGTCCCCTGCTGGCCGCCACCCAGCACGGCTTCTCCGTGCGCGGCTCGCTCGACATCTCGCCGGCGGGCGCCGGCGGGCGCCTGGAGGTCGACCTGCTCGCCAAG
>JBARJU010000038.1:0-10117 GCA_049800435.1 Solirubrobacteraceae bacterium
GCTCCGTTTCCTGCCTCGGCCGTCTTCGGAGGGTAATTAGGTCACATGCTCCGATGCCGCGAATCTCCAGTGTTTACGGGCGATCAGCGGCCGAGTCGGTCGAAAAGCGGGAAACTCCCGCTAGAGCTCGTCAACGAGGGAGACAGTCCAATATGCCTGACCCCAGGATCGCGGGTGGCACAGCTAGCCGTGCATCGCCTTGAGAGCCCTTCGCCCGCTCGTGAAGATGAGGGCGAGAAGTACTCCGCACCCGTCCGTCCGCAGGCGTCGCGGCTATCTGGAGAGAGGCAGGAGTTCGTGGATCTTCGCAGGCTCGGCGATCAGCTACGGTCACGCCTCGGATGACCGACGCTTCACTGGCAAGCTGAGTCGGCGCGGGCGCGCCGCTCGGACGGGACTCGCGGGCTCGTTCTCCGTGGGGCTCAGGCCGCGCGCGGTGAGCTGCAGCGTCGCATCGAGGGCGAGTGCGAACCGCTGGCTATACGGCGCGGGATCGGTTAGCGCGATACGCAGCAGGTCAACGAGCCCCGTCACCTCCACGGCGCTCCCGCCGACCGTGACCTCGATCGCAGCGCGCACGAGGTCGGCAAAACCGTAGGTGCCGGGCGGCGCGTCAAGCAGACGGACGCGATCGGGTGCCGCCAACGCGGCGAGGACCGTCTCCGTAGCCAATGCTCGATCCTCTGGGTGCACGACGAGATCAAGCGTCCCCTCATCGCTGAGGATCAACGGCCAGCCGTGCAGCGCCCCGGCGACCTCCCCCACGACTACCGCCCGCAGGCCAACCGCCGCGACAAGCTCAAGCGCCGCGACGCGATCGAAGCGGTCGCGGCTCAGGTGCCTGACACGCTCCGCCGGCTCGCGCGCAAGCTGCTCGTAGATCGGAGACGTCCAAGAGCCCTCGTCCGCCGTGGCGAGCCCGAGCGTCAGATCGAGCTCGCACGCCGCCACGACCTCCTGCACCGTCTGGAACTTGGGCTCGGTCGCGCCGCTCTCCCACCGCGCAACCGTCACCTGCGAGGTGCCCAGGCGCCCCCCAAGCTCCTGCTGAGTGAGTCCGGCACGGCGGCGGGTGATGACGATGATGTCGCGCGCGCGCACCCTGCAAGCATAACAGAACTGATATAGAGATCGCCGGTTTCGGGCCGAATTGGGCGCTCAGGGCACATCCTACGACGCCGTTTGGTACCCAAAGATGGTACCCAAGCAGCAGAACGGCCGCTCAGATCGAGCGGCCGTTCTGCGAAATGCCTGATAAACACTGAGGATCGCGCCGATGGGCCGTGTTGGAATCGAACCAACAACCTTGGGCTTAAGAGGCCCCTGCTCTGCCAATTGAGCTAACGGCCCGTGAGGGCGCCAACCCCCGAGGGCCGGTGTCCGCAGGATTCTAGCCAAGCCGGCACGACCCTGAAGGGCCGCGGTCGATCAGAACACGATCGTGCGTCCGCCGTCGGCGATCACGCGATCTTCGAGGTGCAGCGAGACTGCGCGTGAGAGCACGAGACGCTCAATGTCGCGGCCGATGCGTTCGAGCTCACCCACACTCTGGCGGTGGTCCACGCGCGCCACGTCCTGCTCGATGATCGGCCCGCCGTCGAGCTCTGCGGTGACGTAGTGCGCGGTGGCGCCGATCAGCTTGACTCCGTGCTCCCGCGCCCTTTGATAGGGATTGGCGCCCGCAAACGCCGGCAGGAACGAGTGATGGATGTTGATCGCTGGTGCGCTTACGCGATCGAGAAACGCTCCACTCAGTATCTGCATGTAGCGTGCGAGCACAATCAGGTCCACGTTGCCGCGCAGGATCTCGAGCATCCGTTTCTCCGCCCCCTCCTTCGAGTCCTCGGCGACCGGCACATGGTGGAATGGGACTCCCGCGGAGGCCGCCTCCTCGGCGAGGTCCGGGTGGTTCGATAGGACTCCCACCACCTCCGCCTCGAGCTCCCCTCGCCGCCAACGCCAGAGCAGGTCGACAAGGCAGTGGTCATAGCGCGAGACGAGGATCGCCACCCGTTGGCGCTCGCCCCAGTAGCGAATCTCCCAATCCATCGCGAAACGCAGGGCCACCTGTGCGTGGAAGCTCTCGCGGAAGCTCTCGCGATCTTCGGCGAGCCCGTCGAGGAAGAACTCGGTGCGGAGATAAAAGCGTCCCCCGATCGGGTCGGAGGAGTACTGGTGGGAGGAGACGATGTTGGCGCCCTGCTCAAGCAGGAAGCCCGACACCGCCGCGACGATTCCAGGCCGATCGGCGCAATCGATCAGCAGGCGAGCCGTATACGGCGGGGTCTCTGGCGCGGCTTGCTCTGGCGCGGCTTGGTGTGGCGCCGACACGCTCTCACCCGGCCGACTATTTCTTCGCGGTCGACGTCTTCGTGGTTGGTGCGGCGGGGCTTGATTTGAGCACAGTGCCTTCGCCTTTGGACCCGACTTTGACGGTATACACCTTGCCGTTGGTGGTGCCCGTGAAGGTTTCCTTGGAGGGGTTGCCGGTGGGGTTCGCCTTGAGCCGTTCGAGTTGAGCTTCGACCTGCTTGCGATCCTTCGCAGGCGTGAGACTGACGGCCTTCTTCGATGCGAGATCGGCGACGCGCGTGTTTTTCGACTGGTAGGCGTACTTGGCGAGAAAGCCATACAGAGCGGCGGTCGGTGGCTTAGCCGCGATCACCAGCTGTATCGCCTGAACGGCCGCGGCCGGCTGATTGAGGCCTTCTTCGCCAAAGGCCCTCAGCATGTCCTGCGCCACCTTTATGTCGGGCTTGCTCGGACTGAGCGCCAGATAGCGGTTCCAGGCGTCGGCTGCCTTGGAGAGTTGTTCCTTGCCTTTGGAGGTGAACTGCTGGGTCGCTTCGTCGTAGAATTCGCTACCGCTGGCCTGGTGCAGGCGGGCGTCGGCTAGGACGGCCCAGCCGGCCGCTTCGCCGGGAGCCTTGCGAGTCCGGGCTTCGGCAGCCGATATTTGTTTTGTGTAACTGGAACTGTTAGACCCTTCTTTGCTTCCGAATATCGCTTCGACGGGGCTGCTGCCGCCACCGCCACCGACGCCGACGCCGAACCCAACGAACCCGATGAGGAACAGCAGGGCGAGACTGACGTATACGACCTGTACGGTGCGGCGACGGCCACGTGCTCTCAGATCGAAGAGCATCAGTTGGACAGTTCAGGGTCTATGTGGTCGATCATCTCTTGGGCCGTGGTCTTGGATGGGTCGTTCGGTCTCCCCGCAAGCGCCTGTGCGCCCTCGGGACCTCCGCTTGGCGATGGCTTCGAGGGTCCGGGCGTTCCCGATGCACCCCGCGAGGATGGTGGGTCCTCCGGAGGGCGCCCCTCCCCTTCAGCCGTCGCTCGCGCCAGATCCCTTCGCGCGATGACCGACGCAATCAGGATACTCGCCTCGTAGAGCAAGTACAGCGGGACCGTCTCGAGCACAAGCGTGAACGCGTCTCCGGGCAGGAACGCAGCCACGGCCGCGCACGCGAGGATCGCATAGCGACGGTTGCGTCGCAACTGGCGAGGAGTCACGATCCCGGCACGCACGGCCCCCAGGATCGCGACGGGCGCCTGAAAGGAGATCCCCATGGCCAGCAGCACGGTTGCGGCGAACTTGTAGTACTGACTTGCCTGCACCATCACGTTGAACTGGCTGCTGTTGAAGTTCTGTAGGAAGCGCACCGCCGCCGGCAGCACGACGAAGTAGCCAAAGCCGACCCCACCCGCGAACAGGAACGGGATGGAGAGCAGCAGTGGCATCACCAGGCGTCTCTCCCTCGGGCTGAACGCCGGCATCACAAAGCCGTAGAGCTCGAAGAGGATCACGGGAAGCGAGAGCACCACCGCGAAATAGAGCGCCACGGTGAGAGTCGCCGTGAGCGGTTCGCCGGGCCCAAGGGTCACTGGATCGATGCCGCGCGGAATGCGCGGAATCCTGCTGACATCCGCTTGGAGTCGGGGGATCAGGGCCGCCATCCGGGCCCTCGTGGCTGCCGGCAGTCCACTCGCCGGAGCGCTGAGCACTCGTACTGCCGCCTGGGTGTCCTCGGTGACTTCCAGCACCGCCTTCTGGGCGAGCCAGGTCTGCCCTGCCGGGCCTTCGCCCCGGAGCACCTGACGCTCGGTCTGCCTATGTAGCGGGCGGTTGACGATTTCAAGCAACGCGTGGTTCTGCCATAGGCATACACCGAACACGAGCGCCAGCGCGACAGCGCTCACGATCAAGCGTGCGCGCAACTCCTCGAGATGGTCCACCACGCTGAGCCGCTTTTCGTGGTCGATGGTGCGGATTGCCGTCGCCATAGCCATCTGAAGCTATCACCGTGCCGCCGAGCAGTGAACGGGATACGCAGGGCGCCCACAGGTCTCCAGAGATTCCAAGGAAGGCTAAAGCCGCCCGCTTAGGGCGTCGATGAGGCGAGAGAGAGACAATGCAAGAGGACAATCGCCATCGCAGCCACCGTCACGTCCAGCTTCCGGGAGGTCGGGAGATCGAGGTTGTCTATCTCGACGGCGGCCAGGAGCCCACCGGCGAGTGGACGCCGGGCGCGCCGCGGGCGAGCAGCGACACTCCCGTGGCCACCCCATTGACTGGAGATTCGCGGGCGAGCGCACCGCGCGAGGCGCTTCACGTGTGCCCTCGGTGCGCCGGCGGACTGGTTCACCCGCTCGACTGGGTCGAGAACTCCCCCGGCCGCTGGCACATCCTGATGCGCTGTCCCGACTGCGACATGCTGCGCGAGGGAGTCTTTGGACAGGAGCATGTCGAACACCTCGACGAGGAGCTCGACAAGGCGACCGGAGCACTGCTCAGCGATCTCAAGCAACTCACGCACGCGAACATGGTCGAGGAGATCGAGATCTTCGCGCGCGCATTGCAACTCGACCTGATCGGGCCGAGCGACTTTTAGTAGTAGCGCTCGACAACCGCGTCCGCGAGCAGGTCGAGAAGCTCGTATCGTCCGTCTGAAGCCGAGGCGGGCAGCGACGCCTTTGCCTCTGAGACGATCGACAGAGCTCGCTCGCGTGTCTCCTCGAGCGCGCCGGTGGCGGCGATCCGCTCGCACAGCCTCTCGGCCTGCCGCGGGCCGGCGAGCGTCGCGAGATCGAACGCCGCGATCCGCTCGTCGCGTTGGCGCGCGAGGATCAGCGGCAGCGTGACGGTGCCGTCGAGCAGGTCGGTCCCGCGCGCCTTGCCCGTTCTCTCGGAGGGCCCCGACACGTCGAGCACGTCGTCGAGTAGCTGGAAGGCGAGCCCGATCCGTCCCGCGAACTCACCGAGTGCGGCGGCCAGCGCCGTACTGCGCTCGACGGCCACGAGCGCACCGAGCCGACAGGCCGCTTCGAACAGGGCCGCTGTCTTCAGGCGGCAGCGTTCCAGGTAGCGCCCCTCGGCGATATCTGAGGCGTATGCGTCCTCGCGCTGAAGCAACTCTCCGGAGGCCAGTGCCGAGCTCGCGTCCGAGAGGGCTCGCAGCTGCTCGGAGTCCTCATTGCGAGCCAGCTCGGCGAAGGCGCGTGAGAACAGCAGGTCGCCTGTGGCGATCGCGGCGGCGCGGCCGGCCTCAGAGGCGACCGTCGGACGACCACGGCGCAGGCTGGCCCCGTCGATGAGGTCGTCGTGAACGAGCGTGGCCGAGTGCACGAGCTCGACGGCCACCGCGGCTCGCACGAGACGCTGCTCGCTGGCGGACCCCTCTTCCGGACCGCCAGCCGACTGCGCGGCGAGCACCACCAGCAATGGGCGCAGCCGCTTGCCGCCCGCGAGCACTGTGGCCGTCGCGTGCGAGGCAAGCGGTATGCCCGCCTCGGAGCTCACGTGCTTCAGGTGAGCCTCCACGTGCTCCATACGCTCGCGCAACATCCGCCCCCCGCGGCGCATGATCTCCTCGACGGCCTCGACGTCGGCGGCGGTGTTGGTGGGTGAGTGCACAGCGGTCATCGTCCCCCGCCCCCTCTCATCGGCGGGCCCGGGTCTCACGACTTGACGGCTGTCCTCAAGTGGTTCCAATCCCAGTGACGGTAGCGCCGTGGACAGCGATGATGCCGCCCGCCATCAGCACATAACGGATATCCGTGCACCCCGCGCGCTTCATCTCGGCGGCGAGCGCCTCTGGAGAGTGAAAGCGCTTGACCGAGTTCGGCAGATAGGTGTAGGCCTGGGCGATCGTCGTCTGCTCTGAGGAGCTCGCAGACCGCGAGCTCAGGCGAGCGAGGGCGCCCGCCGCCCTGCCGATGAGAGGCACCGCGCGATCGAACCACAGGCCATAGAAGAGCGACAACGGAAGGTGTGTGGGCGTGGTCATCTCGAGCACGACCACGCGCCCTCCGGGGCGCACGACGCGAACCATCTCCGCCAGCCCCTGTCCGAGATCGGAGAAGTTGCGTGCACCGAAGCCGACGGTGGCCGCGTCGAACGTGTCGTCGCGGTAAGGAAGCTCGAGTGCGTCTGCCCATTCGAAGCGCAAGCTCGCCGGCGGTTGAGACGATCCGTTCCCGCTGCTCGCCAAGGGACCCGGGGGGATCTCCCGCAGCGCCTGCTCGCCCTTGACGCGCGCTCGATCGAGCATCCCCTCGGAGAAGTCGCTGCCGATCACCTCACCGCCCGGCGAGACGCGCCGCACGAGCTCGATCGCCAGGTCGCCCGTACCGGTGGCAATGTCCAGCACGCGACTCCCGGGTCCGACGCCCGCGAGATCGACGGCACGGGAGCGCCAGCGGTGGTGCAACCCCGCCGTCATCACCGTGTTCAGCAAGTCGTAGATCCCTGCAACCCGGTCGAACATCGCTTGTACCTGGCCTGACTCCAACCGGCCGGTCCTCGCGTGAGCGTCTTGCCGAGCAGGCATTACTCGGCCGGCCAGCTACTTAAGCTGGGACAGAAAGAATACGGCCGCCCTGAACTTCTGCGGGGGTAGGTTCTTGAAAGAGGGCATGGGGGCCGTCGGATTGACGAGCGTGCGGGCGATCCCCGCCGCGGCCAGGCGGAATGGGGACCCGATATGCGTCAGGTTTGGGCCGGGCCCGTCGTTGCCGTTCTCCCCGATCTTGTGACAGGCAAGGCAGCCGGATTGCGCCACCACCTGCTTGCCCGCTTCGTATTCGGCCAGGGTCTTGCCACCCGCTTGCACGATTGCGGGCGGCGTGGTCATTTCGATCGCCGTGGGCGAGCCCGCGTTGGCGCCCTGATAGGTGAGCAGCGCCATCGCCCCGATCACGAAGATGCCGGTGAGCGTCGCGATCGGGCGCTTCTCGGGTCGTCGCTCAGGGCCACGATCGTAGAAGGGCAGCAGGAACAGCAGGATCATGCCGAGGGTCGGCACCCCGATCGTCGCGAGCGGCACGAGGCTCGGCGGCTTGACCACGCGCAGGACCTCGAACAGGAAGAAGAAGTACCACTCGGGACGAGGCACATAGGTGGTGGTTGTCGGGTTGGCCTTGGAGCCAAGCTCCGCACCGAGAACGAGCGACATGGCGATGATGCACGCCATCACCACGCACGCCATCAGCGAGTCCTTCATAACGGCGTAGGGGAAGAACGGCTTGCCCTGGGCCTTCTGGATCGAGTACTCGCGGAGGTATTGCTCCTTCTCGCGCTTGTTCATCGCCGCGCGCCCCTCCGCCAAGCGGCGCTCATGCGTCGGCCTCGCGCAACTCGTGGTTCTTCTCGGCTTTCAGCCACGGCGGAGCGGTCGTGCCGAGCTTGGCCACGAGGTACAGGTGGGCGCCGATCAGTGCGGCGAGTAGCCCGGGTACGAGCAGCATGTGGATCGCGTAAAAGCGTGACAGGGTCGTCGCGCCCAATTCGGGGCCCGCGCGCAAGAAATCGGCCAGGTAGGGCCCAAGCAGCGGACCGGTGGCCGTAATGTTATTGGCCACGACCGTTGCCCAGAAGGCACGCTGGTCGAACGGCAGCAGATACCCGGTGAAGGACATCGCCATCGTGAGGATCAGCAGCACCACGCCGATCACCCAGTTGAGCTCGCGGGGATACTTGTAGGCGCCGAAGAAGAACGTGCGGCCCATGTGCAGGAACACGAGGACCACCATCACGCTCGAGCCCCACTTGTGCATCCCGCGCACGAACTGGCCGAGGAAGACTTCGTTGGTTATGTGACGGATCGATTCGTAGGCGCCACCCGAGGGGTCGGGACGGTAGAACATCGCCAGGAACACGCCGGTCACGGCTTGGGAGAGGAACGCGAACATGGTGGCGGAGCCGAGCGTGTAGAACCAGTTGGTGCCCTTGGGCACCTTGCGGAACATCAGCCAGCGGGCGCCCCCACTCAACGAAGTGCGCTCGTCCACCCAGTCGACGACGCTCGCGCCTGCCTCCTTGGCATGGTCGCCCGGCGTGAGCTTGCCGTTTGCCTCGCCAGGGCGCGGCGGGGGCGCCTTCAGCGCTGCGGGCAGTGGGGGGGCAGGCAGCTTGGGAGTCCTTGCCATTACTTCCTCGCCGAGGGTCGCGAGGGGAACATATATTGGCCAAGACCGTCGATCGGCTCCCCGGGATCGCGCGGGGAGAAGCGTTCGAGCTCGCTGTTGACGCTGTAGCGAGCGCCGATCTGCACCTGCCCGGCCACTACACGCGTGTAGAAGCGATCGAGCGGTCTCACGGGCGGCCCCCCGACGCGACGGCCGAGTAGGTCATACACACCGCCGTGACAGGGGCAGATGAAGCGCTCGGCGGCATCCACCCAGCGCACGGGACAGCCGAGGTGAGCGCAGCGCGAGCTGATCGCGATGAAGAGGCTGTCTCTGTCCGCCCTGTCGGTGTCGATCGAGGCGTTACGCCGGCGCACGTACACGGTCGTCTTGCCGGCCTCGCCGATCCCGGGCGTGAGCGTGATCACGACCGGCACATAGTTGTTTTCGCCAAAAAGGTCGGTCGAGCCGGCGCTCTCCCATGTGTGGGGCGCCTCTTTGAAGATCGGACCGACCGCGAATCCGAGCGCCGGAAGCGCGAATGAGGCGACCGCGATGCCGCCGGCAGCCTGGGAGCCGACGGTCATGAATCGCCGCCGAGTCACGGTCTCGCCCTCGAAGGCGCCCGGGATCAGCCTGTCAGTCGTGTAACGGGACTTGTGCTTGCTGTGCTTGTCGGACACGGCGCGAACAATATCGAGTGTGCGGGCCCCGGGCTCGTCAACGAGCCCTCAACTCCAGGCCGAGACTGTGCATCGCATCGTGCGCGTCGGGCGAGGCAGCCCTGACCAGGGCCTTGGCACGCTCGTGGTGCGGGCTCGAGCCCCACCCGACCGCTCGGGCGCCAGCCCTCCACACAGCATCCGCCAACTCAGGGGCGCCGCTTGCCTGGGCGAGAGCGCTAAGGGTAATCACATCCGCCAACTCGGCCACGGCCTCGACATCGCCAAGTCTCACCAATAGCGCAAGGCCGAGGGCATAGAGGCGGTCGCCGGCGAGCAGGGCCAGGTCGTTCTCGGGCGCTTGCACGACGCGGGGGGTCCGGTAGTGCAGCAGATAGCCCTCGTAGATCGCCTCGATGAGTAGTTCGTAGTCGGCGGCGCGCCCGTCCACTCGCGGCCCAAGGCCCGCGAGTTGCGCTGGACCAGCCTCGGGGGGTCCCACGATCGCGCGCCCCCCCGACGAGACCGCGCCCACCAGGCTTGCCATCATGCCGCCCTCGTCCAACAACAGCAGTCTCAGCCGCTCCAACGAGGCTCCGGCTCGCACGCGGTCCTGCGATTGGCGAGCGACTGTTGTGCGGAGAGGGGCCGGGTCGGCGCTCATGTCAGCTCCGCAAAGGCAGCGGCTGCCGCGGAGATTGTGAGCTCGAGT
This sequence comes from Solirubrobacteraceae bacterium, assembly GCA_049800435.1. Lineage (GTDB taxonomy): Bacteria > Actinomycetota > Thermoleophilia > Solirubrobacterales > Solirubrobacteraceae > Palsa-744. The sequence goes on from JBARJU010000038.1 coordinate 9,787, forward strand.
TGCTCGGGGGTGTGGGCAAGCGATGGAAACCAAGCCTCGAATTGCGAGGCCGGCGCGTACACGCCTCTCGAGAGCAGCTCGCGACACCATCTCGCATACGCCTCGTGGTCGCACGCGTGCGCGCCCGCGAGGTCGCATACCGGCGTCTCGCTGAAGAACACCGTCAGCAATCCGGGAGCGCTGACGACCTGTATGGGGATCCCCCCCGGGCCAGTCCCATCCGAGCGGGACCCGGCCGACCCGGCCGCGGCCTCGCGCAGGCCGGCCGCCAGTTCCTCGGTGACCGAGGCGAGTCGCATGTAGGCGGCGTCGTCGAGCATCGCCAGGGTGG
>JBARJU010000039.1:0-18796 GCA_049800435.1 Solirubrobacteraceae bacterium
TCTAACGGCCTGCCCTCACATCTGCTCCAGGGAAGCCCCCGTCCCGATCAGCCGAAGCTACGACCCGGACCGGACGGCTACCCGCACGCAGTTTCATGCTAGTAGCTCGACCCTCGGGGGAAGTCAAGTCCTCTCGCGGCGGGCGCCCAAGCCGCCGCGAGGCGCTGTCGGCACCGTGGCGCGCCACCTCCGCGCAACGGGCTACCGGGAGCCCCGGAAGGCACCTGTCGATGTGTCGATGGCCGTGGGCAGCCTGTGTTGGGCCGGTGCTACGGATCCCGCGAACACGGTCGCCGCCGCCGAAAGAGATGACTTGACTTCCCCCGAGGGTCGAGCTACCACGTCCACCCGCAAAGGCCCGGAAAGGGCTCTAACAAAGGAGAATCACGATGAGCAAGCCCAAGACACCGCCCGCCAAGCAGGCGATTCTCGAGGTCCTGAAGGTCGAGCCGCAAGCGACCGTCGCGCAGATCGCGGTGAGCGCTGGCGTCGGGCGCTCGACGGCGGGCAAGCTGCTCGCCCAGTTGGAGAGCGATGGTGAGGTTCGCCGCACCGAAGGTGGTCGGGACGGCAAGCGCCGGCTGCCCGACCTCTGGTCGCTGGCCGGCCAGCAGCCCGCAGCGAACGACGCGAACGCGAAGCCCGCGAGCGCCACCGACGGCAAGCCCTCAGCGGACGCCGACCGGCTGAAGCCGGGCCAGCTCGAGCCGCTCGTGCTCGCCTACCTCAAGGCGAACGCCGACAGCGGCCCGCATGGGCCAACGACCGTCGCGAAGGCCCTCGAGCGCTCCTCCGGAGCGGTCGGCAACTGCCTCAAAGCGCGGTTATTGCATCTGACGCAAGCCGCGTAGTGCGGGTTTCTTGCGGCGCCCATTCCCTGGGCGCTTGCTTGTTTGGACGGGATTGGAGTGAAAGTTATCGGAGGGTGCGGGGGTTTTGGGGCTGGCAGCCCAGCTTTCATCTGATGCGAGTATGGTTTCATCTGATGCAAGGCGAGGCGGGGGTGTTTGGAGGGTCGGCCGGGGTGGTCGGGGATGGCCGCGCGGAGGCTTTGCTGGCGTTGGTGTTCGGGGATGGCGTGCGGCCTTTGCGGATGGGCGAGGCGGTGTTCGAGGCGGCGCTTACGGGCTGGTTGCGCCAGCAGGCGGCGCGTCATTTGGCTGAGGAGACCAAGCAGCGGGGCGCTCAGCTCGTCAAGCGGTTTCGGGCTGAGACGGGGCTCTGGCCGTGGCAGTGGCGGGCGATCCATGTCGATGAGTGGCTCGAGGATCTCGCGAGCCCGCCGAAGCGCCGGGCGGTCGGGACGCTGCGCAGCTACCAGGCGACGCTGCGGGCTTTCCTTGAGTACCTGACGGACGAGCATTACCCGTGGGTGGCGATCTGCGAGGCGGAGTTTGGTGAGCGCCCGGTGCAGGTGCTCGATGAGCGCAACATGATCCGTCATGTCGTTGAGTACGAGGGCGCACCGGATCGCCGGCCCCTGACGCGGGAGGAGCTGGTGGTGTTCTTTGACTACTGCGATGCGCGTGTCTCGAATCGGCGCTCGCGGGGGCGCAAGGGCGCGCTGGCAGCGTTTCGTGACGCGGCGCTGTTCAAGACGATTTATGCGTGGGGGTTGCGCCGTCAGGAGGCCGCACGGCTCGATGTCACGGATTTTTCTGCTAATCCGCACCGTTCGTCGTTCGGCGCCTACGGGATGTTGAGCGTGCGCTACGGGAAGGCATCGCGGGGCAGCGCGCCGAAGCGCCGCGGGGTGCTGAGCGTCTTTGACTGGTCGGTCGAGGTGGTCGAGCAGTATGTGCAGGAGGTTCGGCCGCTCTACGGTCTTGAGGGTCATCCCGCGCTGTGGCTGACCGAGCGCGGCGCGCGGCTGGCCAGCGAGCAGGTCTCAGAACGTTTCGCGGAGTATCGCGACGAGCTGGGTCTGCCGGGGGAGTTGACTCCGCATGCGTTGCGTCACAGCTATGTGACTCATCTGATCGAGGATGGGTGGGATGAGCTGTTCGTGCGGATGCAGGTCGGGCATCGGTTCGCTTCGACGACCGCGCTCTACACGGGCGTCAGCGGCGATTACAAGAACGAGGCGATGAGTCGCGCGCTGCGCGCGCAGCTCGGAGAGGAGAGGAGGTAGTGAGCGAGATCGACTACGAGTGGAGGCTCAGGCCGTTGCTGTTCGAGCGTGGTGTGCATAGTTACGTCGAGCTCTCCCCGCTTTTGGCAGAGCGCGGTGTCGTCCTGTCGGAGTCGCAGGTGTGGCGACTCTTCACGGGCAAGCCGGAGCGGCTGAACCTGCACACGCTGATGGTGCTCTGTGAGATTCTCGACTGCACCCCCAACGATCTGATCAAGCTGGCCGCCAAGCCCGCGAGGGCTATACCCCGTGAGCAGGCGCAGGGCGCCAAGGGCGTGGGTGATCTGAAGCCCAAGCGTGCCCGGATCCGGCCCTCCGGCGGGCAGCGGTGAGCCACAAGCGCTCCTCGTATGTCTATCCGATCGCGGTCTGCTCAGTCTGCGGGCAGGAACGCCCGTGCGGTGGTGCCAGCACGGGCGTGTGGGTGTGTCACACCTGCCGTCCGAGGAGCTCCCCGGACTGGTCCCTGCTGACGCAGTGCTCGGTCTGCGGGCAGACCAAGCACTGTCGCCGAAGCCGCGCGAGCGGACTGCCGCGCTGCCAAGCTTGCTCAAGGCCACGCAAGCTGTGTGTCTCCTGTGGTGTCCTCGCGCCGGTCGAGGGCCGCACCCCGCGCGGTCCTGAATGCCCGTCATGCTGGCGGCGCAGACTCCAGTCGAAGATCACCTGCTCTTCGTGCGAAAGGCAGGGACGGCCGTCGTTCAGCAAGCCCGGGGTCTGTGAGCGCTGCGCCGGGGAGGAGGTCCGCCAGGTCTGCGGTGGCTGCGGCGCGCAGGAGACCAACTATCTCGCCGGTCGCTGCGAACGCTGCGTGCTACGCGAGCGCTTGGACGAGCTCGCGCGCAAGGGTGACCCCGCGACCGTGACCGCGCTGAAGGGCTACCTGGCCGCGCTCGCGGAGAACCCAAAGCCATACACAGTGCTCAGGTGGATGGGCAAGAGCAAGAGCTATGAGACGCTCCTCGAACTGCTCGCCGGCACCCTGGCGCTCACCCATGAGGCGCTCGACGGCGTCGATCGTGGGCAGAGCACGATCTTCCTGCGCGCCGCGCTGGTTCGCCACCGCGCGCTCGACGAGCGCCACGGGCAGTCAGCCGCGCTCGCGGTGTTCATCGACCGTGAGGTGCTGCGTGTGCCCGACGGCCCTGACCGGCTTGCCCTGCGGACGTTCGCTACCTGGAAGGTCCAGCACGAGCTCGCCCGCTCAGAGCGCCGGGGACGCGTCAAGCGCACCGCAGATCACTACGCGCGCACACTGATCCGCGTCGCGGCTGACCTGCTGGCCTGGCTCTCACAGCACGACATGACGCTCGGTGATCTCCGCCAGGAGCACCTGGACTACTGGCTCACCGAGGGATCAAGCCAGCGCACGCGGATCCGCATCTTCATCGCCTGGGCCACCCGCCGCGGGATCGCCCGCCGGCTGACCGCGCCCCCGCCCGCAACTCGCCGGCACGTCGACCCGCTCGATCCACGCGAGCGTCTGCGACTGGTCCGCAGGCTCCTGGATGACGAGTCGCTCGATCTCTCAGACCGCGTTGCCGGGTGCCTGGTGTTGCTCTTCGCCCAGCCGATCAGCCGCTTGGTACTGCTCACCAAGGACCACGTCCAAGACCACCACGGGCGGCTCTTCATCAGCCTCGGCCGCGAGCCGCTGCTGCTGCCCGAGCCACTCGACGCCCTCGTCCAGCGCTTGAAGGACCGCCAGGCCGGCCCCGCCAGCACCGGGGTCAAGCTCAACTCCAGATGGCTATTCCCTGGCCTGCGGCTCGACACCGCGATCCACGAGGAGACGATGCGCCGCCGCCTGAGAAGACTCGGTATCACCGGCCGCGCCGCGCGCAACGCCGCCGCGCTGCAGCTCGCCAAGACCCTGACCGCCGCGATCCTCGCCGACCTACTCGGCTTCGACGAGACCACCGCCGAGGACTGGACCCAGCTCGCCGCCGGCGACTGGGCACGCTACGCAGCAGCCCGCTAAACCCGGCCCCAAGGCACCCACGAGGCGCGAGAGCCGCCCAAGGGGCCCTTTCCCGCCCAATGCGCGCAAACGCGCCAGCCACCCGCGCGAGCAGACCGAGATTGTGCTCGCGAAGGACTTGAACTTCCTCTGGAGTCGAGCTACACGTCCACGTCCCTCGCCTCAACCGAGGCGACCGACAAAGGAGAATCACGATGAGCAAGACCAAGACACCCCCCGCCAAGCAGGCGATCCTCGAGGTGCTGAAAGTCGAGCCGCGGGCTACCGTCGTGCAGATCGCGGTGAGCGCTGACGTCGGCCGCTCGACGGCGGGCAAGCTACTCGCCCAGCTGGAGAGCGACGGTGAGGTTCGCCGCACCGAGGGCGGCCGGGACGGCAATCGCCGGCTGCCCGACCGCTGGACCCTCGCCTCCGCCCAGCCCGCACCCGACGCCGCGCCCGAGAAGGATGCCGAGCCAGCCGCGAGCGCCACACCCGCATCCAGCGGGGAGCGCCTGAAGCCCGGACAACTGGAGGGGCTGATCCTCACCTACATGCAGGAGCACCCCGCCAAGCCCCTCGGGCCGGGCGACGTGGCGAAGGCCCTGCAAAGATCATCAGGAGCAGTCGGAAACGGCCTCGCTCGCCTCACGCGCGCCAAGAAGGTACGCCAAGTCAACGACAAGCCCCGCCGCTACCAGATCGCGGCGTGATCGCGCAACGCCAACCACGAGCCGGCTCCTCGCCCCCTTCCGGCATTTGAGGCGAGGAGCCAGCATCGATCCGAGGAGGAATAGATGAGCTATGACATAACCGCCGTGGCCGCGCTCGCTCGCGAGGTCGGTATGACCTTGACAGACTTCGCCGCCGCGCACGCCGAACTGGAAGCCGACGGCCTGGCTCGTCTCGGCCTCGGCAAGCGTCAGCAGGAGATCGCCGACCTGCCTGCGCTCAACACCGATAACGGGATGCGTGTCAGTGAGATTGCGCGCGACATCGACTACGACACCGCCAATACGCACGCGGCGCTGCAAGCGCTCAAGAAACATGGAGTCGTAGAAGAACTCCGTTCAGCTGTGGGTGAGCCCTCGCGATGGCGGCTTACGCCCGCCCATCGCGGCGAGTCGAACCCATACCCACGGATGGCTGGTCTCCTCAAGCCCGGCGAGTGGACAACCTACGACGACATCTCACTCGCGGTGCACGGCACCAGATCAGCAGCACCCGCTGTCGAACGTGCCGCCGCGACGTTGCCACATTTTCCCGCGCCGCATCGCGTCCTGAAGCCCGGGGGGCGCATACCAGCCGCGTGGAGACGTCAAGCCAGCGCCACCGCGGGGTGTGTTCGCCGACTCATAGATGAGGGCGTCAGATTCGACCAAAACGGGCGCGCGAGCCGCGTGCACTACGTCAGCTGGGATGGTCTTGCTGAGAGGCAAGCGGCCTGACCGCGCCATGCAAGCGGTGACAGTGACGCGCGCGATGGCCCGGATACGGCGCCGTGGGTGCCCTCACTACGCCTCCGCCCTCCAGGCTCCGGCTTCGCGACGGCACCCACCCCTCATAGAAGAAGCATTCAGGACAAACGGAATAACCCAGCTCCGCCAGTTGTCCGGCTAGCCCGCACAAGGCAGGTGCGCGAAGTCAGTACCAAGCCTCGCCGCTACAGCCTCGCGGCCTAACGGACCCGCGCGCCCCTCGCACCCGTCCCTATCAGCCACAGGGCCGGGAGCGGGGGGCACTGCGCACCAGGCGGATTACCGGGCACGCGGCGCTGGCCTGCGGTGGCGTTCGCCGGGGCGAGCTCCATTGGCGCGCTCGCTGCAGGCACGCGCTGGTGGACGCCTGAGCGATCGGACCGCCCGCTTCTGGGCGGAGCGCTGGAAACAGTGCCTTGAGCCACCGCCGGACGCCGAGTTGCGCTCGGCTCGACTGGAGCGCGATCTCGACCGCTTCCTCGCGTTGCGCGGCGACATCGCCTTCGTCGATGAGCAGCTCGAGCCACTGCTCGCCAACAGCGCCGGACAGGTGCTCACCAGCATGCCCGGCGTCTCGACCGTCAGGGCCGCCGCGTTTGCCGCGCACACTCTGCCCGTTGAGCGTTTCCCCACACCGGAGCACCTCTACTCCGCGACCGGGCTCGCGCTGGCCAGTTACGAATCGGCCAGCGTCCGCAAGCGCGGCGCGATCTCGCGCACCGGGCTGCCCGAACATCGCGACGCACTGATGGGCATCGCCTGGGGTCTCGGCCAGTTCGCGCCCTCCTTCCAGCAGCGCCTGGCCGAACTCAACGAGCGCGGCATGAACGGCATCCAGGCCCGCGTCGCGCTGGCACGCCACGCCTGCCGGCTCTGCTGGGCACTACTTCACTCCCAACAGAGCCCTACGACGATGGCGCTACGATCGCGCAAGGCGAGACTGCGGGCGGTGACGGCGTTCTCGGCTATGCCGCACGACGGCGCAATTTAGCTTGCCGCCCGCCCGCTCTCGCCGGTCCTCACGACGCACACGAAAGCCTGCCGCACGACGGCGCCTGATCAGCCTGCCGACCTGACCGGCACCTCCCAAGCGCCCGCAACCCGATCGCCGCAAACACCGCGATCATCGACCTCGGCGATCACCCCTGCAAGCAACAAGGACTTGACTGGCCGGCGGAAAGCTAACCGGGAGTCGCAATGAGCTTGATTCCGCCGATGCCGAGATCGAGCCACGAGTAGCGCCCCAGCTCAGGGGTGAGCCTTGTTGCGCCCGTCAATAGCTCCACCCGACGCACCACGAAGCCGGCCGCGAGCATCGAGCGCTGCAACTCATCCACGGTGATCCGATTTAGATGCTGGAACTCGCGACTCATCATTTTAGTCCAGTCAGCAGGCTTTACATCGCTAACTTCAAGCTCCTGCACGATGTCGCACTCCGCCCGCTGCAGATGATGGTGGTCCTCTGGAAACCACTCCCAGAGATGCGAGCCCTTAGACGAATGGTAGAACGGCCATAGCTGGAGGAAAAATGCGCCTGCGGGCGACAAGATTCTTTTTATCTCCGTCAAAACCTCAATGGGCCGCGAGATGTGCTCAGCCGCAGACCACGAGAATGCAAAGTCAAAGGCGCCGTCCTCGGCCGGAATTCGAGTGGTCGTCGACTGCTCGAAGTCGAGGCCACCGAGATCAGCAGCATCAACACCCTCCTCATGTGCGCGCCGCTGCAGGTGCTCTCGGTTCGTCAAGTTCACGTCGAAGCCAACCAACCTGCGCGGCCGGGCCTTGTGCAGAACACCCAAGTCCATAAAGCCATCGCCACAACCAACATCAGCAACTACCTTGCCATTCAACGATCGTCCCTCAGACTGAAAGGCCTCCAGGATTTGGCTTGCCGCTTCGTCATAGTGCTCCCAAAACCATTGTGACTCGGGCCTACGCTCAGGCACGACGACTTCCGGCACCGAACCACCACCAAGCTGCGCACCATTGCGCCGCGCGCGCAACTTGTCAGCGAACCGAGCAATCATGATGCTAGTATACAAGATCAGCTTATAGGCCGCTCCCAGACGCTGGCTCCTTATTCGAGGTTGCCCGTGTTCGCAACCGCTGTCGGATTTCCAGTGATCGCGTGATGCAGGGGAACATATTCCCATTCTTTACCGTTCCACGCTGACTCTTCAAGAGAAGTCCCGCCATTGTAAAAGATCCATTGTTCCCGCGTGTGTGGATTGATTACAATTGACGGGTTCCCGGTGATCCCGTGGTGCAGAGGAATATATTCCCATTCTTTACCGTTCCATATGGACTCTTCAAGCGAGCCACCGCCGTTATAGACCACAAACTGTTCGCCTGCTGAATCGACCGCGACGGCCGGGCTCCCCACAATCGCGTGGTGGAGCGGCACGTAGCCCCATTCTTTACCGTTCCAATACGACTCTTCAAGCGAGCCACCACCGTTATAAAATACCCACTGATCTCCGGCCGCATCAACACCCACAGCCGGGTTCCCGGTGATCGCGTGACCAAGGGGGACATAGCCCCAACTAGAGCCATTCCAGTACGACTCTTCCAGAGAGCCACCCCCATTATAAAACACGCACTGATGGTGTGCGGCATCGATCCCAACCGACGGGCTGCCGGTGATCGCGTGACCAAGGGGGACATAGCCCCAGCTAGAGCCATTCCAGTACGACTCTTCCAGAGAGCTACCCCCGTTATAGAACACGTCCTGATGGTTCGCGGCGTCAACCCCGGCCCCCGGGCTGCCGGTGATCGCGTGACCGAGGGGGACATAGCCCCAACTAGAGCCATTCCAGTACGACTCTTCCAGAGAGCCACCACCGTTATAGAAGATCCAACGCAGGGATCCTCGCGTTCTGACTTCCTGATCGCTGCCGTAGGTGGTTCCGCCCGCGCTCGTGGCCACGATTCGATAGTGATAGGCCGTACCCGTCGTTAGGCCAGTGATGGTGGCACTCGCCGGCACACTGCTGGTACCCGAGCCTGCATCGCTCCCAGGAGGAGCGGGCGCGTTAGTGCCGTAGGAAGTCGTGGGCCCATACTGGAAGTAGTAGTGCGTATCGAACCTGTTGGGGTTGACCGTGCCGTTGAGCGTGGCCTGCGTTTCCTGCACGTTCGTCGCCGAGCCAGTCGTCGCTGACGGCGGCACCGGGTGTTGCCAGACCCGCGCATAGTCCACGACGATTTCATCAGGAACGACGAGTTCTCCGCCGCAACAGCCTGGGGGCACCTCGTTCATGATCAGGTACTGGGGTGTGGAATTGATGTAGCCTGTTTTGACTTCACCGACCTTTGCTCCGTCATAGTAGAACGTGAGTACGCCTGGCTCCCAATCCGTGCCGTATGTGTGCCACCCCGCGTAGCTGCCGGATTGGCAGCCTTGTGTTTCTTCTATCGGAGAAACGTGGTGATGCCAGGTGTGGCAGGCTTTGCCGTGCAGGCCCTCCATTGTGTCGATCTCGTTTTCCTGGTTCTCGGGGAAGCTCCATAGCGCCGGCCAGTCCGGTATGCACCCCCCTCTCGGACATCCTTGTTCTTCTCCACCCCAGCCGACTATGTAGACATGCCATTCGACGTAGCCATAGGAGTACAGGAAGCCGCTGTGTCCGGGCTTGCCGTCGGCCGGATTCGACTCGACCAGGGCGCCCGTGTTTGAATTTTTAATGCCACTGCACGTGCTGTTTTGCGCCCTTACCTGCAAGTAGAGGTAGCCGTTGCCCGGTTGGGACACAAGGCTCGGCGAGGTGCACTGCCCGGACATCGCTCCACTCGGCCATTCCGGGGTCCACAGGGCGGTGTTGAGGCCGTTGGCGCTGAATTCTTCGTTGAGTATCAGCGCCCAGTTTCCAGGAACGCCGTTGGGAAGGGGTTCGGCCCGGGCTGTATCAACCGCGACAACAGTTAGCAAAGCAACTACCGCAACGAACGACGCAGCTATGTAGGCTGAGAATCCGCGAACCAACCGACCGGACCTGATACTCGGCATGATCTACCTCTCTCTCTGGGATGATCGACGAGCGCCGCTGTCGAGCACTTGATAAGCAAGGTCGATGAGGACACCGAGGCTTTTATACGTGGGCAAACCGGTGGCGTCAAGATGTCACAGCAAGGTCACCTATCGGGATTTGCTGTGGATCAGAGTAAGATCATAAATGTGGTGTATCTATAATAGTGAAGCAGAATGGTAATCGTACCATTAGGTCATGTCGGCAGAATGGTGAGCGGCCCGAAACACGCGACCTGCAGCTCTGAGCCGTCGAGACGCCTCAACGGCGCGTGAGTGTTCGCGCGACCTGTTCGCCATACGATGAGAGCGTCCAGGCATTTGGGTGACCCGCGCGTCCAGCTTGCTTCCTGAGGACCCCTACGCCCTCAAGACGTGCGAGCAAGACGGAAACCTGGCCGAGATGCGACACGCCAATCCCACCCGCCACGTATTTATTGCTTGCACCGGGATTCTCGGCTATATACAGCAGACATGCTCGGAGCCTATGGGCGTTTGCGCGTGCAAGCTGGCTGGGTAGCGGGACAAGGAAATCCGCTAACGTGACCATATATTCCTGCGCAACCAGCTGAGCACGCTTCGCGCCAGCTCTCGCGGCCTCTACAGCCTCGGTGGACCCCAAATAAGGCGTGACAACAACAGCGGCCAGTTCCCCGAGCAGCCCAATGAACGGCGGCGCCTGATCGCTGCGCAAACGCACACGCAGAATGCCCACGACTGAGGCGATCGCCGCCTCAGCCATCAGTTGCGGCGGCTGGCAGTCGATGGGCAGCGCATCGCGACCAGTGTCGATGAGGAGCCCCAAGCGCTCGATGAGGCGCGCCTGATGCTTGATCACTGCGGCAGGACCAGCTACAGCCTCGATCAATCCCACGCGCGCCAGAGCCGGCTCAGAGTCTAGGAACAGCAACAACGCCTCCAAGCCGGCTAGCACACCGTCACGCCAGGCTTTCTCACGCTCGAACGCCTCGCAGATCAGGTCTGTCAGTCGCGTTGCGATTTGCCCGACTAGTACGGCGAAGCACTGGTCAAAGTCACCGAACAGCCTCTTGAACGTCGCATGCGAGACAGAGGCCCGCTCCGTCATGACGCTGATCGTTGCGAGGCGTAGGCCCCTCTCCGCCACAACCTCAGCCATCGCTTCAAGCACGCGAGCGCGCTGCACATCAGCAGCGACGTGGCGGCGAGCCTCGCCAAGAGGCCGGTCATATTCTGTGTGCCCCCCGCGATCGCTACCTTTGTTGACAGCCATACTTTTCCTTCTCATGTCGCGTGCGCGCGAACTCTCGCCCGTTTTGACCCATGTCGTCGAACGGCTGGCGGGCTAGTTTGTCTGCCTCGCGGTTGGCGTCGCGCCCGATCCGCACGATCCACCAGTTCCGGTGGCGATCGAGCAGCGCGTTGATTCGCTCACGGCACTCCTCCAGGTCCGGAGCGCCGTTTGTGTAGAGATTGGCGAGAGTGGAGGAGTCCGTACGGAAGGCGATCGGTCCTACGAGAACTTGCTCGGCGTCCTCCATGGCCATCAGCATCGCAAGGTACTCCGCCATCGCTGACCCTTTACAAACGATTAGCTCGCTGCGTGAACCGAGCGTCGCGCTCTCATATGCGAGACCAGCGAGTCCATAGCGGTAGGCGGCATCTGTGTTCACGTAAAACGGTCGTTCGGAGCGTTCTCTCAAACGTCGAGCGCGTCGCTTCGCCTGGATCACTGGGCGACGAGACTCCAAGAGCTCCAGCTCGCCCGGCAAGACGGTGGAGGGCAGGGCGTCTAGCGTCACGGCGAGGGCCTGCAAGTCCACTTCGTCAGCGTCGTTGGCGTCCGTCGCGCCGCGCCGGTGCGCGTCAGAAGTCGCGGCCATAGCTGGGGCTCGGAGTCAAGCTGAGAGCGGTCGACGTCGCAAGCGGAACGTGCTCCCTGACAAGTCTGTCCAACGACATCGTCGCACTACGGGCGGCCACACCGACCGCAGCAACAACCTCGCCTGAGCCGAGACGCACGGGCACGGCGATCGCAACCTCAGCCACGGCGCACTCTTCATCGTTGACAGCGAATCCCTGCTCGCGAGTCTCGGCCAGCGCGTTGACGAGCGCGGTCTTTGTGAGGATCGTTTTCGGCGTGCGCGGATCGAACGTGATCTCCTGGAGCACTTCTCGGAGGCGCGCCTCGGGGAGGTGGGCCAACAGGACCTTACCCAATGCCGTGCAACGGGCAGGAAGTCGCGTTCCAGTTCTCGGGCTCAGTCCGAGCGAGCTCTCCGCACGGCTGTTGCTCCGGGCGCGATCAACGTAAACAATGTCTGCCTCGTCAAGCACTGCGATGCTCGCCGTGAGAGAGGTTCGACGCCACAGCTCCTCCAGGTGTACGCGCGACTCCCGCAGGCCCGTCGAATTCAGCACCGACATCCCCAGGTCGGCAACCCTGAGCCCCAGGCGGTACTTGCGCGAGGCGCCCTGCTCAAGGAAGCGCAGCGCGACGAGACTGATCACGTAGCGATGTGTGGTGGATCGGCTCATTCCGAGCTCATCCGCGATTTCGGCGATGCCCATGACGGGGCGTTCTGGTGTAAAGACTCGCAACACTGCTAGGCCGCGCTCAAGCGACTGAGAGTACTTTCCCTCCTTAAGACTGGGGACAGGGCCTTGCGGACGTGTCACGTCGCCGCCATTGTGTCGTGGTCGCTCACGGCGTAGAGGACAACGCCGAGGTCGCGTCCCGGCGCAACCGGCATGGCCGCGAGTTGTGGTCGGGTAAGCCGGGCAGGATGCGGCTTCCAGTCGCGATGCCGCTTTGATTCAGGCGCGACGGGCCGCTCCTCAGCGACGACTCGTTGGCCGACACGCCTATACCTCCGCGACCTTGCTGGCCGGACTCGGCGGCGGCATCTTAGTGTGTTGCCGCCCTGGCCTACTGCGGGCGGCTCGGATGTGTGGCGCACTGGCAGGCCGACTGTCTCGGGGCGGCGTTCCGAAACGTGGCCTGCCGGGGAACACGGGCGCCGGCGACCCGGGACCGAATGGGCGTTCGGGTGCGGCAGGGACTTGCGCGTCTCGCCTGCCGCCGGGAGTACATCGGGCTAGGCCCGACCGCTTTTGGTTCCTGTGCGCCACGCGCACATGATGACGCCGATTCGTGCCAGTGGAAAAAAGTTCTCAGTTAAATAAACTCTCAGACCGCTTAAGTAAATGATATTTGTTATTTAAGTGCGGGTGGCCGTGCTTTGTTGCGGATAGCCCACGACCCGGCGGCCCGTTCGGTCATGCAGAACGATCCGGCAGCCGTGTGCCGGGGTGACGATCACGCTGCGCCACCGGGCGGTCTCCACGGCCCTGCCGCCGGGCCGAACCACCCATCGTTTCAGCGTCTCGCGAAGGACCGTTTGCATCTCGAGCGTAGCGAGGTTGTGCCCCGGGCAGCGCTTCCTGCCTCCGCCCCAGGGCATCCAGACGTGAGGCCGAGGCGGCGCGTCGACGAACCGCTCGGGACGGAAACGCTGCGGCTCGGGGTAGAGACTGGGGTCGTGGTGCATCAGATGGATGCAACCAACTAGCTGCCCCGGCGGCTGGTAGAGCCGGCCTGCGACCTCCACGGGTCTCGCGAGCAGGCGCGGGATGGTGAACAGGAACACGGGGCGGTGGCGCATCACCTCCTCAACGGTGGCCGTTAGGTAGGCGTCGCCGCCGCGATCAATCTCGTCCATCAGCGTGGTGAGCGCGTTGCGGTCGTGAGCTAGCAGTTGATATGCCCACGCGAGCTGGGATGCGGTTGTCTCATGTCCTGCGAGGATCACGGACATCAGGTTGTCTCGTACTTCGCCGTCGCTCATGGCGCACTCGCGGCTTCCCTGGCCGTCGAGAAGGAGAGCTAGCACACCCCGCTCGCGGGCGGCACCGTGCACCTCGTCCCGGATTAGGGTACGCATCAGTCTGTCCACATGGGCGCGCTCGGAAAGGAATGATCGCCATACCCCTCGCCACCGTGGCAGCAGGCGCAATGGTGGCTCCTGCAGCGCGAGGCTGCCCGTTACCGCGAGCATCTTCAGCAGCCGAGTATGTAGCTCATCTAGTCGCGGGTCCTCACTGCCAAATATGGTCGTTAGGATCACCTTCAGCGTCAACGCCCGGAGGTAGGGGTGAGCGGCAAACCTCCCGTCGGCTGGCCATGCCGCCACCTCGCGCTCGGCGACATCTCTCACCATGTCCGTGTGCTCGGCCACTACTCGGCTGTGGAATGCGGGCATGATCGCTTTGCGGACAGTCAAATGCTCGTGTTCCTCTAGGAGCATGAATGACCGCTGGCCGACGAGTGGTTTTATTACCGCGGCGCCCGCGCCTGGGTGCAGGACGTCAGGGCGTGCGGCGATGATCGCCTCGATGTCTTCGGGATCTGACATGAATATCATCGGCGGCTTGCCTAGCGCGTTTATGATAAATGTGCTTCCGAGTCGTCGTCTGCACATTTCAAGGTACGCGTGCGGGGTGCGCCAGAACGCAAATGTCTGTAGGGCGGCGGGCACGGGCAGGCTCGCCGGAAGGTGCCGATGGTCGTTCGCTGCGGCTCGGGGCCGTCTGTAGATTGAGCGGCGAGACTGGTATGTGTAACTGTTAGTCGGGATCATGGTGCGTTTGCACCCTCCTATGTGGATCGTTGGTTGTAGAGAGCCCGCCAAGCGCGAAGCACCGGGACGAGGGAACGAGTAAGCGAGCCGCCGGCACGCGCGATGACCTCACTCGTGGCACGCAACTGAGGCGTGCGCGTGCTGTCCTTCGTGAGGTACATCGCGATCATGCAGCTGGCGATCACGACGTGGCGATGGCCGTCGTGGAGAGCTTGAGTCTCCCGCAGCGAACGCTCGATGATTTCGATGATGCGCTGCGAGACGACCGCGACGCTCGGGTAGTGGCATATGTAGCTGTGATCGCCGGCTGCGGCGTCCTCGGCGATGTCGCCGTAGCTGTCGAGCATCGTGCCCGCGAGGGACACCCACGGCAGGTACGCGGCGTACACTTTCCGCGCGTGAGCGTCGGAGATGCCGTGATCGGCAGCGAGCGCCAGTAGCGCGAGGATTGTCAGCCAGGCGCTCGCGCCGCCCGTCCGCTCCCACCACGGCAGGTCGCTCGGGTCGGGGAAGTGCTCAGCGGCCCACGTTCGCAGGGCGACGTCGCGACGCTGCGGGTCCGGCTCGTGGTTGATGCCGAGAACCTGTGTGAGCCGGGCCGCTTCCAACACCAGCGGCGTGACGGTTTGATAGGACGGCAGGCGGCTGCACGCGTCACGGCAACTCTCCACCAGGGCGCGCAGGTATCCGCCGTCCTCCGACCACGGGTGGTGTTGGTAGTAATCGCGGGGCTCTGTGGTCGGGTCCAGCGCGTCGACTAGCGCGTGGTGGAGCTGTACGCCGTTGGCGATGCCGACGTGGGCGCCCCGCTCGCTCGTGCAGTCCAGGTAGTCGGCGAGGATCTCGTACGCGACGAGTAGCCGCAGCAGAGCCAGCGACCGCGTACGCGGGATCGTCCAGAACAGGGCGGCTCCGTCGATGTTCGCGCGCTTTCGCGCGATCGCTGCCAGTGCATCGCTGCGAAGCGCGCGATCCGGGATCGTCGCTGCGAACCCGTGCCAGTGCCCGACCTCGCGGGACACAACCCGTAGCCCCCAAAACAGCTCGCGTGCGGTCGCGGCGGCGAGTGCGGTGACTTGACCCCGGCTAAGGGGTGCGCTGTCGGGTGTGCTGCTAGGTCGGTGGGACGTTCGTGGCTCGCACGCGAGCCGCGAGGTAGCCGGGGACGGCGACGATCGCGAGCGCGGCTGTGCTGACAATCGTGAAGCTAGCAACGGCGATCACCGTTCCCGTGGAGAACGTGACGGGAAAACCTGTGATCGTCGCCAGCGCGTGTGAGATCACGAGTGCACCGAACGCGCCGAACATCGCCCCGATCGAGCAGCCAGCCCCCAGCAAGACCGCGCTCTCGAAGAACAGTGCCAGCCACATGATGCCCTTCGTGTGCCCTTGACGCTTGACATACGCGATGTTCCCACGGCGCTGCCAGATCATCGAGGTCATTACTCCGGCCATCGCGAGTACCGCTGCGATCATCACGAGCTTGGCGATCTGTGTCAGGCGTCCGAGTCCTTGGTGGCTGATCGTTTGCCACTTGTGGGCGCGCTGGGCGGCCGTCTGGACAGCAAGGCCGGAATTAGGGCCGAGCGCTCGCCTTACTTCTTGTTGGCCTTGTGAGGGAGTCACGCCTGGCCGCAGGGCGACCATGAGAGCGCTAGCTGCGGCGGTTTTCCAGGCTTCGGCGTAGTCGCTCGCGTTTATCAGGATCGCTCCGGGCGGCCATCCACCATTGGTGCTCAGCGCGGCGACCCTGAACGTGCTCGGACGGGGCGAAGGGAGCGTGAACTGCTCGCCGATGTGCAGGTGCATTTCGTGGGCGATAGATTCGGAAACGACGGCCCATCCGTGTCCGCGTAGACGCGCGGATGCCTGGGCGAAGTTGCCTTCAGTTAGCTGTCCGGGGGGGATCGGCTGCGGCGAGGTGCGTGGCGGCGCGATTATCCAGGTGCGACGAGCCCCCAGGTCGAGAAAGCCGCCGCGGTAGATCGAGACGGACTGCACACCGGCTGCGTGGCGCAGGTTGGGCGCGATCGTGCTTGGGAACGCTGTGGTGCCCAGCGTGTTGTTCACTCCGGCAGGGGATACCCACAGACTGGTGACGTTGTTCACTTCGCTTGCCGTCCTGTCCAGCCCGTGCTCGAGGTTCTGTTGAGCACCCAGGATCGCGACGCTGCCGAACACCGCCACTGCTCCAGTCGCGGCGATTGCAAGCGACAGACCCCGTGTTGTGGGTTCCCGCAGGGCGATCCGAGCGAGGCTCGTCGAGGTAGCTCCGAGGGGACGCTGCAATACGTCAAACGCGGCGACGATCAATCCGAACAAGATGGGCAGCAGGCACAGTAGCGCGATAACTAGGGTGACGTTGCCCGCGACTGCGGCCTGCGGGCGGAGAATGAGGATGGCGGTTGTGATCGCGAGGCCGAGCACGCCTGTGCCGAGCAGCAGGAGTGTCCAGGTACGCGGCGTGTGTTGTACGGCGTCGGGGGCTCGCAAAGGGCGAGCAAGGATCGGCTGGAGGGGTCCGAGTACCCCGGCAAACGCGGCGAGCATTCCTACGCCTACTGAGAGGGCGATCGTCGGACCTGTCACAAGTCGCGCCGAACCGACCGGGAACGCGAAAGAGAGGTATCCCGGTTCGGCGTGAAAGAAATGGATTGACAGTTGCTCACCGACTGCTAGGCCGATAGCACCGGCGAGCAACCCGAGCACGGCCGCCTCGCAGCAAAGAAACTGAAACGTCATGGCTCGGGCAGTCCCGTAACCGCGCATTTCCTCGATCAACTTTCGGCGTGCGGGGACCGTCAACAGCATCGCGTTGAATGCGAACAAGAAGCCGACGATTGCGGAGATCGCCGAGAACAATCCCTCTCCTTGCTGTGCGGGCGCTGAGGCGACCGCGAATAGGCGCGCGTCAAAGTTGGCCGGCGTGAGGATCAGGTTTTCTCGCTCGGCTAGTCTCCGCAGGCTGACCTTTGCCTGGGCTTCCTGGCCGGGGCGCGTCTGGATGAAGACACGTGAAATGCGCCCAGGTATGCCGGCGAGTTGCTGTGTGTATGCAATCGGCGCGATCGCTATCTGACTTTGGGCCAACCCGCCGATTTCGCGTGTTCCAAGCGTTGCGCCGACATAGCTTTCCGTGACTCTCGCGGCGATCTGGACCTTGACCGATTCAAGTGACCCCACCCCCAGCGACGCGGCGACGGATGTCGGCAACGCGACCGCCTTTTGACTCGCGAGCTGTTTTGCGCTGAGTCGCCGCAGGACTCCTCCGATACGGGCGAATCGCGGGTCGACGCCGAGCAGATCAACCGATGCTTCGCCCTTCGGGCCGATCACGGTGGCCGGCTGCACGAGCAGCGGCAATGCAACCTTGACGCCGGGTAGTCGCTCCACCCGTGCGACGAGCCGTTCGCTGAAGCCTTCCGTGTCCCGGGAGTCGAGCTGTAGTTGCGTGGAGCCGACGACCCGGTTGGTCAGTTCACGCACGGAGGAGTCAAGGCTCGTAGAGGCAACCTGGGAGGCAAACAACAGGGCCACGCCGATAGAGAGGCCAAGGACGGCGAGAAGCTCCGCAACGAGCACGGATCTAGATCGAAGCCATGTCCGCTGGACGCCAAGAATCTCGCCCACAGACATCCACCGGCGGCCCGTGTCCAATCCCGACTCCGAAAACGGCGTACGGGGTGTCTTGTCTCGGTCGCTCATGGGGTGACAGGCGAGCGGTTGGGAGCGTCCGTCGATATCTCCCCGGCGCCAAAGGGTTGCAGACGCCCGTCGTGGAGTTCGAGAACACGGTCGGCGTAGGCAACGGCCTGCGGGTCGTGGGTGGCAAGCAGCACCGCCGTTTGGCGTTCGCGGCAGAGGTTTCCCAGGAGCTCGAGGACTTCACGGCCTCGGTTGGTGTCGAGGTGGCCGGTCGGCTCATCGGCAAGCACGAGCTTCGGGTCCAGTGAGAGTGCTCGAGCTATCAACACTCGCTGGCGCTCGCCCATCGAGAGCTTGCTCACACGTTGTTTCATCCGCTCGCCGAGGCCGAGCTGGTGTAGCAACGGTTCGATCCGTTTGTAGGCGTGGCGGGCGTCTGGACGCAGGAGCTTCAGGGCGGCGTTTTCCTGAGCGCTTGCGCCAAACATGAGTTCGTGCGGTTGGCCGACGATGCCGAGCACCCGCAATAGGTATGCGGCGTGTTCGCGTTCGGAGAACTCCGAGATGACCCGGCCATCGACGCTCACACTCCCGGCGGTGGGTGTTTGGAAGCCCGCGATGAGGTCCAGTAGCGTGGTCTTGCCTGATCCGCTTGGTCCGTACAGGGCGACGAACTCGCCGGCCTGGATTCTCAGCGTCACCCCGTCAATCGCCCTGACGAGCTTGCGGTCTCCGTCCCCGTAGTGCATGCTCAGGTTCTTTATTGCGAGCATCGGCGCGGTCTACGATGCGCGGCGGGTAGTTCTTGCGGTGTCGATGGGGGTGACGTTGTCGTTCGTGTCGTCCGCTGCCATCAGCCTGAGTTTCTTGCGAGCGAACTTCCAGACCACATCGCACCGCAGCGGGGCGATTTCATCTGAGGCGACCATCAGCACACCA
>JBARJU010000040.1:0-2682 GCA_049800435.1 Solirubrobacteraceae bacterium
GTCCTCGGGAGAGCCCTCGTCGGGCGGCGGCGGCTCCACGAGCAGCGCCGCCCCGGTGTCCGGGGTGGGTGGGATGCCGTTATAGGCGGGCGCCGGGGCGATCCCTTCGCGCGCTTGCTGGAGCGCCGCGATGAACTCGTCGGCGCTCGCGAAGCGTGCCAATGGGTCCTTCGCGAGCGCGCGCATGACCACCGTGTCGAGCGCCGGGCCGACTTCCGGGTTGCGCTTGCTCGGAAGGGTCGCTTCGACCGAGACCTGCTTGAGCGCGATGCTCACCGCCGAGTCGCCCTCGAAGGGCACCGCGCCGGTGAGTAGCTCATAGAGGACCACGCCGACCGCGTACAGGTCGGAGGTCTCGCTGACGGCATGGCCCTGGGCCTGCTCGGGCGAGAGGTACTGCGCGGTGCCCATGATCGAGCCGGTGAGCGTCATGTCCGAGGCTCCGGCGCGGGCGATCCCGAAGTCGGTGACCTTCGCGCGCCCCTCCTCGTCGAGGATCACATTGTGAGGCTTGATGTCGCGGTGGATGATTCCGCGGCGGTGGGCGAAGCGGACGGCGAGCAATATCTGCACGACGATGTCGATCGCGTCTGGCGGAGAGAGCGGCCCGTGCTCGCGCACGACCGCCTTCAGCGAGCGGCCCGGCAGATACTCCATCGCGATGTAGTAGGTGCCGTTCCACTCGCCCCGGTCGAACACCGCGACCACATTGGGGTGGGAGAGACCGGCGGCGCTCGAGGCCTCGCGACGGAAGCGCTCGACGAACTCCTGATCTCGGGCGTTGCGGTCGTGGAGCAGCTTGAGCGCGACCTCGCGGCCCAGGAGCGTGTCGTGGGCAAGGTATACGTCGGCCATCCCACCCGAGCCCAGGCGCGAGGAGACGCGGTAGCGACCGTCGATGATCGTCCCCTCGTCAACCATGAAGCAGCGCTTCCATGACCTGCTTGGCGACCGGCGCGGCAAACGCGGCGCCGAATCCAGGTACGCCCTTGAGCGTCACGGCTACCGCCACGGTCGGGTTCTGGGCGGGCGCGAACGCGATGAACCAGACGTTGTTGATGGCCGTGCCGATCTGGGTCTCCGCGGTTCCGGTCTTGCCCGCCACCTGGACCCCGGGGATCTGGGCGGTGGTGCCGGTGCCTTCGTTCACGACAGCTTCCATCATCTTCGTCACCGCCGCCGCGGATGAGGGCTTCATCACGACCGACTGCGCTTTCGGCGAGATGCGCTGGACGACGCGCCCATCCGGTTCGACGATGGCAGAGGTGAGGTGGGGCGTCATCAGCGTGCCGCGGTTAGCCACCGTCGCGGCCACCTCGGCCATCTGCAGGGGCGTCACCCGGAGCTTGTCTTGGCCGATGCCCATGCGACCGACATCGACGTAGGTGCTGGTGGGCGAGAGCAACCTTTCGCCCAGGTACTCGCCGCTTGAGGACATTTCTTCGGCCGGGTAATCGAGCTGCGGCTTGCGGTCGAAGCCGAAGCGCCTCATGTAGCGCGCCATCGTCTGCTTGCCCAGCTGCTCGGCCACCTGGGCGTACACCGTGTTGACGGACTTGGCGAGCGCCTGCGTGAGGGTGATCTGCCCGAGGCTTTCGTTGTTGTCGTTTTTCAGCGGCACACCGGAGATCGGCACTTCGTTGCGCCCGTCCACAGTCGATTCCGGTGTGAACTGCCCCGAGTCGATCGCGGCGGTGGCGGTCACCACCTTGAACGTGGAGCCGGGCGCATAGCCGAACTCCAGGGCTCGGTTCACCAGCGGCGAGCCGGGCTTGTGCACGAGCCGCGCGAAGGCGCTCTGCGAGGCGGCCGCGTTGGCGTCGTAGCTCGGGGTGGAGGCCATCACCTCGACCGCCCCGGTTCTCGGGTCAAGCGCCACCACGGCACCTTCGTGTTCGCCAAGTGCTGCTGTCGCGGTGCGCTGAGCGGCCGGCTTGAGGGTCGTGATAACCGTGTCGCCCTGGGACTTGCGGCCCTGCAGCTGATCGAGGATGCTCTGAACGCTCGTGCCCGTCTGGCCGTTGAGCGCTGGACTGCGGTAGCGCTCCAGGCCCACCTGACCGCGTTCGAGGTAGGAGTAGCCGACCGCGGGCGTGAACAGCGCGCCGGGCGGATAGGTCCTCGTGTACGTCCCTTCCGCTTCCCGCACGCTGCGCGCGAGCACGCTGCCATCCGCCGCGAGGATCGCGCCGCGGTCGATCCGCTGCTGCTGGAGCAGACCCCGCTTGTTCAAGGCGTTGGCGCGCAGCGAGGAGGCTTCGAAGACGGTCCAGCGCGAGGTGAACGCGATCAGCAGGGCGAACAGCACGACCACGAGACCATAGAGGCGGACGATCGGACGGTTCACGGCCTACCCGCCACTCAATTGCCCGAGTTCGAGCTGGCGCATCAGCTCGGCCGCGTCGCCTTCGGAGTGCAGCGAGTGATCGAGCAGCGCTTGGCGCCGGGGCGCCGGAAGCGTCGAGGCGCTCACTCCCGAGACGTAGTCGCTGCTGTACAGCTTGAGTCCTCCGGGGAGCTCGTACGGGACTCCCCTGAACATCGTCACGAGGCCGCGCTGGTTGGTGGCGATGAAGTACACCGACTGAAGCGCCAGGTAGGCGCCGGCGGCGAGCACTCCCAGCACGACGACCGCCGCAACCGGCGCGCGCACGCGACGCAACCCGCGGCGCCATCGCGGCT
>JBARJU010000041.1:0-2635 GCA_049800435.1 Solirubrobacteraceae bacterium
CCCTCCAGCCGGTCGGATGAGCAGCGATGGCCACGAGCTCCCATGCCCCCCGCGTCGGCGCCGCGACGCGCAACCGCGCACGGGCACGCCGGGACGCCGCTTGGGCGATGCACCTTGCGGCCCGATCGCTTGGAGTCCAGCCGACGGCGCTCACCGCGGCCGCCTATCGGACGTTTCGCACTGCCCACGCCGACGCAGACCTCCCATCGTCGTTGACGATCAGCCTGCTGTACGCGGACTGGCAGCACGCGGGTGAGATCGCCGTCGCGCTGACATGCGACGACGCGGAGGTCGAGGCTGAGGTCATGCGCACGCTGTACGGCGACCCGTCCTGCCGCCACCGCGCCCACCGCACCGGACCGCGCTTGCAGGCAAGGAGACCGTGATGGCACACCTGGGCGGTACCGCGAGCAGCGAGATCGAGGCGCCTCTGGAGGAGGTGTGGACGGTCGTCGAGGACGTGCTCTCGGCGCCCGAGTGGCAGGGCGGCCTGGATGCGATGACCGCGCTCGAACGCGACGCCGACGGGCGCGCGACGCTCGTGGAGACCGAGAACGACCTCAAGTTGAGACGCGTGAAGGCGCGGATGCGCTTCAGCTACAAGGGACCGGGGCGCCTGGAGTGGACCCAGGAGCAGGGGGACATGAGGTCGGTCGAGGGCTCGTGGGAGCTCGAGGATCTCGGCGGCGGGCGCACGCGCGCGACATACACTCTCGACGCCGATCCGGGGCGGGTGCTCGGGATGCTGATCCGCGGCCCGGTGGAGGCGGCGACGCGCGCGATCTTCGTCAACGGGCGCCCCGGGGAGCTGAAGCGACGCGTCGAGGGCGCGGGATCGGGATCGGGATGAGCTGTGCGTCCCCGAGCGACTCCCACTGTCAATAGCAGCATGTAACTACTGAGCGGAGCACGCACTCCGTACCGATGAGCCGGGTGCCCGCGGTGCCTACGGTCAGAGTAGTGATCGGTCTCGCTGGCATCTCGATTCGCAGACCACGGGCAATGCTGGCGGTCAGCTTGGCGATCGCGATTGTGCTGGGTGCGATCGGCTACGGCGTCTCGCACTCGCTGTCGCCGTCGATCGTGGTGGTGCCCGGGACCGAGAGCTCGCGCGCGCAGTCGCTGGCCAATGCCCAGTTCGGCCCGACCCAGCTGGTGCCGATCCTGCTGCAGGGCCCCGCCGCACAGCTCAACCGCCAGGGGCCGAAGCTGGTACGGGCGCTGATCAAGCGCCCCCGCACGCGGGCGCTGAGCGCGTGGGACGCGGGCGCGGCCTCCGAGGGACTTCGCCCGAGCGCGACCGCGGGCATGATCGTCGTTTCGGTGGATCGCCCCGAAAAGGATGTCGTCAACACCGACCAGCCGCGGATCGAAGCGCTCGTGGCACGTGAGATCGGAGCGCCGGTGCACGCCAGCGTCACCGGTCAACCCTCGATCGACCGGGCGCTCAAGAACGAAGCGCTCTCGACCACGCGCCGCTCGGAGCTGATCGCCCTCGGCATCCTCTTCCTACTGCTGCTCGTGGGCCTGCGCGCGCCGCTGGCCGCGGTGACGGTGACAGCGATCGGCGCCGGCGTGGTGCTATCCGCCTTCGGCCTGATGGCGCTGCTCGGCCGCGTAATCGAAATCGACCCGATCGCCGTGGCGCTGGCGTCGATGACGGGGCTGGCGCTGAGCGTGGGCTACTCGCTGCTGATACTCGACCGCTTCCACCAGGAGGAGGTGGGAGAGGAGGATGGGGCTCCGTCCCAGAGGGGCTCCGCCGGGCGGGTCGCGTATCGCGATACGCAGGCGGCCGCGGGGGCCGAGCGTGGCCCGGCCCGAACGCACACTGCCGCCGGGGTCGCGCAGCTTGCGACCGAGGCCGTCGCGGGGACCGGCCGCGCGATCCTGTTTGCGGGCACGGGCCTGATCCTCGCGCTGCTGCTGGCGAGTGCGATCGCGCCCACGAAGATCCTCACCTCGCTGGGCATCGGCGTGCTGCTGTGCAGCGCGCTGGCGGTGGGTGCCGCCGTCGTGGTGATGCCCGCGGCGCTGGTACTGTGCGGCCGGCGCATCGCAATCGGCTGGATCGCCCCGAAAGGTGTCGTTCGCGACTGGGACCGTCTGGTCGGCGCCGGCGCGTGGGTGCGCAGACACTCAGTCCTGGCGGGCGCGCTGGCGACCGCGGTTCTGGTGGCACTGGCGGTGCCGGTGTTCTCGCTGCAGACCGGCCCACCCGGGGTGAGCGAGCTACCGCCCGGCAACAGTGCGCGGCAGTCCTTCGAAGAGGTAGCGCGGGTGATGGGCCCGGGGTGGCCGACGCCATACAACATGATCGTCGTCAGCCGGAGCGGCCCAATCACGACGGCGACGACGCTCGCGAAGCTGGACACCTTCCAGGAACAGATCGCCCGCGACCCCTCAGTCGCCTCCGTGGCCGGCCCGGGGGCGCTGAGCAGCCAGACCAAGCCGCTGGGCAAGCTGCCGACATCGCTGAACGAATCGGGCAAGCTACTGAGTGGCGGCAAGAGCGACCTGGGCAAGCTGGTCGCCGGGTTGGGCGAGGCGGGTAGCGGCGCCAAGCAGCTACAGAGCGGCCTGCGCAGCGCGAGCACTGGCGCGGGCCAGCTGCATAGCGGGGCCGGCGAAGCAC
>JBARJU010000042.1:0-2189 GCA_049800435.1 Solirubrobacteraceae bacterium
GGCACAGCGCCGAAACCGCCAGCCGGACGCGCAACGTGCGGTTCAATGCGTTTCCCGGGTCCCCGCGCTCCTCGTAGATGGCGTCGCGCGCGCGCCCGCGGCGCAGATCGAGCAGCGGAACGGCGGAGGCCAGGCAGGTGGCCAGAATCCCACCAAGCAACGAGAGGAGCGCCGCGCGCGTGCTCACGACGGCGCCGCCCGACAGCGTGAATGCCTCGGCCAAGTATTTCGTGGACTGGTGGAAGACGCCGGTTGACAGCAGGTAGCCGGCCCCCAGGCCTAGCAGCGAGGCAGGGATGCCGAGGCACAGCGCCTCGAACAACACCATCTCAACGACGGTCGCGCGCCTGGCGCCGGCGATGCGCAGGTCGGCGATCACCCGGCGCCGGTCGGAGACCGTCAGCAGCATCGCGTTGAAGGCGAGCAGGAAACCGAGCACCGCGCCGATCGAGGCGAACAGCCCGCTGGCAAGGTCGCTGGGGCCGAGCGCCTGGCGCAGCAGCGCGATGTCCTCGTCGGCCGGGGCGACCTCCAGCCGCCCTCCGTACAGTCGTTGGAGCTCAGCGCGCACGGCCGCCTTCTGCCGAGGCTCGCTCTGCACGAAGATTCGTGTGACCTTGCCGCGCAGGCCGACGATCCGCTGCAGGTGGCTCAATGGCATCACGGTCACGAGCGAACGTGCCAGCGCGCCGGCCGCTTCCGCTCCCAGTACCGCCGAGACGGGCAGCGTAACCGCCTGCCCGCGCAGCTTAAGCGAGACGGTGGCGCGTCTGGAGGAAGAGCGCCCCATCCCCAGCGCTTGCGCGCTTGCCTGACTGAGAGCGATCCCGTTCGTGGAGAGTGAGCCGATCGGCAGTGTTTCCGCGAGCCCGTCGAGCACCGCCAGGCGCAGGTCGGTGCCGGCCACCTCGACCGAGATGCGGCGTCCGCTCGCGGCGGTCACCGTAGCCGTCTGCTCCAACAGCGGCGCGGCCTGCTTTACGCCAGGCAGGCGCTTGACTCGCGCGAGCGTAGCTTCGTCGAAGCCACCGTCACCGCGTGCGCGCAACTGAAGATCGGCCGGCCCGATCACGGTGTGCACGACGCGTCCGGCGGAGCTCGAGATGCTGCTCTCGGCGAGCATCGCGGCGAACACGAGCGCCACCGCGATCGCTATCCCGATCGCGGCGAACAGCTCTTGCGCGCGATGCGCTTTCAGCCGCCGCCTATACATGAACAGCAGCGCGGAAGGGCGCATCAGCTCACCGGCAGGGGGTTAGAGGCGGCTGCCTCGGGCTCCGCGTCGCGGAGTCGGCCCTCGACGAGTCTGCCGTCGCGCAGCGTATAGTCGCGGTCGGCGAGCGCCGCCGCGTCGCTGTCGTGGGTGACGAGCACCACGCTCGCGCCCTGCTCGTGGGCGATGGAGCGCAGCAGCTCGACGGTCTGCAGGCTGCGCTTGCTGTCGAGGTTGCCGGTGGGCTCGTCGGCGAGGATCAGCTTGGGGTCGCCCACGAGAGCGCGCGCGATCGCCACGCGCTGGCGCTCGCCGCCGGAGAGCTGCTCGGGTGTGTGGTTCATGCGCTCGCCGAGGCCGAGGCGCTCCAGCCAAGGCCGCGCGCGGGCACGCGCCTTGCGCGGTCCGACGCCGCCGAGCAGCAGCTTGAGCGATGCGTTCTCCAGCGCCGAGACGCGTGGCATCAGCTGAAAGCTCTGGTAGACGAAGCCGACGTCGCGGCGCAGGTACTCGGATGTGGCGCCCTCCGACAGCGAAGACAGGGTGCGCCCGCGGTAGCGGATCGAACCGCTATCGGGTGCCAGCAGCGTGGCTATCAAGAGAAGCAGCGTGGTCTTGCCCGAGCCGCTGGGTCCATGGATCGCGACCATCTCGCCCTCCTGGACGAGCAGGCTGACACCGTCGACGGCCCGCACCTCTTCCCCGGCGCCGGAGTAGTGCTTGACGACGCCGTCGAGCTCGAGCAGGCTCACCGAGCCCCTCTGCCGCGTGCGACGCATCCCTGCCCGCGCCCGCTCACCCGATCGCCCGCCGCTCGCTACCGCGGCGCAGCGCCACCACCGGCGCCAGCTCCAGCGGGGGCGCTCCGCGCAGCTCCCCATCTCCCAGCACCAGTCCGCGGTCGGCCTCGGAGAGGCCGGTCGACTCGCCCGTGCTGGCGAGTATGGCGACCCCTTCGTCGGCTAGCGAGCGCAGC
>JBARJU010000043.1:0-5329 GCA_049800435.1 Solirubrobacteraceae bacterium
GCCCCTGACTTGATTCCGTAGATCACGCCGTTATCAGATCCCAGGAACACGGCGATAGATCATCACCAGAAGAACCAGACAGAACCGGGTCCACCATGGCGAGAATGCCACCACAGCCAGATCACCCCAATCATCAGCCACACGGCTCGACGTTCCCACGGCGACACTATCAACCTCGGCCAACGCCACCGCCTACGTCTACGTCCGCGCTGAGAGCCCATTCGTTCGACCGCTCCTGCCGACCACTCAAACGACGGACGACTTGGCACTCGCGGAGGACCACCAGCTTGACCAGCTTGACCAGCTCGTCGAGCACGCTCCTGCGCGGCACGTCTATCGCGCTCCCAGGGATGATCCCTATGCGTCGGCACCCGAACTTATCGGCGCAGCCAAGCGATTACATAAGTGGCGAAAAAGCAACGGACGTTCTTCTGATCGTGGTGCTCGACTCATACCGCGCGCCGGTGCCAAGACCACCAACAAGCCGCGGTCTATGAACAACCCGTGTCTACGGTAGTCGCTAGTCTGGGACTGCAATGACCGAGCCCGCCAAGGACTTCCGCTCCGACCGCATGAAGTCCCCCGAGGGGAAGGGCATGGCTCGCCGGGCTTGGGACGCTTACGCCAAGGCCGTGAATCAGGTCGCTGGCCCGCCGTTGCAGCCTGTCGTTGAACGGATCGCTGCGCCGATGACGGCCGATCTCATGGGCTTCTGGCTGTGCTGGCACTTGGAGGGTGGTTTTGAGGGTCTGCGCCGGCTGGGTATGAGCCGCTCCGCGATCTACAGGCGGATACGTCTCTTCAGGGTGGCGTTCGACGCCCATCCAGATGAGTTCCAGGTGCCAGGCGTCTCCATCGATTTGGAGGCGTATCACGGGGACCGACCCAGCCCGTAATCCCATAACAAAGACTTCCGTCCGAGCAGTCGCCTATAGTCCTTGTTATGGGATTACGAAACCCATCAGATCGCTTCGGCTCGCCTCCTGGCCTGGATGCGCGAGCGGCCCACCGTGCAAGGGTCCTGCGTCTCCCGCTCGCTGAGGATCGCGAGCCGTGGGTCACGAAGACCCAGCTTGCGACGCATCTCAAAGTCCACGAGAAGACCATCGAGCGCTTGGTTGCGAGCGGGATGCCGTGCCTGCGGCTCAGTAGACGCTCGATCCGCTTTCGTATCTCGGACTGCGAGGCATGGGTGGGAGCGCGGTCATGACCGTTCGTCGGCGCGGCAAGCGTTGGGCCGTCGAGGTCTACGACTCGACGGTGGCCAGCAGGAAGCGATATGTCGGCACGTTCGACAGCCAGGCAGAGGCTCGCGAGGCTGGCCGGCGGGCCGAGCAGGACGTCGCCCGCAGGCGCGGCAAGCGCGGCGATGAAACCGTCGCAGGGTGGGCGGCGCGATGGCTCGAGCTACGCCCCCGGCAGAAGGAGTCCACGAACATCGCCTACCGCGAGCAGGTCGCACTGTTCGGGCGAACACATGGCGCGATGCCGCTCCGCGATGTAAGCGTGGAACTGGCGCTCGAATGGATGGGTGAGCATCGCTGGACGCTTGGCGGTATTCGCGCCATGTTCTCGGACGCCCGCCGAGTCGGGCTCGTTGATACCAACCCGTTCGCCGGCCTTCGGCTCCGAGGATCGCGAGGGCGTAAGGACATCGACGTGCTGACTCTCGATGAGGTCGATCAGCTCGCCGCGTATGCGGTCGAGGTCTGGTCAGGCGAGGTGGCGCTCGCGATTCGCGCACTCATCTTGATGGCTGGCTTTGTCGGTATGCGCCCGGCTGAGCTGTATGGACTCCGGTGGTCGGACATCGACATCCGAGAGAATGAGATCCACGTTGAACGCCAGTATTCGGCCTCGACCCGTAGCTTCGAGCTGCCGAAGAACGGCAAGACGCGCACGATCGTGCTCACCGCACCTGCGAAGGCTGGGCTGCTCGCCATGCCGCGACCCGTGGACGGTGAGGCGATGATCTTCCGAGGCAAGAAGGGTGGCGTCCTGACCGGTCGCACCCAGCACTACTACTGGCATCCGGTTCGCTGCTGCCTTGGCAAGCCCTCGATGGACTTCTACGAGCTGCGTCACTTCTGCGGCTCGTGGCTGTTCAACGACCTCGAACTACCCGCCCAGGACGTAGCTCACCAGCTCGGCCACACAGACGGCGGGGCGCTCGTGCAGCGGCTCTACGGCCACCCGTCCGAGCGCCTGGCGCGCGAGCGCATCAAGCGAGCAACCGCAGGCAAGTCCTCAGCCGTCGTCTCGCTTCCGGACGCAAAGCCGGGACGGCCATGACGCCGCTAACTCACCGCAACGGTGTGGGGTGCGATTTCATCGGTTGTCGCCGCTCAGTGGTGGACGAGGCGCGAGGCCGGCTCAAAGTCCCCGTGCAACACGAGGGGATCGAGGTCGGCTCCGTTGGGCCAGACGACGGTGCCCAGCTGGTCGTCTACCTGCACCTGAGCGAAGTACCCGGGATCGGCCAGAGGCTCGAACACGGGGCCATGCAACTCCCCGGTGAGATCGACGTCGCGTGTGCTGCCATCGCTGAAGCCAAGCCTGAGCTTGTAGTGACCAAGCACGTCCGCAGAGGTGACGCGTACGAACTCCATGTGCTCATCTTACGGCAACGGGTCGATGGGCTCGGGCGAACCTCCGTCCTTTGCCCGTTGCCAGTCTGCTTCCAGCTCCTCGCGGTGCAGACTCGCCCACTCAGTAACGAGCTTGAGCGCGCGACTCGGGAGACTGCCCACGAGCACCTCGTTGCTGCCGATCACGATCGCCGCGTGGTACTCGGCGTATTCGGCGTGGAAGTGGGGCGGATCGTGGTCGTAGAAGTACATCGTCACGACGATCCCGTAGAAGAAGCTGATGCGGGGCACGGCGTCATCATGAGCGCCGCTGCGGACGGAGAATGGACCGGCGTCTCAACCTCGACCGAACGTCACGGAGGCAATTCGGAGGCAGACCCAGCCTCGGCCGCCCGCCAAACAAGGGCCAACCGGTTCCGCGTAACAAATCGGGCCCATCAAATCCTGACGGTGCCCAAACCGCCGATCCATTGCTCAGCTCGGCATGCGGGCAACCGTCAGCAGATACTCGGCGCGAACGCGGAATGCGCCGGCCCCGGCCTCGTTGGCGTCGGTGTAGAGCTTGACGAGGTCCTCGCGCAGCGCGTCCCACCTACCCTGGGGCTCGAGTGCCGCCTTGGCCATGATCGTGGGGCCGAGGACGCGCTCGTTGTACTCGAACCAGCTCACCGCGGAGTCGTGCTCGAAGGTGACCATGTGACGCTCGTACGTGAGCTCGGCGCCGGTCGGCTCGAACAGGGAGCGGACATGATCCTCGTTGCCCCACATCACCGGTGGCTTGAGCTCGGGCGGCGGCGAGGGCATGTAGGAGCCGACGGTCTTGAACATTTGCCCATTGAGGCCCTCAGGGGTCCACGCCGTGACGACGATCGTGGCGCCCGGACGCGCGACACGCGCCAGCTCGCTCGCGGCCAGCTCCTGGCGGGGCGCGAACATCACGCCGAAGCACGAGGTGACACGGTCAAAGGAGTCGGCCTCGAATGGCAACTCCTCCGCGTCTCCCTCGACGAAGCTCACCTCCGCGCCGGCCTCCGCGGCACGCTCGCGAGCCACCTCCAGCAACCTCGGTGTTAGATCGAGGCCCGTTACATCGGCCCCGGCGAGGGCCGCGGGTATCGCGACGTTGCCCGCGCCGGTGGCCACGTCCAGGAGGCTCACGCCCGGCCCGGCTTCGGCGCGCGCGAGGATCGTCTCGGCGACTCCCGTGAGCGTGCGGGCGATGTCGGGATAGTCCCCGATCGTCCACATATTGCGCTGCCCTTCCTTGATACCGCTGACGTCGATGCTCATAGATCTCCGCTCCTCGTCGGTTGCCTGTGGAACGTGGCCGCGACACTCCCAGCCAAGAAGCGAAGCACAAGTCCTGACAGGAAAATAGCCCCCGATTCCCGCAACTTGCGGCATTTTCATCAGCCCGTGCGGGCCCGCGGCGCGGGCACGGGGACTAGCCGGGCGCCACCAGGAAGTAGATCCGCGCAGGCGGGACCGGTTCCCACGAGAACACCAGCCATGAGCGCCCGCGATACTCGAGCGTGCCGCTGTGGGGTATCCGAGCAGGGCTCACGCCGCCCACCAGCCGCTTGGAGCCGGCCCTCACGTACACCAGGCCCGCGCTGGCACCCTTCAAAGTGCCCGCGAAATCGCCGTAGTGTGCGGAGAGGGGCGAGTAGCGCCTCGCGACGTGCCTCACGACGTTGCCCCACGCGGCGATCTTCAAGGCAGCGCAACTGCGCCTCGCTTGGGCGCTCGTGGGCTTGGGCACGAACAGCCTGGCTTGCAGCGTGCCACTGGGGAATGCGAGCGCGTTGAGGACCAGGGCTCGGTATGTGCGGCCGGCTACGGCGATCGACTGACCGGTGCTCACCGAGGACGGCGCGGATTGGAGGGTGCCCATTACGAGCGCGCCTTCTCTGTATAGGTCGATCGGTGTGCCCGTGAAGCGCGTCACGAGCTTCATGTAGCCTGCGTCGTCCTGGACGGACATCACGAAGCTTCCAACCTTGCTGCCGTTCAATCTGAGTACGCCAGACACCGGGGCGATGATGTAGGGGCCGCCGACGTCGGCCACGGCATGGCCGTTCTCGAGGACGCGCAAGCGCACGATGTGCCAGTGGGGCGTGTACACCAGTTTGTGCACCTCCGAGGCCACCCTCGCGCCGTTGGAGCTCGCAAGCGCGCTCACCAGTTCGCGATCTCCCGCGATACGGGATATGTCGGTGCTCACCTCGCTCCCGCGCAACTCTCCGCCGTATATCCGTCGCGCAACCGTCGCGTCGACACTCGCGATCGCTGCGGCGCTCGCGGCTCCGCACGGGCCTGAAGCAGACGCGGGCACCGCGCCCTGGGGGCTGGAGGCCGCCGCCGAGTGACCGGAGAGACTCGATTGCCGGGAAACCTCGGCATCGGAGTCGAAGTCGTCGTGGCGCACGACACCCGCAACCGTTGCGGCGAGCATGACCGCGACCGCTCCTGAGAGCAGCCAGCGCCTCCGCGGGTGTTTTTCGCGCGCGAACATGGTGTGAAGTCTCGAGTGTTCCCCTTAGGCCCAGGTGAGCATCGGATGAGAGATGTCACATCGCTACACCAGCCCGGGCTCCCACCTAAGGGCCTATCTCGGAAGGGATGTGCGGCTGGGGTGGTCGAGTGTCGAGCGAGGCGCGGACGCAAGGGCGAAGACGTGGTGGTGCCACGTCGAGCCCGAGGACAAAGCTTCGCGAAGGCAATCGGCCGCATCCAGACGT
>JBARJU010000044.1:0-2669 GCA_049800435.1 Solirubrobacteraceae bacterium
TCGCCGCCCCGTTCCAATGGAAGTTCACCCGCCAAGACCTCGACCGCGTCGCCCAGCGACTCGCCCAGCCCACCGCCCAAGCCGCCTGACCACGAATACGTCGGCGAACTTCCGAGCCAGAGCACTAAGGGCTCGCGTCGCACCCGCGGTGGGGCGGACCTCAGGGTGGGCTGGGTCGGGATATTGCGACGTGGCCCCAAGGATCTGGAGCGCCGCCCATCGCTGCTCGCCCCCGTATCCTCCCCCGCTTGCCATCGTCAGCAAGAGTCCTCAGAGTAGCTGCAGTCGTCAGGGCCGCCACCGTGGTCCTCCTCTTCGCGCTGGTCGTGCTCGCGACGTCCGCGACCTACGCGACGTCTGCCATCTCCGCCACCGTGGCGCCCGCGTGTACCCCCGCCACGCTCAACGCCTCCGCGGCGCTCGCCGGCGGGGCCCTCACTGTTTCGCCGGCGCCCGACACTCGGGACGCCTCCTACCTCACCCAGGTCAGTTTCCTCGGCCCACCCGCCGCCGACATTGTTGGCCTCGTCGTGGCGGGGTCCCGCTCCGGCCGCCACGCCGGTCGCCTCGTCGCCTACTCCCAGGGCGATGGAGCGAGCTTCCTTCCCAACACACCGTTCACACAAGGGGAGACCGTCACAGTGCATGGTTCCCTGAGCCGCGACGGCGGCATGACGCCCTTCGCCTGGCGCTTCACCGTCGCTCGACTCGACACCGTGAGCCGCTCGCTGGAGACGCCGCCGCCTCCTCCACCACCACCGAAAGCCAGCGAATTCCAGCGCTTCGTGTCGCGCTCGGACCTGCACCCGCCCGCCGTCGCGGTCACAACAAATACGGGCGCCCAGGCGCCCGGCGACATGTTCCTCGCGCCGTACGCCGGGCCGGGACAGTACGGGCCGATGATCCTCGACGGCGCCGGCCGCCTTCTCTGGTTCAAGGCGATCCCCTCCGGTGGGCGCGCCGCGGATCTGCGCGTCCAGCAGTACGAAGGCCGACCCGTCCTCGCCTGGTGGCAGTCCCCGCTCGTGGCTGCCGGCAAGCGCGACGCCGGGATCGTGATCGCCGACAGCTCCTACCGGAACATCGCGATCGTGCGCGGCGGCAATGGCTACCAGCCGGACCTGCACGCGTTTGAAATCACGCCTCACGGCACCGCCCTCTTCACCGTCTATGACGCGATCCGCTGCAACCTCAGCGCGCACAGTGGCCCCGCCGACGGCGCCGTCGCCGACACGCTCGTGCAAGAGCTCGATCTCAAGACAGGACTCGTTCGCTTCGAGTGGCACAGCCTCGATCACGTCGCCCTCGCCGACTCCTACATGCCGATCGGCCACGGGGGGACACCGGTCTCGCCGTGGGACTGGTTTCACATCAACGCCGTCTCGGAACCGGATGGCAATCTGTTCGTGGACTCGCGCAACACGTGGGCGGCCTACGACGTAAGCCATCGCAGCGGCCGGCTCCTCTGGACGCTTGGGGGCAAGCATTCGAGCTTCGCCATGGGCCCCGGCGCAAGCCCCGCCTGGCAGCACGACGCGCGTGAGCAGTCCGGCGGCACTATCTCCTTCTTCGACAACGGCGCCACGCCCGTGGTCCACTCCCAGTCCCGCGTGATCGTGCTGGCGCTCGACCACGCCCACAAGACCGCCACGCTCGTCTCCAGCTTCGAGCACTCAAGGCCGCTCGTGGCTCCGAGCCAGGGTGACTTCCAGCCGCTTCTCTCCGGCGACTGGTTCGTCGGCTGGGGCCAGCAGCCCTACTTCTCCGAGCTTGCCCCCGAAGGCCGGGTGCTCCTTGACGCGCATCTCCCCGCGAGCTACCAGTCCTACACCGTGTTCAAGTTCCCCTGGTCGGGCGCTCCCGCGCAGCCACCACGGCTCGCGGTCCGCTCGCACGGCCGCCGCGGCCTCGTTGCCTACGTGAGCTGGAACGGCGCCACGGCCGTCACCCAGTGGCAGCTGCTCGGCGGCTCGAGCCGGCAGGCGCTGGCGCCGATCGTCGCGGCCGCGCGCAGCGACTTCGAGACCGCGATCGCGATCCCCACCACGCCGCGCTACCTAGCCGTGCAGGCGCTCGACGGGCACGGGCAGGTGCTGTCGACCTCCTCCACCATCCGCTCCTGAGTCACTGACTCATGCCTGCCGTTCGAGGATCGAATGGCAGGATATGTTGGAGATGCGTCCTTGCGGACGGGTCGTTCCTGGGGCATGATCGTGCGATGCGCACTACACATGGACCGCAACCGAGTGCTGGCGCCGCACACGGCCAAGCCCAGTCCGCACCGGCGTCCCCCAACGGCCGATCCTCCCGAGCCCGCGCGCGTCAGGTTGCGATCCTCGCCTACCCGGGCGTCCAGAGCCTCGACATCACCGGTCCGCTCGAGGTGTTTGCCGGGGCGCAAACGCTGATCGAAGCCGTGGGTGGCGCCGAGCGCGGGTACGACACGGTCGTCCTAAGCCGCGACGGGGCGCCCCTGCGCACCTCGAGCGGCCTGGGGATTGTGCCCCACGGCGACTTCGCCAGCACACCGATGCGGCTCGACACGCTGATCGTGGCCGGCGGCTATGGCTCGCGCGCCGCGTGCGCCGATCCCGCCACCGTCGAGTGGATCGCTCGCACCTCGGCCCGCGCGCGCCGCACCGCCTCGGTCTGCACAGGCGCCTTCCTGC
>JBARJU010000045.1:0-11087 GCA_049800435.1 Solirubrobacteraceae bacterium
GTCAGCCACTCTGCGATCAGGCGGCCGATCTCGGGGCCGGCGTCCTCCTGAAGGAAGTGGGAGGCGTTCTCGATGACGCGTGGCTTCTCGCGGCCGATCGCCTCGGCGAAGCGCTCGCCGGTGGCGAGCGGCAGCACCGGGTCGGAGTCGGCCCACAGCATCAGCGTCGGACGCTTGTCGTCTCTGAGCGCGTCGAGCACGCGCTGGCCGGCGGCGGCGCCGGGCGCCTCGGGCTCGCGCGGGATCATCAGCGGAAAAGCACGCGCGCCGGCCTTCGAGGCGACGCTCGGATACGGCGCTTCGTAGGCCGCGATCACCTCGTCGCCCGGGTCGTTCTTGCACGCTCCGCGCACGAGCATCCCGACGGGCAGATCCTCGGTGCGCTCGACGAAGTCCCTGAACGCCGTCCACGCGTCGGTCATCTTCTGGTGGCCGGTGAACAGGCCCGTGTCGAGGATCACGAGTCGCTCGAAGCGCTCGGCGTGCTCGACGGCGAGGCGCAGCCCGATCGGCCCGCCCCAGTCGTGCACGACCATCGTGGCGCCTTTGACGTCGAGCTGCTCGAGCAGCGGCGCGACCGCCTCGACGTGGCGGTCATACGAGTACCAGTCGATGTCGATCGGCTTGTCCGAGCGGCCGAAGCCGGGCAGGTCCGGTGCGATGCAGCGGAAGCCGGCGTCGCGGACGGGTGCGAGCACCTTGCGCCATAGGAACGACCAGGTCGGCTCGCCGTGCATGAACACGACCGGAGTGCCCTCGCCCTCGTCGATGTGGGCGAGTCGCAGTCCCTCGTGCTCGCGGTAGTGCGATTGGAACGGGAAGTCGGGCAGACCTTCGAGCAGCTCGTCCGGGGTGCGTACCGCGTCGGTCATCGGCGAGGGAGCATACCCCCCCGAGGATCGGCTAGTCTCGCGCGGGATGCATGTAGCGATCGTCCACTTCGCCCCGGTTCTTGCCGCCGAGAAGAGCAAGGTGCCGTTCTACATCGCGGGCGGCCTGCTCGTGGCGTGGGCCCTGATCGTGTCGATGGGCGTCGGGATGCGCAACCCGAGCTTCCCGAGCACCCTTGGCGCCCAGCGCGGCGTGATGGCGACAACGGCGCTGCTCGTGGTGTTGGCCGTCTCGATGGCCGTGGTCACCTCGGGAGGTTCGACCAGCAAGGCGACGGCCGCCCCAATCGCACAGACAGGTCGCGAAGCGGCCTCGGGCTCGGGCACTTCGTCGGTGAAGGAGCAAGCCGATCCCGAAGGTCAGCTGAAGTTCACGACCAAGGACCTCTCGGCCAAGTCCGGCACGGTCACTATTGACTTTGCCAACGCCTCACCGCTGTCCCACAATCTCACAATCGCGCAGGGCACGACCGTGCTCAGCGCCACACCCACCTTCCAAGGCGGCGCCAAGACACTCACGCTGAAACTGGCGCCGGGGACGTACGTGTTCTACTGCTCTGTTCCCGGACATCGGCAAGCCGGAATGGAAGGCAAGCTCACCGTC
Source organism: Solirubrobacteraceae bacterium (assembly GCA_049800435.1). Classification (GTDB taxonomy): domain Bacteria; phylum Actinomycetota; class Thermoleophilia; order Solirubrobacterales; family Solirubrobacteraceae; genus Palsa-744. Next base: position 1,495 of record JBARJU010000045.1, read on the forward strand.
CAATAAGGAGGAACGGATGAAGCTCTACGTCTGCTACGGACTGTTCAAGTTGCCCCGCCCGGGAGGGCACCCGTGCCGCAACGCGCATGAGGCGCTGCGCGAGGCGGGTCACCATCCGCGGGTCGTGAAGTCCTACGGCCTGGGAATACTGCCAAAAGCGTTCAACATGACCAAAGGCCGCCAGGAGGTCGAGCGACTGACCGGCAGTCGCATGGTTCCCACGCTCGTGCTCGACGACGGCACCGTCATCGACGGCTCGAAGGAGATCGTCTCATGGGCGTCCACTCACCCGGCCGTACCCGCCTAGCCGCTCCACACCACAACGCCAGCCAGAAGGGACCCAAGATGGACATCATTGCCAGGATCGACGAGGCCAGGCGCGAGTGCAATGTGCTCGAGCACCCCTTCTACCAGCGCTGGAGCGCCGGCGAGTTGAGCGCCGAGGAGCTTGGGTTTTACGCGGGCGAGTATCGCCACGCGGTCGTCGCGCTCGCGGACGCGTCCGACAGCGTCGTCGCCAAGGTGGGCCCGGAGCACAGCGCAAGCTTGGAACGTCACGCCGCCGAGGAGCGCAGCCACATTGCCCTGTGGGAGGAGTTCGCCGCGGCAGCCGCGGGAGAGGAAGCGTCGCGGCGCGAGCCCCTGAGCGAGACCGGGCAGTGCGCGCGGGCATGGGCCGCCGGCGAGGACGCGCTCGAGCATCTCGCGGTGCTGTACGCGATCGAGGCGAGCCAGCCGGCGATAGCCAAGACGAAGCTCGAGGGACTCGTCGAGCGCTACGGCTACAGCCCGGAAGGTCCCGCGGTGGAGTACTTCGAGTTGCACGCCACGCTCGACGTCGAGCACGCGCGCCAGGCCGGCGAGGCGATCGAGCGGCTGATGAGTGAGGACGAGGCCGAGGCAAGCGCGCAGGCCGAGCGGATGCTCGCGCGCGCCAAGGCGGCCTTGCGGGGCAACTGGGCGCTGCTCGACGGCGTGGACGCGCGGTTCGCCGACCCGGCCTGAGCAAGAGGCAAACGGCAAGCCTTCTTCGCCGCGCTGGCCGAGCGACGGATCCGCGACGTGTCACGAATGCGGAGCTTGCGAAGATGGACGTGTGAGCACCGCCTCTGAACGGCGCGCCCCGCGACTGACGGCCGTGATGCGCGAAGGCGAGCGGGTCACGCCGCTCGAGCTGTTCTTCGACCTCGTGTTCGTGCTCGCGCTCACGCAGTGCACGACGCTGATGGCACGCACGCCCACGTGGGAAGGCGTGCTGAAGGGGCTGCTCGTGCTCGGCATGCTGTGGTGGTCTTGGGTCGGATACGCGTGGCTCACGAGCGTGATCGACCCCGAGGAGGGGACGGTTCGCCTGGCGATGTTCGCCTCGATGGCGGCTCTGCTCGTGGCCGCGCTGTGCGTGCCCGGCGCCTTCGGCAACGAGGCGCTGCTGTTCGCATGCGCCTATGGGGTCGTGCGCGGCGCCCACATCGTGCTGTTCACGATCGCAAGCCGCGACGACGCCGCGCTGCGACGCTCGGTCGTGGGGCTCGGGGTCACGACCGCGCTTGGGGTCGGCCTGCTCGGCCTCGCGGCGTTCACGGGCGGGGCACTTCAACTCGGCCTGTGGGGGCTCGCGCTGGTGCTCGACGCGGGCGGGCCCTACCTGTTCGGCGCCGACGGCTGGAAGCTCGTGCCAGGGCACTTCGCCGAGCGTCATGGCCTGATTGTGCTGATCGCCCTCGGCGAGTCGATCGTCGCGCTCGGGGTCGGAGCGAAGACCGAACTCGACGCGGGGATCGTCGCGGCGGCGGTGCTCGGTGTTGTGGTCGCGGCGACGCTGTGGTGGGTTTACTTCGATGTCACCGCGATCGTGGCCGAGCGGCGTCTCTCGCGGACGAAAGAGGGCCGCGAGCGCAACGAGATGGCGCGCGACTCCTACTCCTACCTGCACTTTCTGATGGTCGCTGGGATCGCGCTGCTCGCGGTCGGGCTAAAGATCACGCTCGAGGATGTGAGCGACCCGTTGAAGCTCGTGCCCGCCGCCGCCCTGCTCGGAGGCGCGGCGCTCTACCTGCTTGCCCACGTGGCGTTTCGCTGGCGCAACATGCACACGCTCAGCTGGCGGCGCCTGGTGTGCTCGCTCGTGCTGGTCGGGCTCGTGCCTGTGAGTGTCGCGCTGGGGATCTCATCGCTTGCCACGCTCTGCGTGCTCGCCGCGATCCTGACCGCGCTGATCGCCTACGAGGCGCTGCGCTACGCGGACGCCCGCGAGCGGGTCCGCCATCAGGCCGCGCCCAGGTGAGCCCCTGACGGCTCGATGTCAAACGGGAGCGGGTCTTGCTGTCAATGCCAATGTGCCCGGTAGGGCCGTCGCGGTGTGACACGCGCCGGACAGTTGTCGAGCGTGGTTGACAAACGGTCGCCGCCCTGAAATCCTCGCCCGCGATGAGCCCAGCACGACCCAGATCGGGGTCGAGGACAGCTGTTTTCCCGGCAAGCACAGCATCGGTGGCGCTGGTGTGCGCGGCGCTTGCCGCCTCGCTGTTCGCGTCCCCGGCGCTGGCGTCTGAAACCGCGATCGGGTTCGACAATCTCTCGCAGGGCGAAGTTGTCGCAAGTCAGTACGAAGCGCAGGGCCTGAAGCTGGGAACCGCGACCGAGTTCGGGCAGACTTCACCCGGCGTCGGCGACTGCGGGTCGCCGACCGTCGAAGCGGGGACGGCCGCCACCCCGGCGGCGTCCGCTCCCAACTACGCCATTCTCCCCGCGTGCCCGGGCGGGGGGCCATTGTTCAAGGGCACGTATGGCGCTCTGCTCGGCGGCCCTCGCGGCTCGCTTTCGGTCGAAGTTCGCAACAGGACGATCGGGACCCCTGGCGCGAGCGTGCTGATCGTCGGCTATGACACGACGGGCCATGAGGTGGCCGAAGGGAAGGGCGAAGCGAACACCGCCGCTTGGCACCTCGTAACGGCGACGTTGAGCGGGAGCGCAAAGATCAGCTACTTCCTGATTCGCACAGCCATAGCGGGCGGCGCGTCGATCGCGATCGACAACATTCGCTACGAAAACGTGAGCAAAGAAACCGGCGGCGAAGAAAAACCGGGCGAAAAACCCGCCGGGGGCAACCCGGGCGGTGGCTCCCCCGTCGGCGGTCCGCCTCCCCCGCCGATCGCGGCCGTCGTGTCGCTGCTCACGCCGAGCCCCTACGCGGGGGAGCCGATCGCGATCAGCGGCGCCGGCTCGCAGCCCGGGAGTGGCCACGTGATCTCCTACGACTGGGACACCAACGGCGATGGGAAGATCGACACGAGCACGGGCACGAACCCGGTCGCCCACCTGATCCTCGCCCCGGGAGCGCACACGATCGGGTTGACGGTCACCAACTCGAACAGGGAAAGCTCGAGCACTCGCTTCGGCATGACGATTCCCTCGGTCACCCAGATGACTCCGCCGGCCGACGGAGGCGAAGGCGAATGCCAGAAAACCTACGACCAGGGCAACGTTCACGTGGTTGCCGAATGCATCCAAAAGCTTCCCTCCGGTGGAGAGGTGATCGCCTCGAGGCAGGTCGGCCTCGACGGGATGGATCTGGCGAGCCTCGACGGCGGCTTCGGGATCTTCAAGATCCAGACCGTGAAGCAGCTTGGGATCGGCAGCACCGTACGGATGTCGGGCTCGTCCGTGAACGTGGAGCTGCTCAACACGCCAATCGGCGACGTGGTGCTCGGCGCGCGCAATCTCGAAAGCGAACCGATCACGCTCGCATTCGAAGCGTTCCACCCACCCTCGACATTCAAAGCGCTCTCCAGCTCGAGATTGAGGCGCGCGCACGCGGCCGGTGAAAGCAAGTCGCTCGTGATGGCGTTTGCGGTCGCCCATAAATGTGGCAGCGGGGACAAAAAAGTGGGGTGCTGCCCGCCGCAGGCCAACACGTCGTGCGCGGAACTGCCTGGAAGCTTCCCGCTCACGGGGCAGGTGGCGGTGTACCTCAATAAAAAAGGCCAGGTCCTGATCGACGTGCAGGTGGCCCTCGAACTCTCCAGCGTCAACTTCCAGGCGACGGGCGCCCTGGAGATCCAGGCCGACAGGGAAACCGGAGTCAGCCTCGACTCGCTGAAGTTCACCATCCCGGAAGCCGGTCTCGCCGAAATTTTCAAGGTGAAAGACGCGTCATTTGTGTACTACTTCCCGAGCGACCCCGAAGTATCTAAGCGCGACAGCTGGCAGGCGAAGGCGACGATTACCTTCGGGCCGCTCGAACAGCCGGGCCTTGAAGCCGAACTGGCCTTCAAGAAAGGCGAATTCCAATCTGCGTCGATGGTGTTCACCGCTCCGGCCGGCGCCGGCGTGCCGATCTACCCAGGGATCGAACTGAACAAGCTTGGAGCCTCGGTCGGGGTGAATCCGCTCGCCTTCGGAGGCGTGCTCGGCGCGAGCATCGCCACGCAGCTCGAGCTCACGCTCGAATTCAAGTTCCGCGAAGCCACGTCGACCGAACTGGGCTTCTTCGGCGGCCAGGGCAAGCTCACGTACAAAGACGACGACATCGCAACGCTCGCTGCTGACGTGTATTCGGACGGGTATACCGACGCGAGGCTCGCGATCGACCTGCACTTCCCGTTCGATTCCAGCGATCCGGTGATTCGCGTGGGCGGGTCGCTCGGCTTCTGGGACGAACCGAACAGCGGCCTGTGGCAGGCCGAAGGCGAAGCGTACCTAAAACTGTGGGTCATCAGCGCCGAAGTCGCGGTCCTGGTGAACAACCAGTACGCCGCTGGTTGTGCCGCCGCCGGCGAATTCGGGGTGCAGGGCCGCTACCGCCTCTCCGACGGTAACGTCGACGGCGGTTTCTTCGGCTTCAAAAAATGCTCGGACGAACTGAAGCAGTATCAGCAGAAACCGCTTGTCACACACAGTGGCGGCTTTGTGGGTGGCGAATCCGCGCTATTTAGGACCCACGCGGCCGGCGCCGCCCCCCGCGCACACGAGGCCGCCGAAAGCCAGGCGTTCACGCTGCCGGGCTCGACGCCTGGGCAGGAGCTGCGCATCATCTCCAGATCGGGCACGCCGGTCGTGCGGATCGCGGGACCAGGCGGGCAGGTCTACACGACTCCGTCGGCGCCCGGGCAGTTGGCCACGACCGGGAACGAATTCATTTCCGCGATTGCGCCCGATCCCCACCAGGTGCTCGTCTTCCTGCGCCACCCCAAGGGCGGGGAATGGCGGCTTCAGTCGCTGCCGGGCTCGGCTCCCGTCAGCGGGCTGGAAACGGCCGAAGATGTCCCGCCGGCCACCATAAAAGCGCGCGTCAAGCACAGCCGCGGACGCTCATATTCACTGGCCTACCGCGTGGGCCATCTCGTCCCCGGCATGCACGTGCGCTTCGTCGAACGCGGCCACGACAGCACTCATGTGCTGGGGACGGTGGGCGGTGCTCGAGGCGTAATCAAGTTCACTCCCCAGGAAGGGCTCTCGCGCCCGCGCACGATCGGCGCGTATCTGCTCAATCGTGAAGGCATGCCTCGTCGTGAGTTGATGGTCACCCACTACATGGCCCCAGCCGCGTTGAGAGCGGGTCGCCCACGCGGTGTGCGGATCGTGCGCCACGGCACGAGCGCTCTCGTCAGCTGGGGTGCGGCGCCCGGCGCCCGCGAGTACCGCATCAAGGTGCGCGGCGGCGACGGGCGCGTGCAGACCTTCTTCCGCAAGGCTGCCCGCCGCGGCGTGCAGATCGTCGGCCTGCTCCCGTTCGACGCCTACAGTGCGACCGTGGTGGCCGAGGGCGGCCCCAACCTGCTCTCCGGTCCGTCGGCGACCGGCGGGCTTGTGGCGGTGAAGGTCAAGCCGGTGCGGCGAACGAAACGGCGGGCGGGTAAGAAGAAAGGCTAGGCCTGCCCGAGGCCGTCGTTGTCTTGCCGCGGTGGCCAGGGTCGTCCGCCGCGCCGCGGCGGCCGACCTCAGGCGAGCGCGGCGACCCGCTCGGCAAGAGCAGGCCCACCCGTCGCTACAGGTCGCTCGCGCAAGCTCACTTCGCATCCGCGCGATGGGCTGATCGTGATCGAGCGCCGGCGTGCGGTCTCGGGACGATTGCCGACGGGCAGCAGCATGTAGCGATCGAGCACGGCGCGCAGCACGATCTTCATCTCGAGCATCGCGAAGCTCGCGCCCAGACAGCGGCGCCGACCTCCCCCGAACGGAAGCCAGGTATACGTGCCCGGCCCCCGCCCGCCCGCGCTCTCGAGAAAACGCTCGGGACGGAAGGCGTGTGGCTCGGGGTAGATGTCGGGATCGTGGTGGACTAGGTAGGCGCTGATGACCAGGACGACGCCCGGCGGGTAGCTCACGCCGCCGATCTCCACGCGCTGCTTGACCATGCGCGGCTCGGCGTTCATGAGCACCGGGCGACGGCGCATGATCTCGTGGATCGTGGCGGTCAGATAGGGGGCGTCCGAGTCGTCCTGGAGCTCCTCGACGAGGCGCTCGGTGACGGCCGAGTTGCGCGCCAGCATCTCAAAGCCCCAGGCAAGCTGCGAGGCGGTCGTCTCATGGCCGGCCACAAGCGCGGTCACCAGCTCGTCGCGCAGCTCGCCCGGGCTCATCGGCGAGCCGTCCTCGTGCTTCGCGGAGAGCAGCAGGGTGAGCACGTCGGGGCCCTCGCCGCCCTCGCGACGACGCTCGTCGATCAGCTCGAAGATCAAGCGGTCCGCCTCCTCGCCGAGTCGTTCGAGGCGCCCCATCGGCCCGCGACCGGCGAGCGCGCGCTGCGCGAACGGGAGCAGCGAGATCGGGTTCTCGGCGAACTCGAGCACCTGTGTGAGCAGTTCGCGCAACCTGTCGAGCTTGGCGCCCTGCTCGAGCCCGAACACGGCACGCAGCACGATCTCGAGCGTTAGCTGCTGAAGGCGTGGGTGCAGGGCGAGCGTCTGCTCGCGTGGCCAGGAGGCGATCTCGCGCTCGGTCAACTCGCTCATCAGATCGGCGAGGCCCTGCATCGCCTCACCGTGGAAGGCGGGCAGCATCAGCTTGCGCTGCTCCAGATGGGGCGCCTCGTCGAGCAGAATCACCGAGTTGGGGCCGACGATCGGCTCGAGGATGCGCGCGCCCTCGCCGGGGTGCAGCACGTCCGGGGGTGCCTGGAAGACTTCCTTGATCTCCTCAGGGTCCGAGAGGATCACGAACGGCGCTTGGCCAAGCAGGCGGACGGTGAAGCGCTTGCCATAGCGCTCGCGGGCACGCAACAGTCCGGTCGTGGGACGTGTCCAGGTCGCGACTGTCTGCATCGTCGCCGGCGCCTTCGGGCCGGGGGGCAGCTGGCTCTTGAGGCGTCGGTTCTCGAGGATACTGTTCACGATCGCGCTCCGTCCTGTTCGCCAGATTGGGACTTGAGCCTAGCGCGAGATGCGCTCACGCGCGAACGAGGCGGCCACTGGGCGATGTTCATCGTCGGGATCTTCATCCCGCTGTTCTGGATCATCGGGGGCGATGTTGCCGCCGACGAGGGGCGCGGATCCGATCTAGGCTGGTAGCGTCCCGGCGGTGAGGATCGCGAACCTGAACGAGAGTCCCGCGCGTGAGCTCGCGGTCGGGCACATCAAGGGCGCGTGGCGCGAGCTCGGGCGCGAAGCGGGATCGCGCACCGTGGGCTTGCGGCGCATCGAGGTGGCCGACGGTCACTTCTCCACCCCCGCCCACGAGCACGGCGCGGACGAGGAGATTTTCTTCGTACTCGCCGGCCAGGGATTGCTGTGGCAGGAGGGCGAAACGTTTGCGGTGGGAGCCGGCGACTGCATCGTGCACCGGCCCAAACGCGGCGTGCACACGCTGCGCGGCGGAGCGGGCGGGCTCGACGTGCTCGTGTTCGGCCAGCGCCGAGACGCGTCGCTGACGGCGCTCCCGCGCGCGGGCATAGCGTGGTCGTTCCCGCGCTGGGTCCAGCTCGGCGACGGCGACCATCCCTTTGCCCGCGAGGCCGCCGCCGGTGCTCCCGAGTGCCCGGAGCCGAAGGCGGAGCGCCCCAAGAACGTGGTTGCGCTCAACGACGTGAAGGCGGTCTTCGAGGGGCGGGTGCGCCGCGCCGGCAAGGCCGCGGGAGCCGTGGCCACCGGCCTCAACCATGTCGTGCTCTCAGCCGAGCAGCAGGGTGCGCCGGCGCACTGCCACTCTCAGGAGGAGGAGTTGTTCGTGGTGCTGGACGGGGACGGCATCCTGGAGTTGTGGGGGCGCGGCGAGCAGAGCCCAGCCGAGCACGCGCTGCGCGGCGGCGATGTGGTCTCGCGGCCGGCGGGTACCGGAGTCGCGCACGCGATCCGTCCAGGCGCGCAGGGGCTCACCTATCTCGCCTACGGCACGCGCGAGCCGAACGATATGTGCTTCTACCCAGGGTCTGGCAGCGTGTCGCTGCGGGGCCTCGGCATTGCCCTGCGCTCTCCTGAGATCGTCCACCTGCCCGACCTCTGATCCCGCGCGGGCGGTGGTGCGCGGAAGCGCATCAGCGCTGCCCTCGCCGGCGCGGCTTATCGGCCTTACCGGACTTTTCGGGCGCTGGGGTCGTGCGCGGCGAGCGGCCTTCGCGCGATGTCTTCCCGCGGGGCCGCTCCAATGGGGCTCTGTCCGGCACGTCGCCTGCGACCAGCCGCTCGATCAGCTCCACCAAGGCCGCTTCGGTATGCGGCGCATCCAGGCCGAGGTCGCGCCGCAGGATCTTCCATACATACACGTCGCACACGGCCACCAGCTGTGCAAGGCGCCGCCTGCGCGTCGGTGGGTCGAGGCTTGCGAGCTGCGGCTCGAACGTGCGCAACACCCAATCCTCGTGTACCTCGTGACCGCTGTCTGCGGCGCGCCGCACGAGCGAGTCGCGCTTGTCCTGGCCAAAAACGCGGACGACCGCGTCCCTGTAGGGCAGTAGCCGGGTCACTATCTCCCCATAGCGCTCGTAGTGGCGCATCAGGTTGGCGACCGCCCCGGGAATGTCTCCAATCGGGGCCTCAGCGCGTTCTCTGACGACGACCGAGCTCGTGCGATGGATGACGGCGTCGAGCAGGCCCTGCTTGGAGCCGAAGTGGCGCAAGGCCGTCTGCTTGGTGACGCCCGCGCGCTCGGCCACCGACTCGAGAGACGCCTGTTTCCAGCCGTCTCTCTCGACCTCTTCGGTGGCCGCCCGCAACAGCGTCTCGCGCGTGCGTTCCTGGGCCTTCGCGCGTGCCACCTGCCTGTAGGGACGCGGGCGCTCCTCTCGTGCCATCTCACTGTCAGTCTTGTAGGGCGAGCGCAGCGCGCGCCGAGCAGTATGAGGCTTTCTCTTCCCTGTTCATCGGGGACACGGGGCCGTCGAGAGGGCGGCGCCGCTGGAGCCGTCGGCGTAGGCGAAGTCGGCCGCGAACGGAAAGCCTCCCCGCGGGCAGCGAGCGGGCACGACCACGGTGTTGGCGTTACGCGGGTCGCGCGGTTTGCGGGCGCCCACGGTCAGCGACATCCTCACTATCGAGGCGTCGGGCTCGAGCGGGAGGGTCGGGATTGTGGGCACCGACAGGATCAGGTCTTCTCCGTAGGGAGGATTGTCGGGCAGGACCGTGCCTATGAGCACGACGCGCTCGTCGAAGGGCGTGTAG
>JBARJU010000046.1:0-7673 GCA_049800435.1 Solirubrobacteraceae bacterium
GCGCCAACGCCGGCTCGGACTTCGCCGCGCGCAGTTCGTAGCCGCGGCGCGCATTGGCGTCGGCGCCGGCCAAGACTTGGTCGGCCTTCAGCGCGCGCGCCATCCCCTCCGACAGCCTGCGCGGCAAGAGCACCCCGAGCGTGCTCGTGCGCTTGGCGGACTTCGGCACCCACACTTCTACGCGACCGGTTTGCAGCGCCTCTACGATCGCATCCGCCACGTCGGTCGGCTGCAGGACCTTCATCCCGCGCGCCTCGCCGAGGCCGCCGCCCAATTCGGTGTTGACGACGAACGGCATCACATAGCTCAGATCGACGTTCGCTTTCATCAGGCGCATCTCGCCGCGCACCGCCTCGGTGAGCCCGACGACAGCGTGCTTGGTGGCCGAGTAGGTCGCGCCTCCGGGGGCGCCGAACTTGCCGGCCTGCGAGGAGATGTTCACGATGTGCCCGCGGTCGCGCTCCAGCATCCGCTCCAGGGCGAGCTTCATGCCGAGGATCACGCCGTGCAGATTGATGTCGATCATGCGCCGGGCGGTGAGGTCGTCCTCGTCGATGAAGCGCCCCACAGGCATGATGCCGGCGTTGTTGACGAGCACGTCGATCGGCCCCAGCTGCTCTTCGGCGTGGTCGAGGAACTCGGCGAACGAGGCGCGATCGGTGACGTCGAGCGCCAGCGCCACCGCGCTCGGGCCGAGCTGGGAGGCGGTCTCCTGGGCAGCGGCGAAGTCGACGTCGCCGATCGCCACCTTCATTCCCTGGCGCAGCAGCGCCTGCGCGGTCGCCTTACCAATCCCACGCGCCGCGCCGGTGATCGCCGCTGCCTGGCCGGCGAGGATACGAGACTGCTTGGCCATGCTCTCCTCCTGAAATTGGTTGTCCGGCCAAAGCTAGCGCTCCTCGCCGCGCTGCGCGTGGCCAGCGCCACGGATGGGGAAGAGGCGCAGGTGTCACCGCATCTTCTGGGGCGCTTCCGGGTTCTAGGTGCAGGCCATCCCATAGGCCTACGGATGGCCCCGGAGAGGGGACCGGACCCGGACGACCCACGGCTTCGTCCGGGTCCGCGTATGCTCTAGTTATGGGGTCGTTCCTGTTTCATCACGAACGCATCGCCTACACCGAGTTCGGCGGTGGGCTCGCCGCGCTGACGAGCGAGGGCACGCGCGGGAAGACCACGAGGCGCGCCGCGGCCTTCAAGCGCCCTGTGATCCTCGTGCACGGGCTGCTGCTCTCCCAGAAGATGCACCGCCCGCTCGCCAAAGCCCTGGCCGCGCGCGGCAACCGCGTGATCACCGTGGACCTGCTCGGCCACGGCGAATCGGACCGCCCGCGCGACATGTGGCGCTACTCGATGTACTCGTTTGGCGAGCAGCTGATCGCCCTGATGGACCACCTCGAGATCCCCGAGGCGGTCGTGATGGGCACCTCACTCGGCGCCAACGCCTCGCTCGAGATGGCCGCCACCGCGCCGGAGCGCCTGCGCGGGATGATCGTCGAGATGCCGGTGCTCGACAACGCGCTGCTCGCCTCCGCGCTCACGTTCACGCCGATCCTGGTGGCGCTCACGTTCGGCGAGCCGGTGATGAAGCTCGTGGCGCGCGTCACGAGGGCGGTGCCGCGACGGCTTCTCCCCCTCTACGGCAACGTGCTGCTCGACCTCGTGCGCCAGGAGCCGGGGCCGGGCGGGGCTCTGATTCAGGGCCTGTACTTCGGGCGGATCGCGCCGCACCGCAACGAACGGCGCACGTTCAAGATGCCGGCGCTGATAATGGGCCACCGGCGCGACCCCGTGCACCCCTTCTCCGACGCGGGCATGCTCGCTGAAGAGCTCCCCAACGCGCGCCTGATCGAAGCCGACTCGCTCATCGAGCTGCGCATCAAACCGGAGCGGCTGACCGAGGAGATAGCGGTATTCCTCGACGAGGTATGGGCGGCAAAGCCGCGCCGCCGCGCCAAGAAGCCCGCCTGACGAGCGGACGTGCCCCGAAGCGGTACGTCCTCGCTCGCTCATGCGCAGAAGCACACTACGCTCGCTGCATCCTTGCCTGGCTTGCCCGCGCGCTCGTCAGGGGCCTGGCGATAGCTACCTGGGCGGGAAGAGTTCGAATTCGTCGATCGCGACCGTGCCGGGGGCGGCGGCGGTCGAGGACGAAGCGGCCTTGGCGAGCCACAGCACCACGTAGCGATAGCCCTTGCCGCCTGTCTTCAAGGCGAGAGTGGTGTTTTTCTTCTTGAGCACTTTGAGGCCCACGAGCCGCTTCCATTCCGGTGCGGAGATCGAGGGCGGCAAGCTGTGGCCGTTGGCGCCATACACTTCGACGGTGATGCCGGTGGTCGTGGTCTTGACGGCCACGCTCCCCAGCTTCTGGGGGCTCTTGAGGTCGAGCACCAGGCCCTCGGCCATGCTGGGCGCCTTTTCGGGCTGCACCTGCGCGGTCCAGGCAGTTTTGACTTCGCCGTCGATCGCGAGGCTCGGGTCGCCGAACAGCGAGGCGGGGTAGTTGTACGGGTCGTAGACGGCGGCCGCGTTCGTGTCGAGCAGGATCGGGCTGGGCGCTTCAGGACCGCTCGATTTCCCTTCCGAGCCTTCCGAGCCACTGTTTTCGCTCGTTTTCGTCGGTTCGCTCGTCGTTTTCGTGGTCGTTTTCGTCGTTTTCGTCGTTTTCGTTTCGGGCGGGAACAGAGCGTTGTTGGCTTCCGTGTTGGGGCCGCTGGTCGTCGGTGTGGGCGTTTGCAGCGGGATTTTCGGCGGGGTCGTGTTCAGCGTGGTCGGGGTGCCCGGCGCGGGCGCCGTCGTCCCGGGCGTGGTGGTACCCGGAACCGGGGTTGTCGTGGGAAGGGTGCTCGCCCCCGGCGTCTTGACCACGAGCGCCGCCACGGTGGGCTTGGGCTTGGCCTTGGTCAGCGCGGCGTACGCCGCCACCGACGCGCCGATGACGAGCAGGGCCGTCGTGCCGAGGATCGCCACGCCCGTACGCCAAGTCGGGCCGCCGCCGAGAGTCCCGGGCTTACCGGCGCCGCACTGTAGGCACCAGTCCTGACCCTCCTGCATGGAAGAGCCGCATTTTGTGCACTCCGTCACTGCCCCCATTCTTACACCTATAGATCCTCCACACGCGGGTTGACCGCGTACGAGGGTGGCATGGTGTGCTTCGGCGGGGGATGACCCGCCGGCAGGATGTCCTTGCCGGTCGGCTGTAGTTGCGCATTCAGCTCCAGCTGCCAGTAGTAGCGCGTGAAGGTGACGTCGCGGCGGTACTCGCCGACGTGCGGCGCGACGGGCTCGCCGGCGGCCATGCGCACGATCAGCTCGGGGTAGGAGCGGCCCGGGAGGGCAGCGAGCGCCGGCGCCGGGAAGGCCCCGCCGAAGCGCGTGTTGACATCGGTGATGCGGATGCCGAGCCGGGGGTCGCGGAAGACCTGGATCGTGGCGGGGCCGCGCACCCCAAGCGCCTCCATGACCTCACGCCCCAGCTCGACGAGCTCGGGGTCGTCGATCACGGTCCCCTTGATCGACTCGCCCCCGCGCGACTCGAGCATCGTGCGCGGGATCGCGTTCAGGCAGCGCCCGCTCAGGTCGCCGAGGCAGTCGATCGACAGCTCAGGGCCCTCCATCGCGCGCTGGACCATCGTCGGCTCGGGCACGTACTCGACGAAGAAGCGCGCCTGCGAGGCGTCGTGGGCAAGATGGATCGAGCGCGCCCCCGAGCCCCGCCGCGGCTTGACCATCGCCGGGTAGTCGAGCGCGTCGAGGTCGGCCTCGCCCGGAAGCACCGTCGGCGGAGAGGGAAGGCCGAGGCGGGCGAGCAAGAGGTGCGCCTCGTACTTGTCATACGTGGCGCGGGCCACCTCAGCGGAGGGCACGAGCGCGGGCAGGGTGGGTGGGAACTCACTTTCTCGTGCGAGTGCGAGCGTCTCGATGTCCAGATCGGTGAGCGGCAAGACCGCGCCGACGCCGTACTCGGCGCACAGACGCGCGAGCTCGGGCACGTACTCGGGGTCGTCGATCGGCGGCGCGCTCGCGCGCACCTGGGCGGCGTATTGCGCTGGCGCGAGCGGATTGGGGTCCACCGCCACCACGGTGGTGAGCGCGGCAAAGCACGAGACGATGTCATAGCGCTTGCCGACACCGGTGAGCATGACGCTCGGGGGAGCGCCCGACTGGGGGCTGATGGCGGAGGCCTCCTGGTCGCGACCGGAACGTGTAGTGGAGGGTGGGTGGGCCTTAATCCCGCGGAGCTCATCCATCCCCTCCATCCTCCCAACCTCCCGTCTCGCCCTTGTAGAGGCCGGAGCCGCCGAGGACGATCGCGACGGTGCGCCACAGGATACGGAGGTCCAGCGCGAGCGAGCGGTGCTCGATGTAGTGGAGGTCGAGCTCGATCCGCTCGCTCCAGGGCAGCGAGGTGCGCCCATTGACCTGTGCCCAGCCGGTGATCCCCGGCCTGAGGAGAAGGCGCCCCCGCTGGCGCTCGGTGTACTGGGCGACCTGCACGGGGATCGTGGGGCGCGGACCGACCAGCGACATGTCCCCGCGCACCACGTTGATCAGGTTGGGCAGCTCGTCGAGGGAGGTCCTGCGCAGAAGCGCCCCCACGCGCGTCACGCGGGAGTCGTTCTCGTTAACGGCAAGCCCCGCGCCGATGTGCTCCGCGCCCGCGACCATCGTGCGCAGCTTGAACAGGTCGAACTCGCGTCCGTCCCTGCCGACGCGGCGCTGGCGGTAGATCGGATGCCCGCGCGACTCCAGACGGATCGCGAGCATCGCCACGGCGATCGCGGGCGCCGTCACGACCAGCGCCAGCCCACCGACCACAATGTCGAGCGCTCGACGGATCACGCGAAAAACCCGGTGCGTCGATTGACGCGATTCGCCGCAACAGCCTGCTGGGGTCGTCTGTGTGAACACATCGCCTAGCGCGTCCCCTCGGCCGCGTCCCACGAGGCGGCGGTGCCGTGGCGCAGCCAGTCCCACAATCCGGCGGCGGGCGAGGCGGCCGTGAGCACGTAGTAGCGGGCGATCAAGAGCGGCCTCGCTGGCAACGCCGTAGCGAGCGCGGCTGCCGCGAGCAGCGCAACCTGCAACGCGAGCGTGACCATGTAGAGCGTCCCGGCGCCAACCGCCACGAGCGCGACATTGGCGACGAGCGCGAGGGCGTGCAGGAACGGGGTGAGGTAGCGCAGCAGGCGATGGGAGAGCATCATCGACGCGTAGCCGAGCGTGTAGCCGCGCGGGGAGAGCATCCCGCCGCGCACCACGATCGGCCAGGTATGACTCATCATGCGCCGCTTGCGACGCCACTCGCCCTCGATCGAGGGGACCATCTTCTCGGTGGCATGTGCGCCGGGCACGTCGACGGCGCGCAGGCCGCGCTTGACGATCTTGAACGGCAGCGACAGGTCGTGGCCCATGATCGGATCTACCACGATGTAGGAGTCGCGGCGGGTCGCATAGATCGCGCCGTTGCCCGCGGTTATCGAGCAAAGGCGCGACTCGCGCGCGCGCAGGGCCATCTCATAGCGCCAATACACGCCCTCCTGGTTTGTGGCGCCCTCGCCGTCGGCGCTCTGCACGAAGCGCACACGCCCGCACGCGTAGCCGACGCGCGGATCGTCGAACGCGCCGACGAGCTCGCGTAGCGCACCTGGCTCCCACAGCGAGTTGGCGTCTGAGAAGGCGACGATCTCACCCCGCGCACGCTCCACGGCGGCGTCCTGCGCGACGATCTTGCCGCCACGCGGAAGCTCGAGCACGAGGTCGGCGCCGGCCCCGCGCGCCCGCTCGGCCGTCTCGTCGGTGCACCCATCGCACGCGACGATCGTCTCGAGCAGTTCGCGCGGATAGTCGAGCGCGAGCGCGTTCCCGACCTTCGCGACGATCGCCTCCTGCTCGTCGTGCGCGGCGACGATCAAGGAGACCTGTCGAGTAGGAGGATCGACACGTTCGCGCGGCGCCGAGCCTGGCGCTGGCGCTGGCGCGAGAATGCGGGCAAGCAGCGCGATCGAGAGGGCATAGCCAAGCTGTGTCCACACGATCGGGGCAGTACAAGCCCAAAACACGATCTCGAGAGCGGTGCGCACTGCGCGCATTCTGGCCGAGCGCGCGGCTTACCGCCGTGGCGGCTCTTGCAAGAGCCGCTCATACAGATCGACGTGGGCGCGACCGACCGCCTCCCAGGAGTAGTGCCCGTCCGCCGTTGCCCTGGCTCTCGCGCCCATCTCGGCCAGGGCCGAGGTATCGGCCAATAGCTCTCTGAGCGCGTGTCCCAGAGCGCGTGCGTCGCCCGCCGACACGATGCGCGCCGCGCCGGTGGCCGCGATCTCGGGGAAGCCGCCCACGTCGCTGAGCAGCAGCGGCTTGCCGAATGCGAGCGCCGTGAACAGGACGCCCGACTGGTCGGCCTGCAGGTATGGGAGCACGACAAGATCGGCTCGCTCGAAGTAGGCGGGCAGCTCGTCGTCGGTGACGAAGTGCGAGTCGAAGCGGACGTTGGCGGACGCGACGGCTTCCAGCGCGGAGATATCCATCTTGGGCATCCCGGCGATCCATAGCTCCGCCTCTTCGATCGGCGTATCGCCCGGCCCGGCCCCGTGCCACGCGTCGAGGAGCACGTCGATGCCCTTGTAGGGGCGCATCAGACCGAACATAAGGACGACGGGGCGGTCGCTCTCGAAATGGGGTGCCCCACGCGCGCGTGTGGCACCCGTTTCTGTGGATGCCACACCCGCGCCGACCGGCACGCCCATCGGCCCCTCGGCCCCCTCGGCCCCCTCGGCGAGATGCGTGAACACGCCGTGTGGGATCGCATGCACGCGCTCGCCGTCGACGCCCAGCTCCTCCACGAGCCGCGCGCGACCGTGCTCGGAGTGCACGACGATCGCGTCGAAGCGGTCATACAAGCGTCGCTGCGCCGCCAGCTGCCCGGGACGCGGCTCGCGCGGGAGCACGTCATGAGCGGTGAGCACGAGCGGGCGCCTCACTCCATCCTTGGAGCGGCGTGCCGGCAGCAGATGACCGTCGAGGTGCTGTACCGCCAGCCATTGGAAGTGCACGACATCGGCAGCGCGCGCGTGGTGGCGGTAGCGCAACATGTCGGGCACGTGCTGGAGGAGCTTGCACGCCATCCGCACACCCCCCCCGGGGGCACCGAGCGCGGCCCGGTAGAACAGCTCGCGGCGCACATAGTGCTCGGGCGTGGCGACGGGCCCGTAGGCGAAGCGGCTCGTGACCAGCTCGACCTCGGCGCCGGCGATCCCCAGCGCACGGCACAGCGCATGGTCGTAGGGTGGCGTGTAGGCGGAGGGATCGACGACTGAAACGCGCAAGGCAGGCAGACAATAGGGGGGTCGATCCCCAACTCGCATCGCTCCGGGAGCGAAGAAAGAGCTTGACATGGGAGGGCCGCAGGGTTCACTATCGGTGAGGGGGAGGAAGCGGGGAGCTTCCCGTTGCGCAGGGACTGTGCTCACGTTCATCACCTCATCCACACTGGTCGACCGCGCCGCGTTGAGGGCGACGTTCGCGCGAGCGGCGCTCAGCTACTGGACCAGCGTGTTCCCGCGCGTGTGCGTGCACGTGGCACGCTGGCGCCGTCAGGCGCGGCGTATACCCGACCCACAGCTACGCCGGCTCGCGCTGGAATCGCTTGAGAAGCGCGGCAACATCGAGGGTGC
>JBARJU010000047.1:0-7112 GCA_049800435.1 Solirubrobacteraceae bacterium
GAGGAGAAGGCTGCGCCTGCCGAGCGCGCGCCTGCCGCACGCCGTGGTCGCGGTCGTGGCCGCACCGAGCGTGGACGCGGCGAGGGCGAGAAGGCCGAGAAGCCAGAGAAGTCTGAGGAGCCCGAGCGCATCGCCGAGGGGGTCGTCGAGGTGCTCGGCAACGGCTCGGCGTTCCTACGCCTCAAGCCGCCCGAGCCATCGGAGGAGGACGTATATATCTCTGCGGCCCAGGTGCGTCGCTGCGAGCTCGTCTCCGGCGACCGTGTCAGCGGGCCCGTTCGCACCCCCCGTCGCTCGGAGCGCTACTCCTCGCTGCTGCGCATCGACAGGATCAACGGCGAGTCCGCCGACTCGGTCTCCGAGGGAACGCGCTATGACGATCTGCCCGTCTCCTACCCGAGCGAGCGGCTTGCCCTGGACTCCGAGGACGCGACCCTCAAGGCGATCGAGTGGCTCACCCCGCTCGGCCTCGGATCGCGCGCGGTGATCGTCGGCGGGGCTCGCGCTGGCAAGACGGAGACGCTGCGTCGCATCCTCGTGGCACTCGCCGGGCGCGAGGGGCTTGAGTTGACGCTCGTGCTCGCCGGCATACGACCGGAGGAGCTAGCCGAGTGGAAGCAGGGGCCGCTTGCGCCCGCCACATCGCTCACCTTCGCCGCGTCACCGGATGCTCAGGGGCAGGCTGTCGAGCCCGTGATCGAGACCGCCAAGCGGATCGCCGCGCGCGGGGGCAACGCCGTGGTGCTGATTGACGGCCTCGACGGCCTTCACCCGCACACCGCACGCAAGCTGCTCGCCGCGGCGCGCAACCTGACCGACGCCGGCTCGGTCACGGCGATCGCCACAGCCTCACGTCCCTTCGGCGGTGAGACGACCGTGATAGCCCTCGACGTGTTGCGTGCGAGCACCGGTCAACTGCCGGCACTCGACCTCGTCAGCAGCGGCACGCTCAAGGCGGAGCTGCTGGTCGGCGACGAGGGTGCCGAGGCGATCACCCGCGCCCGCGCGACAGCCGCCGAAGGGTAGAGATAAGACCCTCTAGCCTCGGTAGGCGACGCGGCCCCACGATGGCTCGGGGGCGAGCTCGATCGGTTCGTCTCCGCGATCGTGTTGCACGTACACGAAGCTGCCTGTCTCCTCGACGAACGCGAACGTCAACTCGCCCTCGTTGACGCGCTGGTCGAGCCACGCGCCGCGGAACACAAGCCGGCGCAGCCAGTGCACGAGCGAGCGCTCTGCCGGCCCGACGATCTCGGGCCAACAGTCGTTGACGTGCTCTCCAAGTGCGGAAGCCGGGTCCTGGATGTCGCCGTTGACGGCGAGGTTGACGAGGTCCTCCAACTCATCCTCGCCGAGGCGGCCGCCGACGAAGCCGAGCTTCAGCGCCGCCTGCTCGCAGCGTTCGGAAAAGTCGCGTTCGTTGAAGGTGAAGCGCAGATCGCCGTATTCGAGGACGAAGTCCTCACCGGAGTTGTAGTTGCCGCGACGTGTCTTGTCCATGACGTAGATTTAGAGGTTTGGATGGATGGGGGTGGGGGAGCGCCGCCGCGGCGGAACTCCAGGCCGTCGGGATCATAAGCGGGCCTCCTGCCCGTGCGCCCTGCCTGCATGCGATATTGCATTCAGGGGATGCAACGCCGAGGCGGGCGGGCGCGCTGCGATGACTCGCGCGGCTCATGTCCGGTCGTTCGCGGCTCGCCTTCCCAGCGGGCGCCTTCGATGTGGCGGGCCGCCTCTATACGCTCCGCTTAGATGGCACGCCTAACCGAGCACGGACTGCGTCGATCGGTCGGAGTCTCCGGCCTGTTCGCGACCGCCTACGGCAACGTCGGCTCCTCGATCTACTACGCACTCGGGCTTGTGGCCGCACACGCGCTCGGGCTCACACCGCTGGTGTTCATGTTCGCGGGCGGACTGTTCGTGCTCACCGCCAAGACTTACGCGGAGGGCGCCGCGATGTTCCCCGAAGCGGGCGGCTCCTCCTCGTTCGCAAGGCACGCTTTCAACGACATCGTCTCCTTCTTCGCGGGCTGGGCGCTGAGCCTCGACTACATCATCACGATCGCGATCTCCGCGTTCTTCGTGCCGCACTACCTCGGCGCGTTCTTTCCCGCCCTAACCCACAACCCGGGCGACGTCATCGGCGGGCTGATCACGATCGTGCTGCTTGCCGCCCTGAACATCCGCGGCTTGGGGGAGTCGGCCAAGCTCAATCTGCTACTCGCGGTCGCGGACCTGTGCACTCAGATCCTGCTCGTGGGGCTCGGTTTTGCGCTCGTGCTCAATCCCTCGTTGCTGCTCGATCAGGTGCACCTGGGGATCGCTCCCAGCTGGACGCAGCTCGTGTTCGCCCTGTCGGTCGCGATGGTGGCCTACACCGGTATCGAGACCATCTCCAACATGGCCGAGGAGTCGAAGGACCCGGGCCACGACATCCCCAAGGCGGTCAATCTTGTGTTGATCGCGGTGCTCGGCATCTACGCCGGGATCTCTGTCGTGGCACTGTCGGCGCTGCCGGTGGTGCAGCATGCGGGCCACTACGCCACCGAACTGAGCACCGTCTACGAAAACGACCCGGTGCTTGGCATCGTCAAGCACCTCGGTTTGCACGGCATGGTGCTCAACTTGGCGCAGGACTACGTGGGCGTGCTCGCGGCGACGATCCTGTTCATTGCCACCAACGCTGGGCTGATAGGTATCTCGCGTCTGTCGTGGTCCTTGGCAGAGCACCGTCAGCTTCCGAGCATCTTCTCGCAACTGCACCAGCGCTACCGCACACCGTGGTTCACGATCGTGACGTTCTCGATCCTCGCGGGTGTGCTGATCCTCCCTGGCGAAACAGCCCTGCTCGGCAACCTCTACTCGTTTGGGGCGATGCTCTCGTTCACGACCGCCCACGTCTCGATGATCGCGCTACGCATGAAGGAGCCCGACCGCGAGCGCCCCTACCGGATGCCGTGGAACGTGCGCATCCGCGGTCGCGCGGTCTCGCTGATGGCTGTTCTGGGGGCGATCGGCACATTCGGCGCCTGGTGCGCAGTCGTCGCCCTGCACCCCGAGGCGCGCACGATCGGTATCCCGTGGATGCTCGTGGGAATGACCGGCTATTTCGTCTACCGCCGCCGGCAGGGGCTCGATCCTCGCAAGTCCTACCGCCTGGCGCGATCGGAGCGTCCGGCTGACTTCCAGGCGCTCGGCTACCGCACGGCGCTCGTGCCGATCTTCGGCGGCGACGTCAGCGCGAGCGCGCTGTCGAGTGCGGCCAAGCTGATCGGCGACGACGGCGTTGTGTACGCGGTGTTCGTGCTGCCCGTACCCAGCCAGCTTTCGCTCGAGGCGGGCCTCGAGGCCGAGGAGGCCGAGGGCCGCGGGGCGCTCGAGAGCGCGCGCATCAAGGCGCGGCGCTCGAATATCAAGATCCGCACGGGCCTGATTCGCACACGCAACCCTGGCGCGGCGCTCGTCGAAGAGGCCCGGCGCGTCGACGCGGACGTGATCTACTGGTCGACTATCCACGCCCCCGACGGTGAGCAACGCATCGGTCCGACCGCCACCTACCTGCTCGCCAAGCGCCCATGCCGGGTCATCATCGAGACGGAGAACCGGCCTGAGCGGGCGCGCGAGGCAGGCGATAGGGCACCGCTGAGCGGGACTCCTGTTTGAGCGGTCACTCAGCCTGCGCTCTCACGCGAGCCCGACCACCACCCGGAAATGCTCGACGTCGCCCTGGCTGGTGGCCCCGGCGGTAAGTGTGCCAAGCGATTTGAAGTAGGGCACGAGGTTCGACACGCCCGGGCTCTGGGTCAACCCGACCCCTTCGATGAAGCCGAGCAGGGTAGGGAATTCGACGATCAGGCTTGGTTCGATGCCACCGCCGAGCGCCGAGGCGGCGCTCGAGTAGGCGGGGGAGCTTGCGAGCGTGCTCGACGGTGAGAGCGCGCCTTCGATGGAGGCCGCTCCGAGGCCGAGTACGAACTTGTTCTGGCCGCTGGCGATGAAGATCCCCGCTGGGAAGCCCTGCAGCTTGACGCTGATTGCCGCATCGGTCCCGGGAATCGTGGCGCCCGTGACGACCGCACCGGCGCCCTGCATCAGCTTGCCGAGCTTGCCGACCGCCGCCCGCGACGCACTGGGATCGCTCGAGGCGATCACGAGCGCCGCTTGCAGATTGAAGAGGCCTGTGCCGCTCACGAACATCCCGCCGGGCCCGGCCCATCTGCCGAAGTCCTGCTGTAGATGCGCCTTCGGCGAGTCGAGTGCCGTGAACAGCTTTTCGATGCTCGGGCCACCGAGCGAGGCGAACACCGTCGAGGTGGCAAACGACGCGACGCCGTGAAGCAGTGCCAGCGCGCGCGGGAGGTTGGCGCCCACGTTGCCCACACCGGCCGCGAGCCACGCTCCCGCGGGAAACTCGCCCAGCGCCTTTGCGCCTTCCTGGCCGAACAGCGGCGTCGAGCCGCTCGCCGAGTGGACTTCGCCCTGCAATGAGATCGAATTGGAGGTGGGGGTGACCGACAGGGAGGCCGATTGCGAGCCCGCGAACAGCTGGCCGAGCAGAGACACGCCCTGACCTGCGACGCCGCCCGAGCCGTGGACTGCCTTCGCGAGCGCTTCCGGCTGCACGTAGGCGCTTGCGATCGCGTCCGTCGGTGGCTTCGTGTACCCCGGCGCGGTCGTGATCGCGGCGCCCCCGAGCGAGGTGTCGATCGCGCTCTTGACGCCGGATTCGCTGCCCATCACGGCGAAGTTCTTGACGATCCCTCCGGCCGCCCCGTCGGCTGACACCTCATAGGAGACGCCGCGGTAGGTGGCGCTGTGGGCCTGTTGTTCGTGCGCCCGCTTTTCGAGGAACGAGCGAGCCTTGCCTACATCGGAGGTCTCGAGCACGATCGCGCCCTGTGTCCCGTTGGTGGCGAACGTGCTCGCACCAAGCGCGGAGCCGACGCCGGCGAGGCCCCCTTCGAGCAGTGCCTGCGCGGAGGTCGCGCTCTGGGGCAGCTTGCTCGTGTCGAGCGCTGTCACGAACACGCCGGCCTCGCTGCCGACCCACGGCTCTATGTCGCGCTTGAATTCGAGCTTGCTCGCTTCGCTTGAGAGCAGGGCTTGGGCGACGCTCCCATACGGTTCGGCAAGGTGCGTGAGCTTCTTCGCGGCCGTGGAGGCGTCGCCGCCCGAGCCACCGCTCGGCTTGATCGCGACACTCGCGTACAGGGGAGCCGCGGCCGGCGCGAGCGAGGACGGGTCGCCGCTCGACCCCGACGACCCGCACCCAGCGAGCGCCGCCAGAGCGCCGAGCAGTGCGACGGCGCCCGTCTCCCCCATGACCCCCAATCTCATGACAGGAACGTTACACGCGCGGCGCCTGCACGTTCGCATGCAGCTTTTCGGGCTTTGCGCAGCCGCGCCTCCCACCACCAAAACAGGCGTTTGAGCAGGGCCTTTGGTTTGTTTTGGGTATCGGGGCATGCTTTGTGGGAGAAAATGTGCAGTTAGGGTTGCATTGTGGGGGAAAGTGGGGTAAGTTCGCGGCAGCGAGCCGTGGTGGAGGAGTTCCTCCCACTCCTCCACTGCGGCTCCACCTAACTTGATTGGAACCCCCAAGTGGCTTTCCGCGGCACCTTCGACCACACGCTCGACGCGAAGAACCGGCTCACGGTTCCGGCTCGCTATCGCGCCACGCTGTCGGAGGGCGTGGTGCTCGCGATGCCCGTCGACCTCAAGCCCTACGTCGGCGTGTGGCGCCCTACGGACTACGAGCGCTACACCGAGCGCTCGCTCTCTGAGCTGCCGCCGCTGTCCTCGCGGTTGACCGAGCTCGAGCGCTTCTTCTACGGAAGCTCCCACGACATCGAGCTCGACGCCGCCGGGCGCATCATGGTGCCGAGCTTTCTCGGCGAGCACGCCAAGCTCAGCAAGGAGGTCGTCGTGGTAGGCGCCGGCGACCGCCTGGAGCTGTGGGACAAGGCCAGTTGGGCTGAGCACCGACCGGCGCTGCTGGGCAGCGTCGCAGAGATCACCGCGCGCGTTGACCATCCTGCTTGACATGACCGCCGTCCACATCCCGGTGCTCGCCGATGAGCTGCTCGAGTTGCTGCACCCCCAGCCCGGCCAGCTCGCGATCGACTGCACTTTCGGTGGCGGCGGGCACGCGCGTATGGTCGCCGAGCGCCTCGGCCCCGACGGCACGCTTGTCGCGATCGACCGCGACCCGCTCGCCGAGGAGCGCTTCATGGAGTTGGCCGACGAGGTTTCCTGCTCGATGCGCTTCCTGCGCGGCGGCTACGCCGAGGCACTTGGGATGCTCGTCGAGGAAGGCACACGCGCGGACGTCGTCTACCTCGACCTGGGCATGTCCTCGATGCAGATCGACACGCGCGAGCGCGGCTTCTCCTACTCCTATGACGCTCCGCTCGACATGCGCATGGACCCGCGCCAGGAGCTCACGGCGCGCGAGATCGTCGCCACCTGGGACGAGCGGCGCATCGTCGGGATCCTGCGCGAGCTCGGCGAGGAGCGCCACGCTCCCCAGATAGCGCGCGCGATCGTGCGCCGTCGCGCCGGCGCACAGATCGAGACTACGCTGGCGCTCGTCGAGGCGATCGTCTCGGCGATCCCGACGCCGGCACGCTTCGCATCGGGGCACCCCGCCAAGCGCACGTTCCAGGCGCTGCGCATCGCCGTCAACGACGAGCTCGCCCAACTCGACGCGGCGCTGCCGCTCGCGTGGAGTCTGTTGCGCGAGGGTGGCGTGCTCGCCGGCATCTCCTTCCACTCGCTCGAGGATCGGCGCGTCAAGCGTTTCCTCGTGGAGCGCGCCCGCGGTTGCATCTGTCCGCCCGACCTGCCTGTGTGTGGTTGCGGGCGCGAGCCCGAGGCGGCGCTACTCACGCGCGGTGCGCTCGTGGCATCGGCCGCGGAGACGGCACACAATCCGCGCGCATCCTCGGCGCGCCTGCGTGCCGCGGTGAAGCTCGCAGGACCCCAACGAAACCAAGGAGGTCAAGCGTGACCCCGCCCGCCGCCGCCGCGCCCCGTACGGTCGCTCGCACAGCTCCCGCCACGCGTCGCGTTCCTGTACGCCATCCCCGTCGAATCTCCGGCCCCGCCGGCCC
>JBARJU010000048.1:0-1835 GCA_049800435.1 Solirubrobacteraceae bacterium
CCGATTGCCTTCGCGAGGCTTTGTCCTCGGGCTCGACGTGGCACCACCACGTCTTCGCCCTTGCGTCCGCGCCTCGCTCGACACTCGACCACCCCAGCCGCACATCCCTTCCGAGATAGGCCCTTAGACTGTGACTGTGGCGAGCAACACCAGGGGTCCACGGGGTCGGTCGCGTAAGCCGCGCCCGAGCGGGCTTGTGTCGGCCAACCCAGTCAAGCCGGAGCGGCGCCCGCCCGTCTCCCCGCGCAAGAGCTTCGGCGAGCGCCCGCCCGCGCCCTGGCATCCGCTGCCGCTCTCCGAGCTCTTGATCCTGGCCGGAGCTGTCGCGTTCGTGCTCGCGGTTTCGCGACTGCACGGAGGACCCTCCTCCGCCGGCCCACTGCTCCTGGTCGGGATCGCTGCGGTCGCGCTTGGCACGATCGAGGTCGCCTGGCGCGAGCACTCGAGCGGCTTTCGCTCTCACACGCTCCTGCTCGCTCTGCTGCCGATCGTCGTGTTGCACTCGGTCGTGGTGCTTGGGTACACGTTTCTCGCCAAGCCATCCACGTTCTTGAACCTCGGGATGTTCGCCGTCGACATCGCCGTCTTCGTGCTCCTCTTCAGGTTGCTGCGCACGCGCTTTCTCGACGCTCGCGCGCGGGTCGCTAGCCGACGCTGAGAGACGGCAGCGGGCGCTCGCTCTCGTTGCGTCCCTCGCCACGCGTCTCGCCGGTGAGCCCGAGTCGTTCCAGGCGCGCGATCTCGCGTTCACCCTCCACGCGCGCGGTATGGCCGTCGGGCAATCCCGCGATCAGGCTCGCGATGCGGTTGCGCAGCTGTAGGGCGAAGTGGGGGGTCGAGGCGCCCATCAACTCGCGCACGTCCTCCACGCTCACCTCGCCGGCGCGCTCCCTCAGCACGCGGTCGGGGTTCTCGGCTTGGCTCACGGTTCAGAGACCTGGTTCTCGGCTCGGCTCACGGGTCAGTGCTCGATTCTCGGCTCGGCTCACGGTCCGGTAGTGGTCTGTGTCGGTTCGGGTTCGCTCGAGGACGCCGTGGGAGAGGCTACGGCAGGTTCTGTCGCCTGTCGGGAGGATATCTCCAGCAGCGAGTCCAGCTGTGCCTGGGTGGTTGCGGAGATGGCGCTTTCGTCGCCGATCACCCAGCCGTGGTTGTAGACCCCGTGCACGGGGCCGGACGGCGGCGACCCGGGCTGCAGATCGCTCAGGTAGCTGTTCAGCGCGGAGGGTAGCCCCCCCGGGCTTTCGAGCAGTAGCAGCGGGCCGTAGTCGCCGCTCGCCGACAGTGGCGCCGCGGCGGGCCCGTCGAGCGGACGCGACGCGTTCGCGAACACGAGCCCATGCCCCGGTTCGACGACGCCCCAACCGAACGACCCGTTCGTGAAACGGGCCACGGCAATCGCGTTCTCGGTCGGGGCGCTCCCGGATATGCGGGCGATCGAGCCATACCGCTTCAGCTCCCTCGCGACCTTTTCGCTGACGACACTGCTCGGACCGACGAGATAGATCGACACCTTTCCTAGTCTTCGAAGCTCGGCCGTGGTGCTCGGCGGGATTGTCGATCGCTCGACGAACAGGATCGGCGCGCCCATCTGTGCGGACAGGCCGGCCGCCGGCATCGTCATCGCGGGCGCCGCGTCGGGGGCAGTCACGATCAGCTTGCTCGGCGTGCGCCCGCGCAGGCCGCTCGCCACCCGCTCGATCGCCACCGCCAGTGCGGCGGAGTCCCTGCCGGTGATGGACCTCGCGAGGTATCCGGACGGGGCGCCTCCCTCGCCGATGCGGATCACCTGTGTGCCCCCGAGCGCTCTCGCGCCACTCGGCCTGAGCACGCTC
>JBARJU010000049.1:0-3244 GCA_049800435.1 Solirubrobacteraceae bacterium
CTCGTACGCTGGGCGCGAGCGGGAGGAGGCCGCGCTCTGCCCGGTCGTGGCGGGGCCCGCCGAGCGGGCCGCCCCACGAGCGCGTGGGGCTTTGACATAGCGATGGGCCACGGCTCCAATGACGTGAGCGTGGCGGCGCGACTGCTGCGCATCCCGTGCTCGACGATGTTCGACTACGAGTGGGCCGCGGTTCAGCACCACGTTAACTGTCGCCTCGCCCAGGCCGTGGTCGTGCCCGATGCGATCCCCCCTGAGCGCCTGGA
Organism: Solirubrobacteraceae bacterium; assembly: GCA_049800435.1. Classification (GTDB taxonomy): domain Bacteria; phylum Actinomycetota; class Thermoleophilia; order Solirubrobacterales; family Solirubrobacteraceae; genus Palsa-744. The sequence goes on from JBARJU010000049.1 coordinate 264, forward strand.
TCGCTATGGCGCCAGGGGCAAGGTGCGCGCATATGAGGGGCTCAAGGAGGAGTACTACCTCGCCGATTTCGAGCCCGATCCGACGGTGCTCGAGACACTTGGGCTCGATCGCGGGCGCTCGATCGTCGTCGTGAGGACCCCGCCGGAGGTGTCGCTGTATCACCGCTTCGAGAACGACCTCTTCGCCGAGGTGCTCGCTCGCCTACGCGAGGCGGCCCGTGTGGATGGGGTGCAGTCCGTCGTGCTGCCCCGAACCGCCGCCCAGCGTGCCCAGCTGAGCGGTGTGCCCGGCTTCACGGTGCCAGAGCATGCGATAGACGCCCAGTCGCTGATCGCATACGCTGACCTCGTGATCTCCGCCGGAGGCACGATGAACCGCGAGGCGGTGGCGCTGGGGACGCCCGTCTACACCACCTTCGAGGGCCGTCTCGGCGCGGTCGACGAGCTGTTGATCGCCGAGGGGCGCCTACGCAAGCTCGGCGGCGCCGCCGAGCTTGACTTGGCCAAGCGCGACCGTTCCGCCGGACCCGGGGCCGCCGGGGCGCGAATCAGACGCGATCCGCGGCGGTTGGTGGAGCTGCTGCTGTCCCCGTTGTCGGTCTGATGCCCAAAACCGGCTGCCCCACGCGCGCGCGTGGGGCACGCCATTTGCGCAAAGCACCGCCCCACCTCGATGCTCTGCGACGCCATACCCCACTCGTGCCCTGAGACGCCCTAGAATCAACGCCAATGCGCCGACGGATCAGTGCGCCGGCACTTGCCCTGAACCGGCACTCGCTACCGAGGCTGGCGATCGATGGCGGGCTGGTGGCGCTCGCGTACTTCCTCGCGTTCCAGTTGCGCTTCGACAACGGCCCCAGCGGCCACTACGAAAAGCTGCTTCAGCGCACGGTCTGGTGGGTGCTCGCGGGCAGCCTCGTGGTGCTGCTGCTGTCGCGTGTGTATCAGCGCCGCTGGCGCTACTCGGGCCAGCGCGACTACGAGGCGGTGGCGCGGGCGGTGGTCGCGATCGTGCTGCTGACGGTCGTGGCGGTGGCGATCGTGCGTCCGGTGCAGATCCCCCATCAGCTTGCCCACCACGGCGCGGGCGGGGCGGGGGCCACGAACGTGACGGTGACGGTGGGGCTGCCCAACGGCGTGATCGCGCTGTTCTTCCTGCTCTCGCTGCTGCTCTTGATCGGCGTGCGGGTGGTGGCGCGCAGCCTGTACGAGCGCAGGCCGTTCGGCGGCTTCAGGCCGGGCGGGCGCAGCGAGCGCAACGTGTTGATCGTGGGCGCCGGCGACGGGGGACGGCTCGTGTTGCGCGAGATCCTGCGCAACCGCGAGCTCGGCCTGCACCCGGTGGGATTCGTGGACGACGATCCGGGCAAGCGCGGTTTGCGCATGGACGGCGTGAAGGTGCGGGGGGACACCGAAGGCGACCTTCCCCGCATTCTCGACGAGACCGAGCCCGACGAAGTCATCATCGCGATCCCCTCGGCGCCAGGTGAGACGCGGGCGCGCGTCGTGAGGGAGTGTCGCAAGCGCTCGGTTGTGGTGCGCACGCTCCCCACGGTCTTCGAGTTGCTTCAGGACCAGAGCGCGATCTCACGGCAGGTGCGCGAGGTGCGCGTCGAGGATGTGCTCGGACGCGAGCCCGTGCTGATGGAGCTGGACACGGTCGGCGCCTACCTCTCCGGAGAGACGGTGCTCGTGACCGGCGCAGGCGGCTCGATCGGCGCTGAGCTGTGCCGGCAGATCGCGCACGTGGGACCGCGCAGGATCGTGTTGCTCGATCACGCCGAGGACAACCTCTTCCAGATTGAGCGCGAGCTGAAAGACGAGCGCCACGTGCAGCCTTCGATCCTCGCGGCGGTGCTCGCCGACTGCAAGGAGGAGGAGCGCATGCGGGAGGTGTTTGCCGAGCACCGTCCCACGGTCGTGTTCCACGCCGCCGCGTACAAGCACGTCGGCCTGATGGAGGCCAATCCGGTCGAGGCTGTGCGCAACAATGCGATCGCCACGCGCGTGGTGGCGCATGTGGCGGGCGAGATGGGGGTGGGACGCTTCGTGCTCGTGTCCACCGACAAGGCGGTCGCGCCCGCGACGGTGATGGGCGCGTCGAAGGCCCTGGCGGAGTTCGCGCTGGAGGCGGCGACCGCGCGCTTCCACGGCACGCGCTACGCGGCCGTGCGCTTCGGCAACGTGCTCGGCTCCTCGGGCAGCGTCGTGCCGATCTTCCGCCGCCAGATCGAGCGCGGTGGGCCGGTGACGGTTACCGACGAGCGCATGACGCGCTACTTCATGACGATCCCCGAGGCGGTCCAGCTGATCATCCGCTCAGGCTCGCTGGTGTCGGACGGGAGCCGCGGGGCGGACGTGTTCGTGCTGGACATGGGCGAGCCGGTCAGGATCGTCGAGCTGGCACGCGCGATGATCGAGCTCTCGGGCCTCGATCCCGACCGCGATGTGGCGGTCGAGATCGTCGGCAGGCGCGCCGGCGAGAAGCTCCACGAGGAGCTGTTCAACGGCTACGAGCAGGCGCGGCAGACCTCGGCCGAGAAGATCATGCTCGCCGAGCGCGAGCCGCTCGCGCCCGAGACCGTGGAAGCGATGTTCGACGAGATCCGTCTGCTCGTGTTCGAGGGGGACGCCGCCGGCTTGGCGGCCAAGGTGTCCGAACTGTCGGCGGTGCGCGCCGAGCTCTCGGAGTCCGTGTCGGGACGCGGCGCCCACGCGCCTGCGCCCCTCATAGACTCCTCCAATCCATGAGCCCCCTGCCGGCACCATGAATTCCCTGCTCGCGCTCTCGCTTTCGAGCTCGGTGACCGATGTGGGCGCCATCGCCGCGTTTGTCGCGCTGCTGGGGATAGCGATCCTGTCGCTGCTCGTGTTCTCCCAAGCGCGTGAGATCAAGCGCCTGCGCGAGTGGGCGGGACGCGCGCCGGAGCGCGCCGCCGAAGTGGAGCAGCGTGTGAGCACCGATGCCGCGGCACGCGTGC
>JBARJU010000050.1:0-4475 GCA_049800435.1 Solirubrobacteraceae bacterium
GAACAGGGCCGAGCGGACGCCGGCGCCGGAGCCCGCGCCCGTGGCCGCGTTCGAGCGAAGGGCACGGTTGCGCGAGGAACGTCGCGGCCTCGTGGCCGATCTCGCCAAGCGCTCGGGCAGCAACCACCGTGAGATCAACACGTGGGTGAACCGCGCGGTCGGGGTCGTGCGCGTGGAGTCGGCCAGCATCGAGCAACTCGAGCGCTCGGTGAAGACGCTCGTCAAGGAGCTCACACGCCACAGCCGCCGAGCCGCTTCGGGCTGATCGCGACGAGCGGCATGAGCGGTCATCGCCTTGCACTGCGAGTATGGATTGAGACACGTACTCAATGCAAAGAGCCCGGCCGGGCACTACACCCGACCAGGCTCTCGGTGCTCTCAGCACTATTTCAGGCCCGGCTTGGCCCCTGCTGATTGGGCCGGCCGAAACGCGTACCGGCTAGGCCAGCTGAACGTTTACTGCCTTGGGCCCCTTGTCGCCTGCCTCGGCGTCATAGGTGACCTTGGCGCCCTCGGCGAGAGAGCGGTAGCCGTCGCCGGCGATCCCCGAGTGGTGGACGAACAGATCCTTGGACTGGTCGTCGGGCGTGATGAAGCCGAAGCCCTTATCGTCGCTGAACCACTTGACGGTTCCTGTAGCCATCTTGCTTCCTCCGTATTTTCGCGTGCTGCGAACGCGGAGATTGCTATGAGCAAAGGCTACGAGCGCTGACACTGCGTTTGATCGGGGCGAATCGCCCCGTTGGATCGGGCAACTATAGCAATCGTCCCCATCGCAATCCACTCGGCGCCGGACAATCCACCCGCGGCTGGACGATCAATCCGCCCCACACGATCCCCTCGGCCCCAGGACATCTCCGAGTACGCCGGCTCGCCACCCTCTCAGGGAACAACGACATCGTGCTCAGACGGCGACCGGCTCCTTCACCTCGACCGTGGGCGCGGCTGTCGAGAACTCCATCGCGCTGTCTTCCAGCGACCCAAAGCGCAGGTTGAGGATGTCCATCGGGTAGTTCTGGTGCAGCCGCCACGGCGCCTTGGAGCCCTGCTTGGGGAACTTGTCGATCGAGCGCTGTACGTAGCCGGAGGAGAAGTCGATGAACGGTCGCTCGAGCACCGAGGGGTCGCGGTTGCGCGGCGTGCACTGCACATATCCATGCTTGTCCATGTGGTTGAGCAGTCGGCAGACGTACTCGCACGTGAGGTCGCACTTGAGCGTCCAGGAGGCGTTGGTGTAGCCCACAGCGAAGGCGAAGTTGGGCACGCCTGAGAGCATCATGCCCTTGTAGCTCATTGTCTGGGGGAGCGCGATCTCCTTGCCATCGACCGCGAGCTCGATACCTCCGAGCGCCAGCAGGTTCAGGCCGGTGGCGGTGACGACCACATCGGCCTGGAGCTCTGTGCCAGAGGCGAGCCGGATTCCATTCTCGGTGAACGTGTCGATCCGATCGGTTACCACCGAGGCGCTGCCGTTGCCGATCGCATCGAAGAGGTCGCCGTTGGGGACGAGGCACAAGCGCTGATCCCACGGGTCATAGGTGGGGTTGAAATGGGTGTCGATGTCATACCCGGGCGGTAGCTGGCGTTCCAGGCCCTTGCGGACGAGCTTGCGCATCAGCCCCGGGCGGCGGCGAGAGAGCTGGAAGCTCGCCATCGTGAGCAGGACGTTCTTCCAGCGCATGATCGGAGCCGCGATCTTGGAGGGCAGGAAGCGGCGCAGTCGCTTGGCGATCGGGTCCTCAGCGGGCAGTGAGACGATGTAGCTGGGCGAGCGTTGCAGCATCGTGACGTGCGCGGCGCTGTGGGCCATCGAGGGGACTAGCGTGACAGCGGTGGCGCCGCTGCCGATCACGACCACTCGCTTCCCCGCGTAGTCGATGTCATCGCTCCACCGCTGCGGGTGCACTACGCGACCAGCGAAGCGCTCGATGCCCGCAAAGTCGGGTGTGTAGCCCTCGTCGTAGCGGTAGTAGCCGCTGCATGTGAACAGAAAGCCGGCGCTCATACGAACGGTCTCCCGCGTGTCCCCGCGAGTCGCCTCCACCGTCCAGCGCGCATCGGCCGTGGACCACTCGGCGCGCACCACGCGGTGGTCGAAGCGGATCTGGCGCTCGATCCCGTTCTCGCCCGCGGTCTCGCGGATGTAGTCGAGGATCGAGGAGCCCTCCGCGATCGACCTGTCATCGCGCCACGGGCGAAACGAATAGCCGAGCGTGTACATGTCCGAGTCCGAGCGAATGCCGGGATAGCGGAACAGGTCCCAGGTCCCACCGATGCGATCGCGTGCCTCGAGGATCGCGTAGCTCTTTCCCGGGCAGTTGGCCTGTAGGTGGCAGGCGGCGCCGATCCCCGAGAGGCCGGCCCCGACGATTAGCACGTCAACGTGTTCGAGCGACATATGCCATCCAAGATCGAGGGTGTGCGCAACATCCGAGCTTAGCTTCTCGGGGCCTTTGGGTGGATGTCCAGTAGGACGCGTTCGATCTTGGGCGTAAGTCCATACGGCGCCGGGACGAGTTCCGCGGGAACTGACGTCCGGAGCACACTGGGACGGGATCGTGAGCCTCAGGCCCGGCGCCTACCGCCTATGGTGCTCGCTGCCTGAGCACGCGACGCTGGGGATGCGCGCCACGCTCAGGGTCGTGCGCTGAGACCCTATTGCCAGGCGCCCGGCGTAGATACCGGTCGATCTGGGCAAATGGGAAGTGCACGTCGGACGAACTAGAGGAGCAAGAGCATGAGAACACGCGCGCTTGGAGGCCAGGGACTGCACGTATCGCAGGAGGGACTCGGCTGCATGGGGATGTCCGAGTTCTACGGACGAACTGACGAGGACGAGGCGGTAGCGACGATCCATCGAGCGCTCGAGCTTGGGGTGACGCTGCTGGACACCGCCGACATGTATGGGCCGTTCACAAACGAGAAGCTTGTGGGCCGCGCGATCGCCGACCGGCGCGAGCGGGTCGTGGTGGCCACGAAGTTCGGTAATGAGCGCCGCGAGGACGGCAGCTGGGTGGGGATCAACGGCAAGCCTGAGTACGTGCGTAGCGCCTGCGAAGCGTCGCTGAAGCGCTTGGATGTGGAGCACATCGACCTCTACTACCAACACCGGGTGGACAAGAGCGTGCCGATCGAGGACACGGTCGGAGCGATGGCCGAGCTCGTGAGCGAGGGCAAGGTGCGCTATCTCGGCCTCTCGGAGGCCTCATCGCAGACGATCCGGCGCGCGCATGCCGTCCACCCCATCTCCGCGCTTCAAACCGAGTACTCGCTCTGGACGCGTGACCCCGAGGAGGAGTTGATACCCACCGTGCGCGAGCTGAGTATCGGATTCGTCGCCTACAGCCCGCTGGGACGAGGATTCCTCTCCGGTCGCTACAAGCAGCCCGAGGACCTGCCCGAGGACGATTTCCGTCGCCACCATCCACGCTTCCAGGGCGAGAACTTCAAGCGCAACCTCGAGCTGGTGGAGCGCCTCGAGGAGATCGCCCGCGAGAAGCAGGTGACGGCTGGCCAACTGGCGCTCGCGTGGGTGCTCAGTCGCGGCGAGGACATCGTGCCGATTCCCGGGACCAAGCGGCGGTCCTACCTGGAGGAGAACGTGGCGGCGGCCGAGATCGAGCTCTCCGCCGATGAGCTCGAGCGCATCGACGACGCCGCTCCCGTGGGCGTCACCGCCGGCGATCGCTACGCGAACATGTCGACGATCGACAGCTGAGGAGGCGAGCTAACGCACGCGCACTGTCACGTGGGCGGTGAGCCGGCTCGGTGCTGCTTGCGATGCCGGCTTTATTGGATCGCCACGGCGCCGGCGGCGACCAGGTAGGCCAGGTGGTATCCGCCCGTGAGGGCGCTATCGAGGGAGTAGCCCTTCGTGGTCAACGCCTTGGCGCGATCGGTTGCGATCGTCCCCAGCGTCGCCAGGCCGACGGCGCCGAACAGCTGAACCGAGAGTCCGCAGCGCGCCGAAGCGCGCCATCGCCCTGGCCGAGACTCCGAGCGACATGACACCGATCGCCACGGTGAGCGGCATGAAGGCGACACCGGTTTCGATCGCGTCGTATCCGAGTACGCGCTCGAGATACAGCGAGCCGAGGAAGAAGGCGGAGAACATCCCGGTCACGAGCAGCCCGCGCACGAGGCTCGACCCCATCAGCATGCGCAAGCGCAGTATTCGCAACGGCACGATCGGGTTGGAGATGCGCGACTCCAGCACGAAGAAGGCGCCACCTCGTGGAGCTAACCGCCGCCGGGCGCCGAGCGCTGAAGAGCGCCGAGAAGGCACAGGAAGGGATCGAGGACGAGGTCTTGCAGGCGCTCGACCCCCAGGAGCGCGCAATCCTGTGGCAACTGTTGACGCGCGCGCTGTACGGCTCAGAGCCCGCCTCACCCGAGCCCGAGCTCACAGCGGCGCTCTAGGGAGAGCCATAAATGGTCTGTTCCGGGTGGCGCATGCGCCACCCGGCGGGGGCGGG
>JBARJU010000051.1:0-1858 GCA_049800435.1 Solirubrobacteraceae bacterium
CCTTCCAGGCGGCCTACAACTTCCTCGACATACTCGGGGAGCAGCCGAGCGCAGACCCGGTGGCCGACGGACGGCGTCTGCACGAGGCGCTGCTGTACGCGCTCGACCCGGCCGCCGCGCCACTCGACTGGTATGAGCACCATCCACAGCGCGATGACGGCGGCTACCTGCGCGGCGTGCTCGACGGTTGTCGCGCCGAGCTCGCCAACCTGCCGTCATACGCGACGGTGGCGCCCTCCGCACGCACGGCGGCCGCACGGATCGTGGCGTTCCAAAGCCTGAACCTGAGCGAATCTCAGGGCAGCCACGAGGCGCTCGAGCAGTGGGCACGAGAGGCGACTCCGCCGGGAGCGGGCTTGCAGTGGTGGGAGACCGCCGCGGCCGCCGGCTCCTCGCTCGGCGTGCACGTGTTGCTCGCGGCCGCCGCCGAGCAGCGGCTCGACGCGCGGGAGGTGGCGGCACTCGATCGTGCCTACTTCCCATGGATCGGCGGCCTGCACTCGCTGCTGGACAATCTGATCGACAAACGCGAGGACGAGGCCGCGGGCCACCGCAGCCTCGTCGAGTACTACGGGCCGCGGCGCTCGGCACAGCGGATGAGGTGGCTCGCGCGGCAGGCGACGCAGATGGCCCACGAGCTCCCACGCAACCGTAGGCACCTCGTGATTCTGGCCGCGATGATCGGCAACTACCTATCGAGCGCCGAAGCGCAGGGCGAGGAGCTCAGTCCAGTGAGCGAAAGCGTGCTTGGGACCGTCGGCGCCCTGAAGCGTCCGACGATGCTCATCTTCAAGCTGCGACGCCTAGCGACCCACCTGCACAACGCAGCTGTTTATCGACGCCTCAACGCACCACGCGGCGTGGACAATTTCAGATAGGGTTTCTGCACGGGTCAAGTAGTCGGGGGGTCGGTACCATGTCCGGCTGCCGGACGGTCACTAGGAGAGGGACGCGCATGCTCGAGCTGCGGGATCTCGTCAAGCATTACCACACAGCCGGGGAGGAGACGGTGCGCGCCGTCGACGGCGTGTCGATGTCGGTGGCGGCAGGCGAGATGGTCGCGCTATACGGGCCCAGCGGATCGGGCAAGACGACACTGCTGTTGATGGTGGCCGCGCTGCTCTCGCCGACGAGCGGCAAGGTGATCGTCAGCGGACGCGACATCTCCTCGCTGTCCGAGCGCGAGGCCTCACACTTCCGCCTGAAGGAAATGGGCTTCGTGCGCCAGAACTTCGACCTGCTGCCGGGGGTCACCGCGATCGACAATACGGTCCTCAAGCTGCTCAAGAACACGCCGTGGAAGGAGGCGCACAGGCTCGTTCAGCCCCTGCTCGAGCGCCTCGGGCTCGGCGGACGGCTTACCCACCGCTCCGAGACGCTCTCGATGGGCGAGCGCCAGCGCGTGATGATCGCCAGGGCCCTGTCGACCGAGCCGAAGCTGCTGCTCGCCGACGAGCCCACCGGCAGCCTCGACACCCAGCGCGGGCGCGAAGTGCTGGAGTTGCTGCGGGAGCTGTGCCGCGAGCGCGGCGTGGCGATCGTGCTTGTCAGCCACGACCCGCAGGCCGCCGGCTATGCCGACCGCGTGCTCGCGCTGCGCGACGGGCGGCTCGTCGACTACGACCCCGAGCAGGGTCTCGCCCCCAGCGGAGCGCGGTGAGGCGATGCGGGTGTCGAGACACCTCCTCGCCGGTGGCGCGCGGCGAATGAGCCGGGCTCGCGGCGTGAACGCTAAGGGCCTATCTCGGAAGGGATGTGCGGCTGGGGTGGTCGAGTGTCGAGCGAGGCGCGGACGCAAGGGCGAAGACGTGGTGGTGCCACGTCGAGCCCGAGGACAAAGCCTCGCGAAGGCAATCGG
>JBARJU010000052.1:0-2981 GCA_049800435.1 Solirubrobacteraceae bacterium
GTGCACGACACTCTGCTGGGCGCCTACCTGCTGGAGCCCGCACGGCGCGGATATCCGTTCGCCGAGCTGTGCGAGGAGCGCGGGCTCGCGGCGGACCTCGAGGACCCGGTGGCGGGGGAGGCGCTGCTCGTGGGGGCGCTCGCGGCCTGGCAGCGCGAGCAGATTCTCGAGCGCGACCTCGAGGGGGTGATGCGCGATATCGAGCTGCCGCTCGTGTCGGTGCTGCGCGATATGGAGGTGCTCGGCGTGCGGCTCAACGTGGAGTGCCTCCACGAGATCACCGGGCGCGTGCGTGAGGAGATATCGGGGCTGGAACGCCGCATCTACGAGTTGGCGGGCGAGGAGTTCACGATCGGCTCTCCCGCGCAGATGGGTGAGATCCTGTTCGTGAAGCTAGGCCTGTCGCGCAAGCGGCGTGGAAAGACCGGCTTCTCTACCGATGCCCGTGTGCTGCAGGCGATCCGTGAGGAGCATGAGATCGTTCCGTGCATCGAGCGCTGGCGCGAGCTCTCGACGCTGATCAAGACCTATCTCGATGTGTTGCCCGAGCTCGTGGACGAGCACTCGCGCATCCATACCACCTTCCTGCAGACCGTCGCGCAGACGGGACGCCTGTCCTCGACCAACCCGAACATGCAGAACGTCCCGATTCGCACTCCGCTTGGACGCGAGATCCGTGGCTGCTTCGAGGCCGAGGAGGGCAAGCTGCTGATCTCGGTCGACTACTCACAGATCGAGTTGCGAGTGCTTGCCCACCTCGCGAGCGAGCCCGTGCTGGTGGAGATCTTCAAGCGCGGCGAGGACGTGCACACGGCGACCGCCTCCGAGGTGTTCGCCGTGGCGCCCGAGCAGATCGACCAGGGTATGCGGGCGAAGGCGAAGATGATCAACTATGGGATCGTGTACGGGCTGTCCGACTACGGTTTGGCCGACCGCTTGAACATCCCGCTGGAGGAGGCCAAAGCGTTCATCGACGCCTACCTCGAGCGCTTCTCATGCGTGGCCGAGTTCATGGCGGAGACGATCGAGGCGGCCAAGCGGGAGGGTCACGTCAAGACGCTGTGGGGTCGGCGCCGCCAGATCCCGGAGCTACAGGCACGCAACTATCAGGTGCGCACTCTCGGCGAGCGGCTCGCGGTCAACACGGTGGTGCAGGGCACGGCGGCGGACATCATCAAGCTCGCGATGGTGCGCTGCCACGACGCGCTACGCGACGGCGGACTCGCAACGAAGCAGATCCTCACGATCCACGACGAGCTGCTGTTCGAAGCGCCGCCGCACGAGACCGATGCTGCATGCGAGCTGATCGAACGGGAGATGGTGGGGGTGTGGGAGCACTCGCCGCCGCTCGCCGTAGACGTCGGCATTGGTCACAACTGGCTGGAGGCGAAGTGACGCTTGCGGTGCGAGCACCCGCCGGCGAGCGCTCGCGCTCATGCGGGGGCTGTGAGCAGATGCGCGAGGGCCTGCGGCGGATGCCAGAAGGCTTGAGGTCGCCATGAGTCGCGGCCTCGCCATCGGGCTGGTGGCGATCGCGGGCCTGCTCGTGGGCATGCAGCCGCCTGTCAACGCGCGCCTGGGGCGCGAGATCGGCGGATTGCAGGCCGCGGCCTTCTCGTTCATCGTCGGCACCGTCGCCCTCGTGCTGATCGCCGCCGTCTCAAACCGGGGGCTGGGGACGTTCGGGGACGTGGGCAGGGTGCCCTGGTGGGCGCTCGTCGGGGGCTTGCTCGGAGCGGTCTATGTGACCGTCGCGATCCTCACCGTGCGCACGCTCGGCGTCTCGAGCCTGACCGCGATCGTGATCGCCGGACAGCTGTTCGCAGCCGTCGCGATCGACCGCTTCGGGCTGCTCGGGATCGCCAAGCAGCCGATCGGGGCGACGCGGATCGTCGGGCTTGTGTTGCTTGTAGTCGGGGTGCTGCTGGTGGTGCGGCGTTAGGAGGTGTGCGCTTCCGCTTCCCTCCAAGCCTCGCCGAGCAGACGCACGCCCTGCTCGATGGCGGGCTCGGAGAGATTGCCGTAGCCGAGCAGCACCCCCGGGGGTCCGTCCGCCGCGAAGCGGTGCAGAGCAAGACCATCGGCTCCCACGCCGCGCTCGGCGGCGGCTCGCAGCAGTCGTGACTCCTCCATCTCCTCAGGCAGCATCACGAGCTCAAACAACCCGGCGTCGGAGCCGCTCACGCTCGCGTAGGGAAGCCACTGGTCAAGAGTCCGCAGCAGCGCCTCCCTGCGTTGCTGGTAGCGCAGGCGCATGCGACGCACGTGACGGTCGAGCTCGCCACGGGCGATGAAGTCGCGCAACGCCAGCTGGCCAATGATCTCTGAGCCGCAGTCCTCAATCGTCTTGGCGGCGGTCAGCTCCCATGTCAGCCAGGAGGGCAGCAGCATCCAGCCCAACCGCATCCCCGGCGCGAGCCGCTTGCTCGCCGAGCCGATGTAGGCGACCTGCTCCGGCGCGAGGCCCTGCAGGGCGCCTACCGCCACGCGGTTGTAGCGGTACTCGGAGTCGTAGTCGTCCTCGATTATCAGCCGCTCCTCCTCAGCCCACTCGATCAATGCGGCGCGGCGATCGGGGGCCAAGACCGCGCCCGTCGGGAACTGGTGGGCGGGTGTGAGCAGGACCACCGCGGCACCCGTGGCAGCGAGCGCATCGACGCGCAAGCCGGCCTCATCCACAGGGACTGGAACCACCTCGAGGCCCGCCTGCTCGACGATCAGGCGGTGTGGGTGCCAGCCTGGGTCCTCGAGCGCTATCTGCTCGACGCCGCGACTGCGTAGCGCGCGACATAGCAGCGAGAAGCCCTGCATGAAGCCCGTGCACACGAGCATGTGCTCGGGGTCCGCGTCGGCGCCGCGCACTCGCCCCAGGTACCCGGCGAGCGCTTCGCGCAGTGTCGGTGCGCCGCGTGGGTCGCCGTAGCCGAGCGAATCCAGCGGCGAGTCGCGCACGGCGGCGCGCAGCGAGCGCAGCCACGCCT
>JBARJU010000053.1:0-4991 GCA_049800435.1 Solirubrobacteraceae bacterium
GAGCAGCACGAGACCGAGGCCGCCGCAGGCTGTTTCGCTGTCGAGGACCTCCACGCGCTCGCCCAGCCCGCGCTCGACCAGCATGCCCTGGGCTTGGCGCGCGGACTCACACGTCCCTGAGATTCCACCGGCAAGGTGGATCGAGACGACGTCCTGGCCAGCCTCCAGTAGGGGCTCCCATACGGCGAGGAAGTCGCCGATCGAGGGCTGCGAGGTTGTGGGCAGGTCCGGGTCGGTACCGAGGCGCGCGTAGAAGGGATCGAAGCTATCGAGCTCGATCTCACGCTGCCGATGATCCTGCCAGCCCACATACAGGCTGACCTGGTGGATGCCTTCGCGGTCGGCGAGCTCGCGCGGGAGGTAGTTGGTGGTGTCGGTGACGATCGCTACGGGAGTCATACGCCGCGGGACCCTACCGCACTGGCCCGTCGCGTCTCGCCGGAGCCCGCGGTTACGACCGAGCTCGGCCGGGAGCGAGTGCGCTTATGTGAGTCGGTTCTCGATCTGCGTGAAGCCAACCGGCTGGCTGTGCCCTTCAGGGTGCGCTTCGTCGGCGACCGGCTCAGCGGGAGCGCCCTCGCGCTCGGGCAGGCCGAGCGCCTCGGCCAGCTCCCCCGACTCGTACATCTCGGTGACGATGTCGCAGCCGCCGACGAGCTCGCCGCCGGCGAACAGCTGAGGGATCGTGGGCCAGTTCGAGATCGCCGAGAGCTCTTGGCGGATGCGCGGGTCGGGCAGGATGTCGACCGCCGCGAACGGGGCCTCCAGGGATTGGAGCATGGCGACCGTGCGCGCCGAGAAGCCGCACGCGGGCGCCTCGGGGGTGCCCTTCATGAAGAGGATCGTGTCGTGCTCGCCGATCGCCTCGGCGATCGCGTCACGGATGGGGTTTGACTCGCTGTTGGGCATGGCTGGCTCCTGGCTCTCGTGGTCCTAAGTGGCCACCGCGGCGTGCTGTTCACCCGGTTGCCCCTGTGCTTGGGTCTTCAGCGACAGCGCATGGATCGCGCCCCCGATCTCATCGCCGAACACCTCATAGACAAGCTTGTGCTGCTCGATCCGGCTGCGGCCCATGAACGCCGGTGAGGTGACCGTCGCGCGGAAGTGGTCGCCTCCGCCCGTGTAATCCTCCACGTCGGCGCTCGCCCCCGGGATGGCGGCCTCGATGCGCTGCTTGATCTCCTCTGCGCTGGGCACTGTTCCCCAGCTTAGCCCAACAAAGAGCGACGCTATACTTTGGAAAGCAATGATCTCGATTACAGACAAGGGCGCTGAGAAGGTCAGGGAGTTCCTCGACGCCCAGCAGGCCGATGTGACGCTCGCGGGCTTGCGCGTGGGCGTGCGCGGCGGCGGGTGCTCGGGCTTCCAGTACCAACTCGCCTTCGACGAGCAGCGCGACAACGATGTCGTCTTCGAGACCCATGGGTTGAAGCTGCTCGTGGACAGCGAGAGCATGCAGTTTGTGAGCGGCTCGGTCATCGACTACCAGGAAGGCCTCCAGGGGGCCGGCTTCAAGGTCGAGAACCCCAACGTGGTCGCCGCCTGCGGTTGCGGGTCGTCCTTCAGGGTCGCCGAGGAAGAGCAGGTTTCCGCCGTCTGACGCTAGCCTTGCCGGGGTGCCCTGTTGGACGGGCTACCGGTTCGTTGTTCAACGATCGCCATAGGTAGCGGCAGGCAAGGGTTCGGTGTGGGCGCCAGCGCTCGGCCAGGCGCTCCATCGTCTCGCGATCCGGCTCTTCCAGGCCATAGGCGCGTTCGATCGCCCTCTTGATCCCCAGGTCCCCCGGCGCCATCACGTCGGGGCGGTGCAGGTGGCTCATCAGGAACATGTGCCCCGTCCACTCGCCGATCCCCTTCACGGCCACCAGCTCCTCCATCACCTCGTCGTCGGAGAGATCGTCCAGACGGTCCAGCTCAAGTTCGCCGGAGAGGATGTGCTCGGCCAGGGAGCGCATGAAGCCGACCTTCGAGCGCGACAGCCCGGCGGCGAGGCGCAGCTCTTCGGGGTCGTCCGCCAACAGCCGCTCGGGCGTGGGGGTGCGTCCGCCGAAGCGCTCGGTCAGTCTTCCGTAGATCGCGGCCCCGGCCTTGACCGAGAGCTGCTGGTTGATGACCGAGTGCAGCAGGGCCCCGTAGTGCTCCTCCGGGTCGGCTCTCGTGCGCGGGGGGCTCGAGATCACACCGCACTCTTCGATCACCCCGGCCATGATCGGGTCGGCGGCCTTCAGCTCTTCGACGGCTCCCTTCTGGGAGGTCGTCTTGCGCTTGGCCGGCGCGCGGCGCGCGGGGGAGGCGGCGCCGGCGCCACCTGTCGAGCGAGCCATTCGCTCAGCTCGCCCGCGTCGTATGCGCGTCGAGTGCCACCGGCTCACCGTCGAGCGCGTTCAGTGCGCGCTCCAGCGAGCACGCGATGCACGTAAAGCTCGGCGTGTCCCTAACGGTGAACTTCGACGCCTCTGTCGTTCGCAAGCGCTGGACCAAATCAAGGAACGTGCCTATATCGTCAGTATCAAAGGCCACCACGAACTCCTGATCGTCGAGTCCGAAGGAGTAGGTCGTGTGGTTGTCCACCCCTGGGTATTCGCGCCCCACCGCGATGTGCCCCTGCATGATCCGCCAGCGCTCATCGGCGGGCAGTCCGTACCACTCGCGCGACTTCACGAACGGGTACACGAACACGTACTTGCCGCGAAAGCCGCGCGGTCTGACGCGCTCGTCTTCGGAGTACTCCGAGCTCTTGCGCATCCCCAGGAAGGAGTAGGGCTGCTCTGCCCACTTCATCAGCCCGCTCTGGGCCAGCACCACGTGGAACTCGTGGATCCTGTCGAGGTTCTCGGCCTCTGAGATCAGCAGCAACTCCGCATCTCCGCGCGTTCCCACGAGCGAGAACGACTGCAGCAGGTGGCCGTCGGCGAAGTCCTCGCACGCGGCCGCCAGCTCGCGCTTGTGCTCCGCACGCGTATCGGAGTCCAGGCGCCGCCAGGCCGGGTCCAGCTTGAGGAAGGTGTACTTGACGAAGTGGCGATCGGACATCGTTGGAAGCCGAGTATATGGGCCTCCCGTTCCCGCCTCCGATACAGAATCCTTATTGCTATCCTTATTCTTCCCTTGTCATTGAACATCAAGGATCCCGAGGCGGACACGCTTGCGCGCGAGTTGGCGCAAACCACCGGCGAGACGATCACCGAGGCGGTGACCGTCGCGGTTAAGGAGCGCCTTGAGCGCCTGCGAGCGGGTCGGAGCCGACGCAGCTTGGCCGAGGAGCTGGATGAGATCGCGTTGCGCTGCGCTGCCTTGCCGGTGCTCGATGCCCGCTCCGAGGAGGAGATCCTCGGCTACGACGCGCATGGACTTCCCGGCTGATGGTCCTCGACAGCTCGGCTGTGCTTGCGATTCTCTTCGACGAGCCGGAGCGGCACGCGTTCACGAGTGCGATCGAGCGTGATCCCCGTCGGCTCATGTCGTCCGCCAATCTTCTCGAGAGCGCCCTGATCGTCGAGTCGCGCCGGGGAGAGGCAGGTGGGCGCGAGCTTGATCTCTTGCTGCACCGCGCCGATGTCCAGTTCGTCCCGGTCGACACCAATCAGGTGGGGCTTGCGCGTTCGGCCTGGAGGCGTTTTGGCAAGGGTCGCCACTCCGCTTGCCTTAACTTCGGCGATTGCTTCGCCTACGCGCTGGCGGCGGCTAGCGATGAGCCACTCTTGTTCAAGGGGAATGACTTCGCTCGCACCGACGTGGCGAGTGTCGTTCGGTAGCGATAAAGGGCCGTCCTCAGGATCACCCCACCGCGGCGATCAAGTACGACGGCCCTGGCAGTGCAGTCGCCGATGCGCGGTCTGGTAGACGGTTACACGTTTGATCGACCGCAACCTGAGGCTTCCTCCGCGCCCGATACAGTTGATCCGTGCGGATCGCTCTCGTTTCGCCGTACTCGTGGACGTACCCCGGCGGCGTCACGCGCCATATCGAGGCGCTCTCGGCTGAGCTGGCCGCGCAAGGACACGAAACGCGCATCCTCGCGCCGTTCGACCCTGACGATGCGCTCTCGCGCCGGCTGCACCGCGGCGCCCGCCCGCAGCGCCTGGAGCCGCCGGAGAACTTCGTTGCTCTCGGGCGCACGATCGGGGTTCCCGCCAACGGCGCGGTCTCCAACCTGACGGGCACGCTGCATTCGGTGCTCGCCATCCGCCGGGAGCTGCGCACAGGCGGCTACGACGTGGCCCACATCCACGAGCCGATCGTCCCCCTGATCGGCTACGACGCGCTGATGTCCTCCGGCGAGCTGCCCTTGGTGGGGACGTTCCACAGCTACTCCACCAACCCCGTCACCAACGCGATCGGCGCGGTCGTGTTCGGTGGGCGGTGGCGCATGAACCGCCTGCACGCGCGCATCGCCGTCTCTGAGGCGGCGGCGTGGACCGCGCGGCGCTTCTACGGCGGCCACTACCGGATCGTCCCCAACGGGGTGCTTGTGCCCGAAAGGGTGCGCCTCGATGGGAGCGAGCAGATGGTCGGCGCGGGGAGCCTGGAGGAGATGGGGTTGGCGCATACAAAAACGGGTGCCCCACGCGCGCGCGTGGGAGAGGCCTTTGCGGACGCACGCAACGGCGGACCTCCATTGCGCATCCTGTTCATCGGCCAGGCCGTCGAGCGCAAGGGGCTGCCGGTGCTGTTGAGCGCGTTCGAGGCGCTTCGCGAGCACGTGCCCGCGACGCTCACGCTCGTCGGGGCCAGCGCCGCCGAGATCGCGCCGATGCTGCTCGACGATCGCGGGGTGCGCGCGCTCGGGAAGGTCTCCGAGGAGGATAAGCACGCCGAGTTGGCCCGCGCCGAGGTGCTGTGCGCGCCGTCGCTGCGCGGCGAGAGCTTTGGGATGGTCCTAACGGAGGCGTTCGCCGCCTCCACGGCTGTGGTCGCGTCGGACATCCCCGGCTACCGCGACGTCGCGCGCGACGGGGTCGACGGGCTGCTCGTTCCGCCCGGCGATGCGC
>JBARJU010000054.1:0-17906 GCA_049800435.1 Solirubrobacteraceae bacterium
TCCAGAACCTACTACCGGCGACCACGTATCATTACCGGCTCGCGGCGAGTAACCCCGGCGGCACGGCCTACGGCGCCGATGAGACGTTCGCGACGCCCGAATACCCGGCGTCGGCGATCGCACAGACGCCGGTGCTGGCCGCGAGCCTCGGGTTCCTGGACCCCGAACCCGCGGCGGGTAAACCGACGAGTAGGTCGCTGACCCGTGCGCAGAAGCTCACGAACGCGCTGAAGGCGTGCGGGCACAAGCCCAAGAGGCAACGTCCTGGATGCCAGAGACAGGCTCGCAAGAAGTACCGGCCGGTAGGCAAGAAATGACCTTTAGACCATGGGAGGGATAACGATGTTCACACTACGTAAAAAGCTCACGTACGCGAACGTGACGGCGACACTCGCGCTCGTATTCGCGATGAGCGGCGGCGCGCTCGCCGCGCAACACTACCTGATCAGCTCCACCAAACAGATCAGCCCGAAGGTCCTCAAAGCACTCAAAGGCAACACTGGAGCACCGGGGCAAACAGGACTGCAGGGACTCGCCGGCGCACCCGGCGCGGCCGGCAAAGAAGGAACACCAGGCAAAGAAGGATCACCAGGCAAAGAAGGACCGCAAGGCAAAGAAGGAACACCAGGAAAAACAGGCAAAAACGGTGAACCAGGCGAACCAGGCAAAGAAGGCTCACCCTGGACCGCCGGCGGCACACTACCACAAGGATCAACAGAGAAGGGGGAGTGGTCGATCGTCGCCAGCGTAGGCGCCGCGGGCTCCTATGCCGATAGCGCGGTGTCATTTACGATCCCGTTGAAGATCGCACCGGCACCTATTTACATTGGGTTGGAAGAAGGCGAAGGCGAACCAAAAGAAAGCCCCGAGATCAAATCGGGAGCGTGCAAAGGAACCGTTGTCAACCCCGGTGCGGGCGAAGGCGATCTCTGCATCTTTGTAGGGAGTCCGGTGAGCAACGCGATCCCGATTCATGAAAACAACAACCCTGCGTTTGATATGTCTGGAGCGGGAGGAGGCGCGGCCGGAACAACGGGTGTAGCGCTGGTCTTCTTCTCCGAAGGAGCGGGCCTCATGTTCGGCGGAGGCACATGGGCGGTGACCGCAGGGCCGTGAAGTAAGCCGAGGCCGAGGGTACAGCGCCCCGTCTCGCCGATGATCCCCTCGGGCCCCGCCCATCCCTCTCCAAGTGGGCGCCCGGGGGGAACATCACCAAGACTTGAGGTGCTCTGGATGGCTGACAGGCGAAAAGGTCAAGACGATGCAGAGACATCTACCGCATTGCGGGCCGCTGCCGCGTTGCGAACCCCTCCCGATTCTCTGGCCCGCGAGCAAGTAAACGACATCCAACGCCGGCGAATAATCTCCGCGATGGTCGATGTCGCCACCGAACGCGGAGTCTCGAGCGCCACCGTCACGCGGGTCGTGGCCCGTTCGGGCGTCTCCCGACGCACGTTCTACGAGCTGTTCGAGGATCGCGAAACGTGCTTCCTCGCGGCGTTCGAGGAGGCGCTCGCGCGGATCGCGGAGGTTGTCCTCCCGGCGTACGAGCGTCCCTCCAACTGGCGCTCGAAGATGCGCGCCGCGCTCACCGCTCTGCTGGAAGTCGGCGAATACGAGCCCACGGTGGGCAGGCTCGTCCTCGTCGAGACGCTCGGGGCGGGACCCAGGGCGCTGGAGCGCCGCCGGCGCGTGCTCGTCCAAATCGTCGCGGCCGTCGACCGCGGGCGAGCAGAAGCGAAGGGCGACGCTCCGTCATCGCTCACCGCCGAGGGCGTGGTCGGCGGCGTCCTCTCGCTGATCTACACGCGCCTGCTCGACGGTGAGCACGGTCGGCTCGTCGAGTTGACAGGCCCCCTCATGTCGATGATCGTGCTGCCCTACCTCGGGCCCGCCGCCGCGCGCAGGGAGCTCGAGCGGCCGGTGCCCGAGTCCCGGGATGACGCGAAGAGGGCCGGCATCGACCCGCTGCGCGGCCTCGACATGCGTCTCACCTACCGCACTGTGCGTGTCCTGCTCGCGGTCGGCGAGCTGAGCGGGCAAGGATCCTTTCCGTCCAACCGCCAGATAGCCGACGCCTCCGGCATTCGCGACCAGGGCCAGATCTCAAAGTTGCTCAGCCGCCTGGAGCACCTCGGGTTGATCGAGAACGCCGGGGAGGGACAGGCCAAGGGCGAGCCCAACGCGTGGAGGCTCACCGAGCGGGGAGGGGAAGTGCAAGAGGTGATATCCGCGTAACCTGGCTGCACCATTCGCCCAGCCGGCCGGTGGGCCGGCCGGCAAGAAGTGCTCAGTTGAGAAAAGGCGCTGGGCGCACCGGTTTGTCCGCGCCGGTGTCGGGAACGGCGAGTCGACGCTCGAATTCGTCTACGAGGCTGAGCAGGCCGACGGCTTCCCACGCGCGGTTGCGCCGGCCGACTGTGACTTGCTTCAGGACCCCGGCCGCATGGAGGTCGTTCACCGCCTTATGGGCAGCGCTGGTTCGCGCTCTCGTCAGGGCGATCGCGTGACTCACGCGCAGGATCGGCTGAGCCGGGAGCGCCTGGATCAGCTTGTACGCGGTGCTGTCGCGACGCGGATTGCCTGCCTGCGCGAGCCAGCGTTCCTCAAGCTCGTCGAGCTCCTGGGCGAGCCGGCGAGCCGCGCGGCAGGCCTTGATCGCGGTGAGCGCGAAGTCCAGGTACCAACCTTCGGTGTTCTCCGCTCGGTACGCCGTGAGCCCACGAATATAGGCATCGCTGTCGGTGGCGAGCACCAGCGACACCGGTGGCACGAAGCGCGGAGCGAGTGCCGCACGACGGTATGCGACGTGGATGAGGCAGCGGCCGGTGCGGCCGTTCCCATCGGGGAACGGGTGAATCGTCTCGAACTGGGCATGAGCGATCGCCGCCTGCAGCGTCGGAGAGAGGTCGCGGCGATTCATGAACTCGGCCAGGTCGGCGAGCAGCCGCTGCACCTCGTCCGCCGGCGGCGGGACGAACGCCGCTCCGCGTGGGTTGTAGTTGTTCCCTCCGATCCAGTTCTGGCTCGTACGAACCACCCCGGCGATGCGGGCGTCGCGAGTGTCCTCCATCAGCACGCGGTGCACGTCGACGATCGCCGCCGGGGTCAGCGCCGCGAGCGCTGAGGTGACCGTGACCGCGTGCTCCATCGCGGCTATGTTCGCCAAGATCGCCTCGGCGCTTGTGTCACGGTGCCGATCGTCCTGGGCGACGGCGGCTCTCGCGAGACGGCGGTGGGACATCGCCAAGCCCTCGATGCGCGAGGAGGCGACCGACTCCTGGCGCAGCAACTGGCGGGCCAGCGCCTCGAGGCCGGTCACGTTCGGCAGATCGTTGTTGAGGTTGCGCACAGCCTCGTCCGCCTCCTGCAGGGCTCTGGAGGTGGACGCGGGCAACACCGGGTCCACGTCCGCGATCTCCTCGGGCACATAGGCTTCGTAGTCGAAGGGCATGCTGAATCCGGGGGTCGCCGGCAGCGACGGATCGGGGGTCCAGCGGCGTGTCACGAAATGCCCCAAAGTTGGACTAGCCTAGCGCCTTATGCCGACTTACGCGATAACTTGGACTAAGTCGGGCCTATATCCAACCTTGTTCAGGGTTACGCAAGCAAGGACCCCCTGGCGTGGACCCGGTGCCTCAAACTTATGAGCGGAGGCTCACAGGGTGGGCAGCCGGCGCGCGGGCGGCGAGATCTGCTCGAACCGCGCGGCTCTGGCGCTCTTGCGCCCAGTCTTCGACGCCGTTCTCACCGCGATCGCGCCTGCCGCGACTTCTTCATTACCCGCGAGGTCTCGCGCTTTCAGCTCGACCGTATACAGCCCCGCCTTCGATGGCGTCACCCACAGCAGTCGGGGTCTGCCGCCTTCGACGGTCACGTTGTTCCTCCACACCGTCTTTTCGCCGAGCATGATCGTCATGCTCACGCTCGAGATCTTCGAGAGCTTGAGCTTAACCCCGGCACGTTCTCCCGTCTTCAAGTTTTGCGTCAACAGTTCGATGACGGGAGGCGTCTTCTCGTCTTCGCGAAAGCGCGTCGCGGTCGTGCAGTAGACGTCATCCCCCGGTATCTGCCCGGTGGTCGGCGTCAGCGGCTCGCCCCTGCCGGTCTTCTGACACAGGTGTTCGAGGAATTCCGCGAGCAGTTCGTGGTAGTTCAGGTCCGATTCGCTGCTCTGGTCGTACCTCGACCACGCACCCGTGTCGTAGTGGGGGACCTCCGCGCGCGCCTCCGCGTCGCCCGCTTCGAACAGCTGCTGGCCGAGCGGGTCGCCGGTCAGCTTCGTGTATTCGTAGAGCCCCACGAGGCTCTGGATGAAGCCGTTGAGGATGCGCTCGCCCGGGGCGTATGTGTACTCGAGGTAGTGAGAACCCGCGGGGGTCGCGACCCGTACCCCCGCCGATGGTCCCGCCCTGAAGATCCCGAGCGCCTGTTGGGCGGCCATCAGGTATGCCTGTTCGTGCGTGCTTGACCACGCGCGCGCGAGCACCTGTAGCGCCGTGCCCTGCGACAGTCCGCTGGTCCAGGGGGGCAGTCCCCCATCGAATTGGAACATGTACTCCCACGCGATTCCACCCGCGCGCTGCGTGGCCAGCGGGATCGCTTCGTTCAACAGTTCCTTTAGAGCGGTCGTTTCTTTGGCGAGGAAGTACCCGTTCGCCGCGCCAAAGGTCCCCAGCCACTGGATCTCGATGCCCTGACCCGGGTAGTACTCCCACACGAGCTTGCTCCCCGTGAAGCTCACGCGCTGGGCGGCCCCGAGCAGCCTCTCGGTCGTCCACCACAGCCTGTTGTGTTCGAGGGTCGTGAACACCACCGGCAGCCGCGAGGGGACGAGCAGGTTGCGAGCAGCCATCGCTTCCACGTTGGCAACGACCGCCCCGAGCTCGACCGCGCGCGTGCCCGACAGTTTGCGCAGCGAGCTCCGTGCCGCGCTGTAGGCGCCCTGGTAGAGCCTGTACTGAGTTTCGGTGAGCGCGCCGCTCTTCTGTAGGCGCTGGAGCGCAGCCGTGACGGTCACGCGGTGGGCGGCCGTTGTGCTCACGGGGTGGGCGCCGCTCGCGCCCGGGGCCGCCGCGTCGAGGGCGGCGATGGCGAGGGTGGCCAGGGCGAGAGCAAGCGTGCGCGTCCCCCATACCGGGGGACACCCCGAAGGGCGCAGGCGGGCGCGAAGTGGCTTGTCGGGCACTGACCTGATGCTAGGCTCGTTTGCCTGTCGTTGCGCAGCAAACGTTGCAGCACACCACTCGGGTCGAAGCGTTGAGGGCACTCTTGAAGAACACCACCATCCGTGCGGCAGTTGCGCTGCTTGCGGCCATCGCGTGCATGTCGTTGCTCGCGGCCTGTAGCGGCTCCTCCTCCGGGAGCGCAGAGGCGCTGCTCAAGGACACCTTCTCCGGGCACACCCAGATCGAAAGCGGCAACGTCAACCTCTCCTTTGGGGTCTCCGCCACCGGTCACAACGGGGCCGCCAACCCGCTGGCCGTGCGCCTCAGTGGACCGTTCCAGAGCGCCGGCGCGGGCAAGCTGCCGCGCTTCGCCCTGGCGCTTCAGCTGAGCGCCGCCGGCCACGCGCTGAACGCCGGCGCCACCTCGACCGGCTCGGCCCTCTACGTACAACTGGCGGGTACCTGGTTCTCCACACCGCAGCGCGCCTACACGGCCATCGAACAGGGCTACGCGCAGGCCACTGCCAAGGCGTCCAGCGCCAAAGCGCGCTCCACCTTCTCCTCGCTCGGGATCGAACCCGGTCGCTGGCTCTCGAGCCCCGCCCAGGTGGGCACTGCCACGGTCGCGGGCGCCCAGACTGTGCACCTCACGGCGAGCGTGGACATTCCCGCCTTCCTCGCCGATGTCTCCAAACTCTCGCAAGCCGGCGGGGGATTGAGTCCCACCCTCCCCGGATCGTCCCTGCCCGGCGGCGGCGCCCTCTCGCCGACGGTCGTGACCGAGCTGGCCAAGTCGATCAAGTCCGCCCACGTTGACATCTACACCGGCCAGAGCGACCACCTCCTGCGCCGCCTCGAAGTCACCGCCGTGGTCTCAGGCACGCCGCAGACGCAGGCCTTGCTCGGCGGCCTCGGCAGCGCCGAGCTCAAGGTCCTGCTCGAATTCACAGACCTCAACAAGCCCCAGACGATCGTTGCGCCGCCCAACCCCCAGTCCTCCTCGCAACTGCTGCCGGCGCTTCAGCAGCTGGTCGGGATCCTTCAGGGCGCCGGCTCGGGTTCCGCCGCCGGCGGCCTGGAAGCGCTCACCAAAGGCTGATCCCGGTCGTGCCTACGTGCCTTTGGGGTCAAGTTCATCGAGCGTTCGCTGCACCTCCGACTCCACGTCCATCGGCTCTTCGCCGCCGCGCAACCGGCGTTCGTTGCGCGCCATCACGAGCTGGCGCACCTCTTCGGTGAGGCCCGGATCGTGTCCGCCGAGGGAAGGTTCGTCTGCCGGGGGCTCGAGCAGCGCCAGCTCGGCGTCGATGTCGAGCGCCTCGCCGCCCCTGCGCACCTGTCGGTCGCTGCGGGCCTGAAGCATTTGACGGATCTCCATTTCCCGCTCGGCCTTGGCCAGCGCCGGGTTCGACGATGGCCCAGCCCCGCCGCTCCCTGTCCCGGTCGATAGCCCGCCCTCGCCGATCTTGTCGTAAAGGCTCCCGCCCGCGAGGAACGAGCCAAAGCCGACGAGCACGAACAGGACTACCGCGCCCACCACGACGAACGTAAACGGTTCCATCGATTGATTGTGGCTCACTTCGGGTGGCCTTGTCACGCTGACGGGTCCGGGGTCGCGTGTATTCGTTTTCATGGTGTCCCCCGCGCGCGTGGGGCACGCAAAAACGGGACCTTCGCTACCCTTGGGGGGCCGCGATTGACTGACCAGTCAATCTAATCCCTGCGTCCCCTCCTAGGAGAACACTCAAGACATGGTCGATTTCACGCTGAGCGACGAGCAGAAGAACTTGCGCGAGATGGCCCACGACTTCGCCGAGAAAGAGATCCGGCCGGTCGCCTGGGAGTACGACAAGGATGGCACCTGGCCGCAGGACATCATCGAGAAGGCGTGGGACGTCGGCCTCATGAACACCCACATCGAGGAGCAGTACGGCGGTCCCGGCGCCGGCTACCTCGACGGCTGCCTGATCGAGGAGGAGCTCTCCTGGGGCTGCTCGGGCATCCAGACCTCGCTCGGCTGCAACGGCCTTGCCACAGCTCCGATCGCGCTGGGTGGCTCTGAGGAGACCAAGAAGAAGTACCTCGGGATGCTCACCGAAGCCCCCAAGCTCGCCTCCTTCTGCCTGACCGAGCCCGACGCCGGCTCGGACGTGTCGGGAATGCGCACCACCGCCGTCAAGCAGGGCGACAAGTACGTCATCAACGGCTCCAAGTGCTTCATCACCAACGGCGGCTACGCCGACTACTACACGGTCTATGCCAAGACCGACAAGGACGCGGGCCATCGCGGCATCTCCGCGTTCGTGGTCGAGCGCGACTGGGGCGTCGTGGTGGACAAGAAGGAGGACAAGCTCGGTCAGCGCGCGTCGAACACGGCGACGATCTCCTTCAACGACGTCGAGGTGCCCGCCGAGAACCTGCTTGGCGAGGAAAACGCGGGCTTCAAGCTCGCGATGATGACGCTCGACCGCACGCGCCCGGGCGTCGCCGCGATGGCCACCGGCATCGCCCGCGCCGCGTTCGAGTTCGCGACCGACTACTCGCGCGAACGCGTGCAGTTCGGCGTCCCGATCGCGATGCACCAGGCGATCCAGTTCATCATCGCCGACATGGCCACCGAAGTCGAGGCGGCGCGCCTGCTCACGTGGAAGTCGGCCGTGCTGCTCGACCAGGGTCAGCGCAATACGCTCGTGTCCTCGCACGCCAAGCGCTTCGCCGCCGACGCCGCCATGAAGATCGCCACCGACGCCGTGCAGGTGTACGGGGGGTACGGCTTCATCAAGGACTATCCCGTCGAGAAGCTCTTCCGCGACGCGAAGATCATGCAACTGTACGAGGGCACCTCGCAGATCCAGCGCCTCGTCATCGCACGCGAAACATTGCTTCCGCGGCGGGTCGAGGAGCCCGCTGCTGTTTGATGTTCGTGTTCAAGGCCGCCGTCGTCGGGGCGGGCACAATGGGCGGGCAGATCGCCCAGACGATTGCCGCCGCGGGCATCCCGGTCGTGCTCAAGGACATCGACAAGGACCTCGTCCAGGCGGGGCTCGACGAGGCGCGCAAAGTGACCGAGGGCCAGGTCGGCAAGCTCGTCTCAAAGGAGCGCATTACCGCCGAGCAGGGCGCCAGCCAAATCGAGGAGATCCTTGGGCGTATCGAAGGAACCACCTCCTACGAGGTCTTCGGCGACGTCGACTTTGCGATCGAGGCGGTCCCCGAGCGCATGGAGATCAAGCAGGCCGTCTTCGCCGAGCTAGACGCTGTCACCCCCGGTCACGCGATCCTCGCCTCCAACACCTCCTCGCTCTCGATCGGTGAGATCGGCGAGGCGACGATGCGTCCCGACAAGGTCGTCGGCTTTCACTACTTCTACCCCGCCTCGACGATGCCGCTTGTGGAGATCGTCGAGGGCGAGGAGACCTCCCCGGAAACGGTCACCGCGGCGCTCACGTTCGCCCAGGCGATTCGCAAGCAGCCGATCGTGTGCCTGGAGGTGCCGGGCTTCGTCGTCAACCGCATCCTGATGGCCGGCATGTCCGAGCTGTGGCGCGAGCAGGAGGAGAAGAAACTGTCGATCAAGGCGATCGACGAGGGGGTTGGCGCGGCCGGCGTAGTCCCGATGGGCCCCTACTTTCTCGTCAACCTGCTCGGCCTCGACACGGTGCTGCACGTGGCCGAGCACGTCACCGATGCCTACGGGGAGGAGCGCTTCTACGTGCCGAAGCGCATGCGGAAGCTTGTCTCCGAAGGCAAGCTCGGCGCCAAGACCGGCGGCGATGGCTTCTACAGCCCGACGGGCGAGCCGAACCTGAAGGATGATGGCGAGCCCGACGTGGCGGAGCTCGTCGAGTTGCTCACGCTGAAGACGTTCGTGGAGGCTTGCCTCGTGCTACAGGAGGGCGTCGCCACCCACCGCGACATCGACTTCGGGATGATGGCCGGAGCCGGCCTCGACCCTCGCCGTGGCCTGATGCCGCCGTTCATGAAGGCCGATGTCGAAGGGCTCGACTCGATCCTCGAGCGCCTGGAGAATGCCGCCGAGCGCCACGGTGAGCGCTTCACGCCGCCCACGATCCTGCGCCGCCTCGTCGCCCAGGGACGCCTTGGGCAGAAGAGCGGTCAGGGCTTCTACCCCTACCCTCGGCCCGACGCCGAGCAACCCGGCGAGGTCGTCAAGCTCGAGCATCGCGGCGACGGGGTGGCGATCGCGTGGCTCGCCAACGGCCAGATGAACTCGATCTCGCCGCAGGCGATCGAGGACCTGGGCAAGGTTTGGAGGCAACTCGAGGACGACGCGGCCCAGCCGCCCGTGCATGCCCTCGTGATCGCCTCCTCCAACCCGTTCCTGTTCAGCGCGGGCGCCGACATCAAGGCGTTCACCTCGATGGATGAGGGCGCCGGTGAGCAGCTGATCCACGCTGCCCACGCGCTCTTGCGCGAGCTCGGCTCTGGCGGCATCGCGACGATCGCCGCCGTCAACGGGCTCGCGTTCGGCGGCGGCTGCGAGCTCGCGATGGCGTGCGACGTGCGCATCGCCGCCCGCTCGGCCACCTTTGGCCAGCCCGAGATCAAGCTCGGGATCATCCCGGGCTTTGGCGGGACACAGCGGCTGCCAAGGCTCGTCGGCGAGAACAAGGCGCTCGAGATGAACCTCGTCGGCGACCCGATCATGGCCGAGGAGGCCTTCGAACTGGGCCTCGTCAACCGCATGGTCGAGGATCACGAACTGCTCGACACCGCGCTCGCGTGGGGGCGCAGGCTTGCCGCTCAGGCGCCGGTCGCGCTCGAGCAGATCAAGCGGGTATCAGGGGCCCACCCACCCGGGGACCTCGACGAGGGCATCGAGGCGGAGAAGCGCGGCTTCGCGACCGCGTTCTCAAGCCAGGACGCCAAGGAGGGCATCTCGGCCTTCCTGGGCAAGCGCGCCCCGCGCTTTCAGGGACGATAGTCGCTCGGCATTGCATTCAAAATTGCCGGGATAACTCAAGGTAATCCCGGCGGCTGCCGACATCTTCGTCCATGTCGAACTCTTCTACGGGGGCCAGTGGGCGGGCAGGCGGGGACTCTTCAACAGAGCCCTCTGACCGGACAGGCGGGGACTCTTCAGTGGGGCCTGGTGGGCGAGTAGGCGGGACGGTCAAGGGCGCCAGCGACGTAGTCGAGGGTGCGAGCGACAGCGCGTGGCGGGCGAGCGAGATCGTCGAGCCATCTCCCGCAGCACGCATGGAGCTCGAACGACACTTGCGCAGCCTCGGCGAGACGCTCAAGGAGCGCACCGAGGAAGTGGTCGGCGGAATCCGCCGACGCAACGACGAATCGGGCATCCTGCTCGAGGCGATCGTCGAAGAAAGCTTTGTGAAGGTCGGCACCGTCTCCACTGTCGCGGTCGCCCGCTGGATGGCCGGCGAGGGCGCCGAGGTGGCGCGCGAGGTCGGTCAAGAGTCCTGGCACATCTTCGGCCAGCTCGCCGCCCAGCGAGCGGCGCCGCTCAACGAGGTCACCAAGCGCTGCCTGCGCTGGCGCGACGCCGCGGCGGACGTCGTCGGCGAGGTCGTCGAGGAGCTTGCTTTGCCACCCGCGGTGCTCGAGCGAGCCCTCTCGATGCTCCAGCGCAGTCTCGACGTGACGCTCGTGCGCATGTGCCAGTCCTTTGAGGACGAGCGCCAACGCGCGCATGAGGAGCTCAGCCGCCGCCAGGAGGAGCTCGCTTTCATGGCCACGCACGATGCCCTCACCGGCTTGCCCAACCGCACCCTGATCCTCGACCGCGTCGAGCAGATGCTTGTGCGCGCGCGTCGCAGCCAGACGCCGGTGGCTGCCCTGTTCGTCGATCTCGACAACTTCAAGAGCATCAACGACACGCTCGGACATGGCATCGGCGACCAGCTGCTGCGCGCTGTGGCGGCGCGCCTCGAGGGCGTCGTGCGCGACATCGACGCGCTTGGGCGCCTCGGCGGAGACGAGTTCGTCGTGGTCGCCGAAGGGATGTCCCTGGCCGCCGGGCCCGAGCTGATCGCCGAGCGTCTGCTCGCGGCGCTCAAGCAGCCCTTCAAACTGAAGGGCGCGGAGACTCAGCGGCTGGTCGTCACCGCGAGTGTCGGGGTCGCGATGGGCGACCGCTCAACCGCCGAAGAGCTGCTGCGCGACGCCGACATCGCGATGTACCGCGCCAAGTGGGAGGGCAAGAACGGGTACGTCGTGTTCGAGACCGGCATGCAGGACGCGGTCCAGAGCAGGATGGAGCTCGAGATGGACCTGCGCGACGCCTTCGAGCGCGAAGAGTTCTTCGTCGTCTACCAGCCCACGTTCAGCTTGCGCGACATGGTGCCGACCGGGATGGAGGCGCTGATCCGCTGGTCCCATCCCATGCGCGGTGTCGTCCAGCCCGACGACTTCGTCCCGCTGCTGGAGGAGACCGGGCTGATCGTGGAGGTCGGGCGCTGGGTGCTGAGCCAGGCCTGCCGGCAGGGCGCCGAGTGGCGCGCCGCGGGACGTGAAGTCGGCGTCGCCGTCAACGTCGCCGCCCGGCAGCTCGACCGGGACGAGTTCGTCGAGGAAGTACGTGAGGCGCTGAGCGACTCGGGACTCGAATCGGGGGCGCTCACGATCGAGATCACCGAGACCACGATCATGGCCAACGCGGAGGAGACCGCCGGGCGTCTCGCGGCGATCAAGGAGCTGGGAGTGCGCGTCGCTATCGACGACTTCGGTACCGGCTACTCCTCACTGGCGTACCTCCAGCGCTTTCCCGTCGACGCGCTGAAGATCGACCGCTCGTTCATCTCCAAAATTCGCAACGACGCCGAGGGCGAAACGCTGATCAGGACGCTCGTCCAACTCGGCAAGTCGCTCTCGATCGAGACGCTCGCCGAGGGCATCGAGCAGGCGCACGAGCTCTCATTGCTGCGCGAGGAGAGCTGCGACACCGGCCAGGGGTTCCTGTTCGCGCGTCCGCTCGACATGGCCGAATGCGAGGTGTTCCTCGAGAACTGGGACGGAGCCGCGCCGCCCGTGGCCAAGCACACGCGCAACCTGACGTCCTAGGCCTTCCGCGATAGGCCCTCAGCCGATCTTGACGAGGTCGCGCCGCGGATCGATCTGCCAGCGCTCGGCGATCTCGCGAAGCTCATCGTCGAGCTCCCAGCGGTCGGCCACCGGCTCGCCCTCGTATTCGACGCTCGCCCCCTTCAAGGCCATCGAGCCGCTGTTGTCACCGACCGTGCGCAACGCTCGCGAGTCGGCGCCGGTCAACCGCCGCGAGGGCAGCGAGGCCAGCTCGGCGCGCTTGTGCTCGATCGGACGGGCGTCCGCGCCGCTCTCCTGAATCAAGGTCGGGGCGACGCACCGAACAGGGATCTGGTCGAGGTTCCATTGGCATGCGAGTTGCAGCATCGTGAGGTTGTGGCGCTCTGCGTAGGGCCGCATCCGCTCGAGCTTGGCGACGCCTGTCTCAACCCAACCCTCGGGGCGGAACTTACGGTGGTCGTACTGAGCGAAGTTGTGTCCTCGGCGCACATCGTCGTGGAACACGCCGCCATAGTCGACTACGCGCGTAATCAAATCGACGTCGTGCTCGGCGGCCGCCTTCAGCGCCAGCTCGCCCGGCCACGGCTCCATCGGGCTGAGGATGATCATCGCCCAGTCGATCTCCTCGCCGAAGCGCTCGAGGCAGTCGATCAAGTCGAGCGTGAACCCGTTCGCCGGACCGGGCGCCACGCCGAGCAGTCGTGTGAGCCCGGCCTCGCGCACCGCCCGCATCCCATCCCACACGCTCTCGCTCCTGTAGCCCGCGCGGTCCGGGTTGTGGAGCATCAGAAGGTCCAAGCGCTCTACGCCGAGGCGCTCCAGGCTGCGCTCCGTGGCCATGCGGATGTACTCGCCGTACTCGCGCTCGGCCCGCAGGCGCGGGTCGGTGAAGCGCGGGAAGCCCTTTGCGCCCTCGCGCTCGCCCTCGTAGAAGTCGTGCCCGATCGCGCCGATCAGGCAGAAGCTGTCGCGATCGACCCCCTGGATCGCCCGGCCGAGCAGACGGTCGGCCTCGCCCGCTCCGTAGGCGTCGGCGCTCATCACGGTGTCGATCCCATCGCCGGGGCGCAGCAGCGCGAGCAGGCGCTCATCCTCCAAGGGCTCGCCGAAGTGCATGAAGCGTCCGCCGCTCCAGGTGCCGATCGCTGTGCTCGTGGGGTCCATGATTATCGGACACTAAAGCCGAGCGCGGTGCGCGCGCGCAGCGCCGCCTCAAGACGCTCGAGCGCGTGGCGTACGGTCTGCTCGTCGGGTTGCTCGTGAGCTGCCGCGGGCGTGTGGCTTGGCGCGGGCATCGCTGCCGTCTGACTCGTGGCGGGCATCGCCGTCCGCGTCTCGGTGGGTGTCCTGGTCACGCTCGTTTCGACTCCCGCGTGGCTCGCCGCCTCGGGCAGCGCCGCGCGTGCGCAGCCGCCCACCTCGGTGCGCAATTCCAGAAGCTCCTCGATCCGCTCACGCAGATCGTCGCGCTTTTCGGCCGGCAGCTCGGTCAGCGCCGCCGCGTAGGCGCGGTCCAGATCGATCGCGGCGAGTGCGAGGCGACCGGCGTCGAGGTCGAGGCGCGCGCGCAGTGCCAGCTCCTCGCACATGAGAGCGCTATCGCGGCCGGACAGCAGCACCGCGAGGCGCTCCTGGGGGCGCAGCACGCTCGCCCGCCGCCCGGCTCGTCGGCGGGAGAGGACCAGTTCGCGCGCCTCTGTCCACAGCCCGTCGGCCACCTGCTCGCCCTCGCCATAGCCGGCTCGCACAACGAGCGCCTGCGCGGTGGAGACCTCGTTGACGTGCGGCATGGCTCCGGCGATCCGGTGCGCCCACAGCACGCGGTTGAGCACCGCCGCGCCCGCGTGCGCCTCGTGCTCGGGATCGAGCTGTTCGAGCCACCTGCGCGCCTGCGTGTCGGCCGACAGCGGTAGGGGATCGACGATCGTCGCTCGCGTCACCGGCACACGGGGAATCTCGAGCCCCGCCCGCCCGGTGCGCCGCTTGCGCGACCGTCCTCCGAGCAGGCCGCGACGCTCCGCGCCCACTGTCGAAAGCACGACCACATGCTGCGGCTCGCCCCCCTCCGGTCCCGCTTCCTTACGCAGCAGATAGCGCCCGTCGGGCGGTCCGAGCTCCCACGGAAGCTCCATCTGCAGGAACGTGAAAAAGCGCACAGGCATACTCGCACGGTACCCTTTGGCGGATGTCCGACGTGAGCAGCCACACCGCCAAGCTGCGCGAGCGTTTGACCAGCGGCACCGAGGACAAGCTCGGCAAGGCTCTCGCCGACCTGATCG
Organism: Solirubrobacteraceae bacterium; assembly: GCA_049800435.1. Taxonomy (GTDB): domain Bacteria; phylum Actinomycetota; class Thermoleophilia; order Solirubrobacterales; family Solirubrobacteraceae; genus Palsa-744. The sequence continues at coordinate 14,471 of JBARJU010000054.1, forward strand.
AGAACCCGCTCGTCACCGGCACGATCGGCCGAGCGTTCGACGCGCGCGAGCGCGCTGCCCAGGCCCAGGAGCTTGCGCTCAGCGCGCTCAACATCCCCACCGCCGCCGACGTCGAGCGGCTCACGCGGCGCCTGCGCTCCGTCTCTCAGCGCCTGGAGGGAATCGAGGACGGCGTGCACCGTCTCAACAGGGCGCTTGCCGACGGTGGCGTGGAGCGGCGCCTCGCGGCAATGGAGGAGCAACTCAAGGTGTTGAGCGGCAAGCTGGGTGGCGCCGCGTCCGGGTCCGGGGCGGGTTCCACGGCACGCAAGACCTCGACGGCACGCAAGACTTCGACGGCACGCAAGACCTCAGCCGCCCGCGAGACTTCCGCGGCGCGCAAGGCCGGCACGGCGTCCAAGCGCTCGGCGCGCCCCGCCAGGGCCAAGAAGAGCGCCTGAGCGACGGCCTCACGCGCGCGTGGGGGAGCGCTCAAACGGCAAGTGCGCCCGCCGCCGCCGTCCCCATCGCCTCGGCCGCCCCCACGAGCGTGTCGTGGTCGATGCGCGTGCGGGCGCCGTGTGCGTCAAACGTGTCTGTAACGACGAGCACGCATGCGACCTGGACGCCGGCGCCGGCCCCCACCGCAAACAGGGCGGAGGCCTCCATGTCTACGGCGATCGCCCCGTCGGCGCGCCAGCCAGGGTTGCGCTTGGAGTCGCGCTCGTAGAAGAGGTCTGTGCTGACGATACGCCCCACGTGGTGCGGTCGACCGGGGTTGCGCTCGAGCTCGCCCCGCAGAGCGTCCACGAGGAGGGGGTCGGCTTGCGTCAGCTCGCCTGCGCCGAGCGCGGCGCTGGTACCGTCGGCGGCGATCGCCTCGCTCGCCACGAGCATGTTGCCCAGGCCGAGCGAGGAGTCAAGGGCGCCGCAGGTGCCCACCCGGATCGCGCGGGTCACCCCGAGGGCGATCAGCTCGTGCAGCACGATCGCCGCGCTCGGCCCGCCCATGCCCGTGCTCTGGATCGTGAGCGGCTCGCCGTCGAGGGCAGTCCCCGTATAACCCCACAGTCCGCGATGGTGGTTGAACATCAGCGGACTTTCCAGTAGGAACTGAGCCAGCGCGAGCGCGCGGCCGGGGTCGCCGGGCAGCAGCACGCGTTCGGCAAGCGCCGTGGTGGGGCGCAGGTGGATCGGCTCGCTGTGGGTCACGGCCGGCGACTTTAGACTGCCGCTGATGGAGGCGTCCAGCACAAGCGACCCGGCGGAGGCGCCCACGAGCGAGCCGGCGCTCGCCGAGGTCGCTTCTCGCGCGGGCGTATCGGCGGCGACGGTCAGGCGCTGGGTCAAGGCGGGCCTTGTGCCTCAGTACGAGGGCGCGTGGACCGCGCCGGCGGTCGCCCAGGTCCGGATCGTGGGGCGCTTGCGCGAGCGCGGCCACACGCTCGAGCAGATCCGCCGCGCGAATGAGAGCGGTCAGCTCGCCGGGTACGTGCAGGGCATGTTCGCGCCCCAGGAGGGCCGCTACACGCTCCAGCAGGCCGCGCGCGAGGCCGGGATCGACGAGCGGCTGATCGAACGCATCTATATGAGCTTTGGCCTCTCGCTCGAGTCCATCGGCGAGGAAGACATGGAGATGCTGCGCTACGGGGCCGTCATGCTGAAGGCCGGTCTGCCGGAGGTTGCCCTGCTGCAGATGGCACGCGTATATGGGCAGACACTGGCTCAGATAGCCGACGCCGAGGTGCGCCTGATCCACATCTATGTCCATGAGCCGATGATGCGCGAAGGCATCCCCGGCATGCAGATGGCCGAGGCGATGGAGGGCCTCGCGGCCGAGCTGCTGCCGTTCGCCGCGCCGTTCATGCGCTACCTGCATGGCCGCTTCCTCGGCCACTTCATCGAGCAGGACGTGATCGGTCACATGGAGGCCGAGCTCGCCGGCAGCGTCCCCGAGGAGGGGCGCATGAGAGTGGTGGTCGCGTTCGCCGACCTAGCCGGCTACACGCGCCTGACCGAGGAGCGCGGCGACGAGGAGGCCGTCGGCATGGTCGAACGCTTCGTGGAGGCGGTCCAGCGCTCGCTCCCGATCGACGCGCGCGTGATCAAGACGCTTGGCGATGAGGTGATGGTGGTAGGCGCGGACGCGGTCGCGCTCACGCGGTGGGCCGTCGGCTTTCAGGCGGAGCTACCGCCGGGGGCCCCGGCGCCGCGGATCGGCGTTCACTATGGCGAGGCGCTCTACCGCGACGGCGACTACTACGGGCGCGATGTCAACCAGGCAGCGCGCGTGGTGGCGAGGGCCGCCGGCGGCGAGGTGCTCGTGACGCGTCGCGTCGTCGACGTGGCAAGCGGCATGGACGGGTTGCGCTTCGAGTTGATCGGCGAAATCGGCCTGAAGGGCTTCTCCGAGCCGATCGAGCTGTTCCACGCGTTCCCGTCCGAGGGGTAGTTCGGCGATGACCGCCGCCGAGGTCCGCGAGCGGGTGAGAGCCACGGGCCTGTTGCCGCACGGCGCTTGTGTCGTCGCGATGCTCTCCGGCGGGCGCGACTCGGTCTGTCTGCTCGACATCGCGGTCGCGCTGTGCGGCGGCGAGCGCGTGCACGCGCTGCACGTCAACTATGGCCTGCGCGCGGAGTCCGGCGGCGATGAGGCCCATTGCCGCGAGTTGTGCGAGCGGCTTGGCGTGGAGATTGCCGTTACACGTTCGAGCCGCCCCCACGACGCGACCGGGAACCTGCACGGATGGGCTCGCGATGTGCGCTATCGGGCGGCTCATGAGCTGGCGCGGCGGTTGGAGGGTGGGCTCGACGAGAGACCGGCGGGGAATGTCCCGACGCAGGCCGCCCCCCACGCGCGCGCGGGGCACGACGTCGCGGAGGGGGCGGTGGGCGGTGTCTCAAAACAGCCCTCCTCACGCGCGATTGAAATCCCCACCCACCCGACGATTTCGATTGCGACAGGCCACACCGCGACCGACCAGGTCGAGACGATCCTCTATCGCCTCGCGGCCTCCCCGGGGCGTCGCGCGCTCCTGGGCATGTCCGCACGCGAGGGGGGGTTGGTGAGGCCGTTGTTGGGGCTGACACGCCAGGCGACCGCCGCTTACTGCCTGGAGCGGAAGCTCGCATGGCGCGAGGACGCGAGCAACGACAGCGAGCGCTACGCCCGCGCCCGCGTCCGCCACGGGCTCGTGCCGGCGCTCGACGCGGTTCATCCGGCGGCCGAGTCCAACGTGCTGCGCACGGCGGAGCTACTGCGCGAGGAGACCGATCTGCTCGACGCGCTCGTCGACTCCGAGCTTCAGGGCCGCGCCAGCATTCCGGTCGAGCGCTTGCGCGAGCTTGCCCCGGCGCTGCGGCGGCTCGTGGTGATCCGCCTCGCCGAGGACGCCGCGGGCACGTTCGTGCCCCGGGCGGGCGAGCGCGTCGAGGAGATCCTCGCGCTCGGCGCGCG
>JBARJU010000055.1:0-7581 GCA_049800435.1 Solirubrobacteraceae bacterium
CAAACGGCCCACGCCTCGACCGCCTCACCCCAACACAGAGGCGGATCCACGAGCTACTCGAAATCCAGCCACCCTGGCCAGAGCAGGACAGGTAGCGCTACCGAACTGCGGAAAACGGGGCTAGCTCCATACTCCAAACTCAACGCGAACCGTCAGCGTCCAAGGTGCCACTGACGCTCGATGTAGTCGCGAAACGCCAAGGCGATGTCCCATTCCGCGGTGCCCGCGCGTTCGACGACATTACCCTCCTCAAGGCTGCGCATGTACTGGGCGACGGTACTGTGGGCATACGTGCCTCGTATGCGATGCGCTTGACAGGGGCTGGGCCGACATCCCACAGCACTTGCACAATCGCATACGCGCCCGGTGATTGATTCGGCAGCGCCTGCCGCAGCACAGCATCAAGTGATTTTGCGCCTCTCACCGCCTCGGTCCGGCGAGCGGCCGGTGCGATCGCGGCTATCGTTCTGAGCACCACCTCCGCTGTCAGCCCTGTATCAGCACAGGCCGTCACGTTCCGTAGCAGTCCAAGTGGCGACATCATCGCCACGGTGACCGATTCCTTCGCCGCGCAGGCGCAAACTCAATGCCGCGTTCGCCAAGCAGGGTCTGAAGATCACGATGAAGTTGCTGCCTACATCGCCGAGCATCGTCGGCACCGTGCTGGCCGCCGATGAATCAAACTCGGCCCCTCACAGATCACTCCGCTCCAAGGCGGGCACTGCCTTTCCGGTGGCGGTGGATGCGCGATCGGGATCGAGATCCCCCGCGATTTCCGTGGAGGAGGGACCATCTACCTCGGGCGTCCCGCCAAGCCAGGAGAGCAGTACGAGAGCACCACCAGCGCATTCGCCCCTGGCGAACCGCTGCACTGCAGCGGCCCGCTCGGCGCGCGCGTGTCCACCGCGCTGCCGGTACTCCAGAAGGACGGCCTCACGGTCGTGGAATGGCGCGAAAACTCAGAAAGCGCACCCGGCGTGAGTCGCTCGGTGATGCTCTCGCAGCCGCTGGCGCAGAACTACATCTGGGACGCCGAACTCATCGAACCCGGGCCGGTTGCGCGTCACGACCGAGACCGCCCCGTGGCCGGACACGCCGGGCGCAGGATCGCAGTACAACCGTCGCCGACAGATCGACCATACCGGTGATCTCACAGACCTCCCCGTTCTTGCGAGCCGACCGTCCTGGTCGAGCGCTCCTATCCACGCGTCCTGGTGGATCGCGAGGATCGCGGCGCGAACGGTCTCGGTCAGCTCGTAGCCGACCGAGAACGCATCCGTGCCTCGCGGCAATAGTCAACGAGACCATGCGTAGGCGCCAGCGGAATTCGCTCGCACCAAGATCTCCAGGGCCTGCACGTACTCGGCGGGGATCTGCGCCAGCGCCAAGTCCAGTACCCCCAACCCGCTCCGTCCGACGTGACTTCTACGGTTACCGAGCGTCCATTACCGTCACCTTCAAGGTGAACCTCCTGAGTTCGGGAATCGGCCCTTCAGCAAGCCCAATTCTCCAAGCCCAGCCGGACGTTTCCGCGCCCCCGCTCACCCCGGGGGGCGCGGTCGTTACTGCACGCTCCGGGCTAGCGACGCGCGGCTGAAGGCGATAGCTGCTCGTGGACGAACCGGACGACCGTCGCGCCCTCTCCGACCGCGGTCGCACAGCGCTTGATCGACCCTGCGCGGACGTCGCCGGCGGCGTAGATTCCCGGCACACTGGTTTCGGGCAGACCTTGGGCCCCCGCCTCCGGTCCGGTGAGGACGAATCCGTTGGAGTCTCGTGCGACCACGTCGCCGAGCCAGTCGGTGCAGGGGTTGGCCCCAAGGAAGAGGAACAGGAACGAGAGCCGCAACGCGGCGCCGTCGGTGAGCATCACCGACTCGAGCCGCCCCTGCTCGCCGTGTAGGGCACCGACTTCACTTTGGTCGCGGACCGCCACGCCGTAGCGCTCGAGCTCGTCGATCAGGTACTGCGACATCGTCTCGTCCAGGCTTGCGCGACGGTGCAGGAGAGTGACCAGCGCGCCTCCGCGCGCGAGCCAGACGGCAGCCTGAGCCGCCGAGTTGCCGCCGCCGATCACCCCAACCCGTTGCCCGGCGCAGAGCTGCCCCTCCGGCGGGCCGGCCGCGTAGAAGACGCTGATCCCCTCGTACAGGTCGAGGTCGGCCACCGGCAGGCGCCGGTATTCGGCACCGGTCGCGATCAGCACCGCCCGCGCCGCCACCTCATTTCCCTCCTCCAGCCTGACGAGGTGGCGGTCGTCCCCCGGCTCGAGTGAGGACGCACGGTAGGGGGTCGCCGTACGGGCGCCGAACTTCCGCGCCTGGCCTACCGCGCGGGTCGCCAGCTCGGTGCCACTGATGCCGGCGGGAAAGCCGAGGTAGTTCTCGATCCTGCGCGATGCGCCGGCCTGACCGCCGAGCACCGTACTCTCGATCACCAGCGTGTCGAGGCCCTCCGAGGCGCCGTAAACAGCCGCGCCGAGACCGGCGGGACCGCCGCCGAGGACGAGCAGGTCGACCTCCTCGCGTGGCCCCAGCTCGAGGCCGATTCCGAGCGCCCGCGAGAGCTCGCCGTTGCTTGGCCGTCGCAGCTCGCCGCCGCCGGGGAGGCGAACGAGCGGGATATCCCCTTCGTCGAGCGACTCGAGGAGAGCCGCCGCCTGCGGGTCATCCTCGGGGACCAGCCAGGAATGGGGAAGCCGCATGCGTCTGGCGAACTCCAGCAGCCGCCGCGTTTCGCTCGACTCGCGCGAGCCGACGATCTCGATACCGATGCCCTCGCGCTGCTGGAGCAGCTCGCGTCGCTCGACGAACGCGGAGAGGAGCAGGTCGGAGAGCGAGCCGTCCTCGAAGAGCAACCGTCTGAGCACTTCGCGATCGACCGCGATGTAGCGCATCGGTTGGGTCACGACCGCGGTGAGGAAGACGGTCTGCCCGGAGAGCAGGTTCATCTCCCCGAGGAAGCCCGAAGCGCCGTGGCGGACGATCTCTTGACCCGCGCCGTCGGTCACCGTGATTTCGCCCTCGACTATCGCCACGAATGGATAGCTCTCGTCGCCGATCTCAAACAGCGTCTCGCCGACCTCGGCGGTCCGCTCCTGGCCGTGCTCGGCAAGCATCGCGAGCTGCGAGCTCGATAGCACTCGGCTTACCGGAGCGGCCACTCACTCATCCCAACGGGGAGGGCGGAATGCGCGTCTGACCCTGGACACCGGGAACCAGCAGCGCGAAATCGTCCAGGAAGCACCACGACCACTCCTCGCCGGGCTCGATCGAGCGGATCAGTGGATGACCGCTGCTGCGAGCGTGAGCCCTGGCGTGGCGGTTGGGCGAATCGTCGCAGCACCCCACCTTTCCGCACTCCAAGCAGATGCGCAGGTGTAGCCACTGGCCTCCGCTCGCCAGACACTCCTCGCAGCCTTCCACCGACTCGGGCAGCCGGATGACCCGAACGTGATCGAGGTGGATGCAGTCGGTCACTGTGCCACCCAGCTTAGATGGCCGGCGACACCTGGGAGTCGCAGGCAGCATTCGATGCGTTCGGGGCGACCCTCATGCCGATCTTGACCGGGCTCGGCGTCGATCCAGGCACGCCGATGGTAGCCCCGGTGTACAACGTGATTGAGGGTTGAGCCGGATACCGTCGACAGCCTTTGTCTGCTCAACCAGGGGGTGGTAGGAGCGGTCGCGTTGACTTTGGCTAGTTCTGTTCGGAACCTCAGCTCACCACAAGCGTGGCCTTCATGCCCTTTTCCTCATGGCCCGGGAGCGAGCAGAAGAGGGTGTAGCTGCCCGGGTGGAGGTCGAGCGTCAGGCTCATATGGGCATTGGAGACGGTATCGGGAAGGGAGCCTGCCACCGAGCCCTCGGTGGGGTCGATCGCGTTCAGGTTGTGTTCGTCCTGGCCGCGGTTGACGAATTCGACGATTACCTTGCCAGCGGGAACGGTGGGACGCGAGAGCACGAAGCGAAACGCTCCCGCGTCTTCGGCGGTCACCTCCACGCGGGCCGGGGCCGTCGGGAGGATGGGGGATTTGGCCGGTGCGTTGGTGCCCACGGGGCCGACGGGAGGCGTAGGGGAACCGGAGGTCGAGCCCGGAGCGACCGAAGGAGGGACCGTCGACCACGGCCCGCTTGAGCCCGAGCCGGTAGAGGTTGGCTTCGAGGGCCTGCCGCGCTTGTGAGTGCGGTTGGATTTCTTCCCACCTCCAGTCGGCGTGCAGTGACGATGCCCGTTGCGGTGGCAACCCCGTGCGGTATGGGAGCCGCGATGGCGCGAAGGATGTCCTGACGCGGCGGTGGCGATCGCGATTGTCACGGATGCCCCGCACACCACGCAGAGCGCGCTGAGGAGCGCCGATCTTGCCGTGGCGCGCACCCTCACTTCACCAGCACGGGCCGTTCGAAGGAGCCCGCCCCCGGGATGATCAGGCCGGCTTCGGTTTGAAACCACTGCTCCAGCAGCGAGCAATACATCGCGCGGAAGTCCGAGGTGGTGAGGACGTTGTCGTTGACGTCCAGGTTGCTCAGGCCGGGGAACTCTCCCACCATTTTCCCCGAGGCCCGGCTGCCGATCAGGAACGCCGCTCCGCCGGCGCCGTGGTCGGTGCCCGAGCCGTTTTCCTCGGGGCGGCGGCCGAACTCCGACCACAGCTGGATAAGCACCCGTTGATCGAGTTTGCGTGCTTCCAGGTCACGTTGGAATGCCACCACAGCAGCGACGGTCTGCTGGAGGTTTGTGCTCAGTGTTTCCGCCTCGCCCGAATGCGTGTCGTAGGAGCCGACGGCGTTCATCGATGCGCACCGGATCGGCATTTCGGTGTGCAGCATCGCCGCGAGCACCGCGAGCCTTTCCGCAAAGTCGCCAGTGGGGTAGGTGACGGGTGAGATGTCGCCCGATTCTTTCTCGGACTGGACGAAGCCGGCCATCTTCTCGAGCACAAGGCCGGTGTCGTAGGAGGCTCCGCGAGCCTGAGCGTAGGCGGGTGAGGGCGCCGAGAAGGCGCCCAGCGCGCCAAAGGTCTCGAGCGCCGGTCCAGAGATCGGTTCCCCGAGGCCGTTCGCCCACATCGTGTAGTCGGCCGGGGAGGAGACCGCGGCGACGGGCATCGTCGCGGTGGCAAGCGCCGGCGCCAGCGAGTAGTCAAGCGAAAGTCCCTGCAATGGGTTCTCGGGTTCGCCTGTCAGGTCCAGGTAGCGCCCCATCCAACCCGTGCGTACGTTGGCGTCGAGTTGGCCGACCTCCCAGTAGTGGCGGCTGGTGAAGTGACTCTCGTCGGCCGGTTGGTAGCCGATCGCGGGAAACGTTGTGACCTTGCCCTCTTCGTGGAGTTCCGCAAGGCCCCCGGCGGCCGGATGCCACATCAGGTTTTCGTCCTCGGCGAAGACCTTGCCGGTCCCTTCGGCCAGACCCAGCGTGGGGCGAAGTTCCCTGTACTCGGCTTCCTTGACGGGCGCGAGCACCGACAGCGCGTCCCAGCCGCCTTCGAGGAAGATCGAGACGAGCACCGGCTGGTTGGGGCCAGCGGCTGCCGAGGCCTGGGCGATGCCCTCTTCGAAGTGGCGCGGACTGAGCATCGATGCGCCATAGACCGACAGGGCCGCGCCTGCCGAGCGCAGCAGGAAGGTACGCCGGTCAAGCCCCGTGCCGGCCGGCAGGGGCATCCCCGGCTCGATCCTGGGCAAGCCCTTCCCGGCCACCGCCGCGCCGCGCCGCAACAGCTGGGAGCGGGTGAAGTCGTTACAGGAGCAGCTCCCGGCCATGTCAGCTGACCTGCATGTCGGGAGAGGTCGCGATCAGCATGCGCAGCGCGTTCTGTCGCATCGCGCGGTAGGGGCTCTGCTCCCAGTCGGCGAGCGGCTCCTTCAGGCATGACGCGGCGAAGGCGGCGATGCACTGCTCGGATTCGGCCGAGAGGAGAGGGTTGGCCCAGTAGGCCAGCGCGCTCGAGAGCGCCGTTGTGGGGTCCTCGGTCGCGCTGTATTCGGGTTGGCCTTCCGTCGGCCACGGGTTGGGGTAGGTGTTCGAGGTGACATAGCTCGCCATTTCCCAGCGCGCCTTGGCGGTCGAGGTGTCAAGCCAGCGAGTGAAGTCCCAACCGGACACGTTGGGCGGGTAGAACAGTTGCTGGCCGGCGTTTGCCGAAAGCCATGTCCACGCCGTCGTGTCGATCGGGCGGGAGATCGAGCGCAGCAGGCCGGCGTTGTAGACGACGGGCGGCGTGAGCAGCTCGGGACCTTCGTAGAAGTCGGGGTGCTGGAGGATCGTCTCGAGGACCGCTCGGATGTTGTAGCCCGAGCTCATGTACACACCCTGGAGCGAGGCGAGCGTCGTATCGGAGGGCTGGCTGGGGATGAAGTAGCCCCACAGCTTTGTGACGAAGAACGAGGCGTGGAGCGGGTGGCTCACGCACAGGCGAACGGCGTCTTCGTAGTTCCAGTTGCCGGTCTGCCCGAACACCGTCTTCTGGCCCGTGTCGTGATAGGCGGGATCGAAGCGGAAGTTGTGGTTGCCGAGCTCAGCCGACCAGTCGCTGCGCCAGCCGGTGAGCGCGCGCGCCATTTCGCGCACGTCCTGCTCGCTGTATGCGCCACGGTCGGCCCCGAGTGAGAACAACTCCATCATCTCGCGCGCGTAGTTCTCGTTGGGGTCCCCCTTGCGGTTGGATGTGCCGTTGAGAAACAGGAGCATCGCGGGGTCCGTCGTGATGGCGAGGAACAGGTCGTGAAAGCTGCCGAGAGCCATCGAGCGCAGCAGGTTGTTCTGGTCGATCATCAGCTGCTGGCTGCCCACCTGATCGTTGGAGTTGGCAAACCAGTCGTGCAGGATGAAGGTCATGCGCTCGACGAGCTGCTGGTCGGAGCGGACCATCCGATCGAGCCACCAGCAGTGGTCGTGGCCCCAGCCGTTGGCTGGGTCCAGCGGATTGCCTTCGTCGTCCACGGGCTCGGGGCCCGTGAGCGTCGCTGCCCCGGACGGGCGGGTGAGGCTGAGGACGACATGTTCCAGGGGTTGGCCCACGAGCGCCTCGGCCTGTCCGGGGGTCGGCCCGAAGCCCGCACGCCAGAGCAGGCGGTGCGCCTGCTTGAGGGTTGTCGGCGGTGAGCCCAGGGAGGCGACCGGGGCGGAAGAGGGAGCGGGCGGCGAGGCCGGGGCCACCGGCAGTGCGACCCCGATCGTTCCATGCGATGCAACCCGATGGTGAGTCGGCTTGTGGCGCTTGTGCCAACGCTTGTGGTGCTTGCCGTGCTTACTGTGCTTACTGTGCTTGGCGTGAAGCTTCTCATGCTTCTTGGCATGCTTGCGCTGTTCGTCGCGACCGGCGCGCGAGCGCGCTTGCGCTCCCACGCGTTTTCCTATCTTCGCGAGACCGCTCGTCATCGCGCCGGCGCCATGTTCGCGCCTGAACGGATAGTGCGCCGACCGAGCATCGAGAATGCTTCGGCCGGGCAGTGAGAAATCAGCGTGGCCCGGCGCGATGATCGACGGATGTCCTAACCGTCTGAGCCGGCGGGCTCGCGCCCGGGCCCGGTCCCAGCGTGTAGGCGGCGCCCGGCTGCTCCGGGCGCCGCCTACCGCGGT
>JBARJU010000056.1:0-2748 GCA_049800435.1 Solirubrobacteraceae bacterium
GGCCTGAGCCGTGCGGGCCGCGCTGCGCTGCAGACGGGCCGGGGCGAGCGCGTCGATGCGTGGCCCGAGCGCGACGAGCACGGCCGGGAGCACAAGTAGGGAGACCGCGCCGGCGGAGAGCGCCACGAGCGCTCCGCCGACCCCCATCGAGTAGAGGAAGCGCAAGGGAAAGACCAGCATCGAGGCGAGCGCGCCGGCAACCGTGAGCGAGCTGTAGAGCACAGTCCGCCCTGCCGTCTGGAGGGTGCGCAGGATCGCGGCGTGCGTGTCGGCGCCGCCCGCGAGCTCCTCTCGATAGCGGGCGAGCACGAACAGGGAGTAGTCGATCCCGAGGCCGAGGCCCATGCCGGTGACGAGGTTGACCGCGAACACCGACAGCCCGGCGAACTGGTCGATCATCCGCAGCAGCAGGAACGTGAGCACGATCGCGAACCCGCCTACGAGCAAGGGCAAGGCGGCGGCGATCAGGCCTCGGAACACCCAGAAGGACAGCAGGAGCAGGATCGGGAAGGCGAACATCTCGGCCCGCTGCAAATCGGAGGAAGTGGTTTTGTTGATCTCGTCAAAGGCGACGTCGTTGCCGCCGAGGCGCACGCCGCTGCCTGCCACCTGCGCGCGGATTCGTTCGACCGCGTGGGTGGAGTAGTCGCGGTTGGCGAAGGCGGCGAGCACGAGCGTCTCGTGGCCGTCGCGCGAGACGAGCTCCGGCAGGTGGGTCTTTGAGTAGTCGATCGCACGCTGAAAGCCCGGCTGGGCCGCGAGCAGCGCGAGCACATGGGCACTCTCGCGCTGGGCGCCGGTGTCGGTGCGCGCGTCGCCGCGACTGGGGACGACGGCGACGAGGCCGAATGTGGCGGTCTGCCCGGTGGCGCGTTCGACCGCCTTGAGGACCTGCTGGTTCTGCGAGGCGGGGTCCTGGAAGTCGGAGTTTTCGCTCTTGAGGATCGAGACGACCGGGCCGCCAACCGCGGCGGCGAGCAGGAACACGAGCCCCGCGGCGATCAGGATGCGTCGCGAGCGCCCCATCGCGAGCCGCGCGAGAAAGGCCATTAGCGCCGTTGCGGGGAGAGAATCGAGCTCATCCCCGTTATTTGTAGTGACTGCTAACTAATTTGTCAAGGGAAGCGCACATATTCTTTTCCGCCTACTCCCCAGCCTCGCGCCACACCTCCACGGAGACATCGTCTACGGGGAGGGGGATCGGCGGCTCGGGCTTGGATGCCTTGACCCACACCCCCTCCAGCTCGAAGTCGCCGAGCAAACGGTCGGCGATCGCGGAGCAGAGCCGCTCGAGCGTCTTGTAGGAGCGCTGCTGGGCGACGAGCGCAACCAGTTGGCAGACCTCGGCGTAGTCGACGGTGTCCTGCACGCGGTCGGTGACGGTGGCGTCGGTCTCGCCCACGTCCAAGCGCAGGTCGATCAAGAGGCGCTGACCGACTTCACGCTCGGCCTCGGTTACGCCGTGGTGCGTGTAGAGCGAGAGACCGTTGATCTCGATCGTGACGGTCTCAAAGCCCTCCTCGTCGTCCTCGTCCTCGTCGTCGTAGCCGTGGGGCTCCTCGGCGTCGTCGGGGAGCTCGCGCTCCTCATCGTCTGCCCGATCCTCGTCGTCTGGCCGCTGCTCGTCGCTCAACTCGTCGTCCCTGTCGCCGTCCAAGTGGGGCTCAACGTAGCAGCCGCCACGGCCAGGGCGGCCGCGACCGGCGCGACGTCGTGGACGCGAAACACTGAAGCCCCGCGCTCGAGAGCGAGCACGTTCGTGACGATCGTCCCCGGCAGCCGCTCGACCGCCTCCGCGGTGTGCCGCGAATCGGCTTGCCTCACGCGCGCGCGTGGGGCAGCCCTTTTTGTGGGTAGGACAACCCCGAGGAAGCTCTTGCGCGACGTGCCGACCACGACTGGCCTACCCAGGGCGACAATCTCCTCGAGACGACGTAGGAGCTCCAGGTTGTGCGCGACGCTCTTACCAAAGCCAATGCCCGGGTCGAGCAAGAGCCGCCGCTCATCGATCCCCTCCCCCACAGCGAACGAGAGACGCTCCTCCAGAAAGGCCCGAACGTCATCGACGACGTCCCCATAGCGCGGGTCGCGCTGCATCGTGCGCGGCTCCCCCAGCATGTGCATCAAACAGCAGTCAGCGCCGCCGCCGGCCACGACAGACGCCATCTCGGGGTCGGCGCGCAAGGCGGTGACGTCGTTGACGAGCGTGGCGCCGGCGGCGAGCGCGGCACGCGCGACCGCTGCCTTTGAGGTGTCGATCGAGAGCCGCGGAGGGGCGGGCATCGACGCCGTCGCCACGGCGAGCCCTTCGATGACGGGAACGACCCGCCGCAACTCCTCCTCCACCCCCACCGGCTCGGCGCCGGGACGCGTGGACTCTCCGCCGATGTCGAGGATATGAGCCCCTTGCTCGACAAGCTCCAGGCCGTGCGCGATGGCGGCGCCGGAGTCTAGGAACAATCCCCCGTCGGAGAACGAGTCGGGGGTCACGTTGACGATCCCCATCAGGCGGTAGGTGACCACAGACCCCAGCCTATGTCCCCCAAGCCTCGGACGGACGCCCAAGCGCCCCAAGCAGACTCAGGTGAGCGTGGGAGGCTCGGGATCGGCCCCACGCATGTCGGCGGTGCCTCCAGCCAATCCGGGGCGAGGCAGGGGACGCGGGGCTTCGCGGCCGGGCCGGTCGGCGGGCGTCGGCGGGATCGGCAGCTCGGCCGCGGGCGGCTCCTCGGCGCCGAAGACTTCGAG
>JBARJU010000057.1:0-9318 GCA_049800435.1 Solirubrobacteraceae bacterium
GCGCGGAGCCGGGTGGCCTCGGGGCCCTCTGGGCCGAGCCGGGGCCCCCCGGCTCGGTCGAGAACACGACGCGTGCGAGGTACTCGAGGTTGACCTGATGCACAATCCCTGTGTCGGGCGGCACGACCTTGAACGCGTCGAATGCCTCCTGGCCCCAACGCAGGAAGCGGTAGCGCTCCTGGTTGCGCTCGAACTCGCGCTCGGCGTTGATCTTGAAGGCGTCGCGCGAGGCGAAGGCGTCGACCTGAACGGAGTGGTCGATCACGAGCTCGGCGGGCACGAGCGGCTCGATCGCGAGGGGATCGCCGCCGAGCGCGGCCATCGCGTCGCGCATCGCGGCGAGATCGACCACGGCAGGGACCCCCGTGAAGTCCTGCATCAGAACCCGGGCCGGAGTGAAGGCGATCTCCTTGCTCGGCTGCGCATGGGCATCCCAACTCGCGAGCGCCTCGATATCCGCGCCCGACACCGATCCGTTGCCCTCGGTGCGCAACAGGTTCTCGAGCAAGACCTTCAACGAGAAGGGCAGTCGTGCCACATCGAAGCGCTCCTGGAGCGCGTCGAGCCTGAACACCTCGTACTCGCGCCCCCCCACCTCGAGCGTGCGTTGTGCGCCAAAACTGTTCTCCGACATAGGCTTCTCCAGGCAGTCTCAGGGGGTTTGCGGCGGTGCTTCCAGTCTCGCAGAGCGGGCCGCGAGCAGCAGGCGACTCAACGGAGGGAGGGGTGCGGTTGTTCGGGCTGCATGGAGACGGCTCCGGTGACGCTGCCCTTGCCGTCGCGCTTACCCTGTAGGAGCGCCGCGTCGCAGACCTCCAACAGTTCCTGCTCGGTCATCGGGGCCCGCCACTCGGCGACGCCCATCGACGCAAACACGCCGCTCGAGCCATCCGGGAGCAGAACCCCGCGCATGCGCTCGAGCGCTCGTCCGGCGGCGGCGACCGCGCTCTCGATGTCGGCGTTGGGGAGGATCACGACGAACTCGTCTCCGCCGTAGCGCGCCACGCGATCGAACCCTCGGAACTCTCCGGTCAGGGCCTGAGCGACCTGGCGCAGTATCGAGTCGCCCGCCTGGTGGCCGTAGCGGTCGTTGACGAGCTTGAAGTCGTCGAGGTCGACGATCGCACACGAGAGCCTGCCGCCCGAGCGCTCCGCGCGACCGATCTCCTCGCGCAGCCGTCGACGCATGGCACGGTGGTTGAGGCAGCCGGCAACGGAGTCGGTGCCCGCCTCGGCGCGCGCGAGCACGAGCGCGAGCACTGTGGCGGCCTGGTTGACGAGCGTGCTCGCATCCTCGATCGAGCGCTCATCGTAGGGCTCGGACTCGCGCCGCACGAGCACCGCGACCGCCTCGACCTGACCGGCGAGGGACACGGGGGTGAGCAGCGCACAGCCGTCAGTGCCGCTCGACGGGGGGGCGGTGGTCGATAGACGCGGCACGCTGGCGGTGAGCTCGCGCGGGCCGACCGCCAGGAAGCTGCGACCCGTGGCAGCCACCCAACTGACGCCGGGGGGACGCTCCTCGAAGGGCTGTAGATAACCGATACGGCCGTCGCCCTCCAGCAGGTATACGACCACCCGCTCCTCCTCGTTGGGCGGCCCGAGGCGGTGTATGTGAACCTCCTCGGCGCCCATCACGGCGATCAGCTCACGGGCAAGCGCCGCGTAGACAGCCTCGCTGTCCTCGGCGGAGTCGGCCAGCAGCGTGAGCCGCCGTACGCCCGCGAGCACGGGTGCGAGGTCGACCTCGTGCGAGCTGCCGTCGGCGGATGCGATGCCCATCCGCTCAATTTAGCGAGCCGGCGCGACGGTTTGTGCGGGAAGAACCCGAAAGGGTCCCGTCCTCACCCGAATCTGACCGTCACAGAGGCCGCCGACCTCGGACTTTTCTTAGCCTTCGGCAAGAAGCCGAGACGAACACGCACCGCGAGTCCGTGGCGGCGCCCAGCAAGCGCCCTGAGGCCGGCCCTCGACAACGGTACTTCGATTCTCACGTTCTGGCCTTTACGGGGGTGCCTGTAGCGCGTTTGCAGATCCTTGCCGCCGACGCTGACACGTCCGGCCGCGGGGACCTTGACAGTGATGACCGCCCTATGTCCGCGCACGCGGTGTGAGAGAACCGCGATCGGGCAGTCGCCCACGGATATCTTCGTGTTCTGCTTGATCGTCTTGCCGTTCTGGGCCGTGATCGTGGTGGGCATCGCCAGTGGCTTCTTGCACAGGCTCCCGACCGCACTGAGAACCGAGTTCTTACTTGTCGGCAGCCTCACTTCAAACCTCGAGATCGGGACATCCGGCAGAGACGCATAGCTGGAAGTGGTTATCCCTTTGCCGATGTTCGTGTTGCCCACGAGGATTATGGTTACGCCGTCGCCTTTGAGGACGAGGTCGAGGTCCGGGAAGGCGGCGCCGCCGTGAGATACGAAAACCGCTTGGCCGGTGAGCTTGTCCGGCAGCACCGGTGTCGAGACGGTGACGGTCCCGACGCTCGACAACGGGGGGCAAGCCGAAGGGCTGGCAGCGAAGGTAGCCTCAGGGCATGCGCTTTTGAGCGTGCTGAGACGCGAAGGGAGTTGCTTGGGAAGGGAGACGAGCACCGACTTGATGTTCGCCTGAGGGCCGGCCGGGTACGCGACCTTGACCACGAGGATCGCCCCGTTGGCTCGCGAGGTCCTCGCATTGGAGGAAGCCGCGAACTTCGGAGCGAAGGCGAGCCCGCTGCAACCCGTGGCTTGGAATGGGCTCGCCAGAGCCTGCGTCGTCCCGAAGGTCGAGGTCAACGTCGTATCGGTCATGAGCGCGGCGCAGTTGGTGGGGTTGATCGTGAAGTTGGGGCGATTTACGTTCACGCTGAGCGTCCGCAAGCGCAACGGAGCTCCGCCGACGATCGTGGGCAGCTGGCTCGTGACGACGATTCGGGCAGTGAGTGGGTCGACGTTGATGCTCGCTCGCGTAACGATCCTGCCGTAGTTGAACGGCCCGACTTTTTCAGCCGGGACGACCACCGACAGCCCGTAGGGGGCGCCCCCGTAGGGTCCGGTGAGGTATGCGCTCCCGCTGAGCATCAGCGGCGTGGCGCCTGAGCCCAGCGAGACGGTGACGGTGCCGATCTGGCTGGCAGACGTGCATTCCCCTCTCGCGGCTTGAGGTTCCCCGCACAGCGTGACCGACGGGATCTTGCCGACCAAGCCCGGCGGCAGAGTTGTCGTCAGCTTGGACAGATATTGCTCGCCTTCGTGGCGGGCGAGATTGAACGCGACGCTGGTGTTGGCGCCGCCGCTCGCCGGTGTCGCCGTGGCGCTCTGGCTGAGCGCAAACGGAAGTGGCGAGGGACAGGCTCCTTTTTTGCCGTCGAAGTCGATCGGGAACGCCATGAACGGCTCGGCGGCCGGGGTGCCGCTGTAGGGCGTGAGGCTGGCGTTGGTCGTGGCCAGGCCACACATCAACGGGTTGGCAAGCGGCGTGTGAGGACCGTTGAACGTGAGGATGAAGTCGCTGAAGGGGACCTGTGGGTTTTCGAGCACGGCGGTCGTAAGCCGTCCGGTACTTGCATTCGCGCTGACCATGCCTTCGAGACGGACCGAGACACCGAAGTCGGGTGCCTCCGCGTCGACGAAGATACGGTACTCGCCGCCTGATTCAGGCACGTCGTTGAGCGGTTGACCAACGTAGACCTTCCCCGTCAATGACCCAGGCGGCAGGTCCGGTGTTTCGATCGTTGTGACGCCGATCTGCGAGCCGAGCGGGCATTCCACCGGCCTCGTCATACCCTTGCCGAACTGGGTGTTCGTGCAGGCCTGAAGCCCGCTCGCCGCCGCCGGATTGAGCGTCATGCCTTCGGGAAGGGCGACGTGGGCATCTCTGAGCATCGATGAGTCCAGACCTTCAGGATCCGTGTTTTGCGGGACTTCGACTTTGACGGTGAGACCGTCGAGCCGGTCTGACTGCGCGGTGGCAGGCGTCGCTTTGACGGCGGGTTTGAATGGGATCTTGTTACAGCCACTGGCCCCCACCGGGGTGGTGAACGACTTGGTTTCCTTCTGACCTTCATAAGATTCGACCGTCAAGTAGGTGGTTTGCGGGCCAAGGCAGGTGCTGGGCATCGTGATGAACGGGAGCGTGCCGCCGGCGCCCAGAGTCTTGCCGAAGAAGATCAGTCGTGACTCGACAAGCTCGGGGGACTTAGGTGCGTCGCTGATCGTGAAGAACTCGTGGTAGTCCCCGCTCCAGTCGATTCCTCCGACGATATGCACGACTGTTTCGAAGAGCGCCACCTTGAAGTCCGCTTCGAGCGGCGTGCCCGATGGCGGTTCCATGTTGTACACCTTCGCGTTGGTGAGCGGGGGGCCGACCGTTGTGCCAACCGGCTGTCCCAGGATTTCGGTGAGGTTGAGGTGGGCGGTGAGCTGCACTTCGCCGACCTGCGAGTCCGCCGGGCACCCCGAGCCTTCCAATTCAGAGAGCTTGCAACGATGAGCGGTCGCAAAGGGATTGACGCTGAGGCCGGCAGGCAGGTCGACGCGCACATTCTTGACATTTCCTTCGGGCGTTTCAGAGCCCGAAGCGCCACTGGTCTTGAACCTGAAGTCGGTGATCCCGAAGTTGGGGTGACCGGCGGCCTGCGTGTAGTACTTGCTAGTGGTTTCTGCGTTGCAGGGCTGGGCTTCGCTGTTTTCCGTGCAGGTCCCCGCTTCCCACTTCGTCACTTCGAAGGCTCCCGAGGCCGCTGGCGCCTCCAATGTTGCGATTGCGCACGCCGACACTATGGCGAGCCAGATCCTTGCCGTAAGCCTCATTTCGCCCTCTCCCTAAAGTTCGACTACATCGCCTTGCCACGACACCCAAACACGTCTCATGCGATTACCCCAACGCGTGCCATTTCGCCATACCCGTAGATGGGCCTTCTAATCGTGGTGAGGACTGGTGTTCGAGCCGTGCAGGTCCCGATGCGCGGCAGAGATCCCGAGCATCACGGCTCGCGGGCGACAGGCATCGTCCCGCGAACCGCCCCCCAAGACTATTTGAAGCGGACCACCGCGTGCGCGACCGATGTTTTCTGGCCTTTGGCCTTCGGCACGAAGCCGATGCGCACGCTCACCGTGAGCGGACGGCGCCCACTCGTGAGCGGCACTTCAAGGGTCACCTTCTGCGCTTTGCCCGGATTCTTGTAAATCGTTTTGAGATTCGTCCCACCCCCGCTCACGCGCCCTGCCGCGGGCGCCTTGACCGTGACCACCGCCTTGTTGCCTTTGGCATGGCTGGAAAGCACCGTCACAGGGCAAGCGGATACCGCCAGGATCGTGTTCTGCTTCATCGTCTTGCCGTTCTGGGCGGTGATCGTGGTGGGCATCACGAGCGACTGCTTGCAGAGGTTGCCGACCGCGGCGACGGCTGAGTTCGGTCCGGACGGCAGGTTCAATTCGAAGCCCGTGAACGGCACGTCTGGCGTGGAGGCGAAGTTGGTGGTCGTGATGCCTTTGCTGATGTTGGTGTTGCCCACGAGTATCACGGTCACGCCGTCAGCGCTGAGCACGAGGTCGAGGTCCGGGAACGCCGCTCCACCGTGCGAGACAAAGTAGGCGGGCCCGCTCAGCTGATCGGGCAATACCGGCGTTTTGACCCTCGCCGTGCCCACTCGCGAGTTGGACGGGCAGGAGCTTGGATTGGCGTTGAAGACCGCTTCCAAGCAAGCGTTTTTCAGAGTGCTCAGTCGCGAGGGAAGTTGCTTGGGAACGGTCACGAGCACCGACTTGATGTTCGCCGCCGCTCCACTCGGGATGTTGACGTTGGTGATGAGAGACGCGCCATTGGCCCGCGAGGTTTTCGCGTTCGTGGAAGCGCCGAATTTCGGTTTGAACCCGAGAGCACTGCAGCCCGTCGCCTGGAACGGCGTCGATATCGTCTGCGTCGCGCCTAGACTCGA
Organism: Solirubrobacteraceae bacterium; assembly: GCA_049800435.1. Lineage (GTDB taxonomy): Bacteria > Actinomycetota > Thermoleophilia > Solirubrobacterales > Solirubrobacteraceae > Palsa-744. Next base: position 5,924 of record JBARJU010000057.1, read on the forward strand.
GGCGAGCGTGGTGTTCGTCGCAAGGGCGCCGCAGTTGGTCGGGTTGATGAGAAAGCCCTGGCGGTTGATGGCGATGCTGAGCGTTTTCATGCGCAGCGGGATGCCCTTGAAGATCGTGGGCACATCGCTTGCGACTGTCACCTGGGCGTTGTTGGGATTGACTTCGATCTGCGAGCGAACGATCACGTTGCCCAGGCTGAACGGACCGACCGTGGCTTTGATGACCGTGACCATGCCGTACGGCGCGCTGCCGGTCGGGCCCGTGAGATATACCGGTCCGGAGAACTGGACCGGCGCCCCGCCCGAGCCTACGGTCGTAGTCGCGGTGCCCATCTGGCTTTCAGATGGGCATTCGCCAGCCGCTGCCTGCGGTTCGGGGCAGAGCGGCACCGTCGGGATCTTGCCGACGAGACCAAGCGGCAGGGCCGTGCTCACATGAGATAGGTATTGCTGACCGTCGGCACGCCCAAGGTTGAGCGTGAAGCTGGTGTTGGCACCACCGCTCGTGGGCTGAGCTGCGGTGCTCTGAGTGAGCGAGAAGGGCAGCGGCGCTGGGCAGGCTCCGCCGGTGCCGTTGCTGTCCACGATGAACGGGGGGATCGCCAGCGACACGGCCGGCATGCCCGTGTATGGGGTCAAGCTCGCCGAGCTCGTGGCAGGCCCGCATGCAAGCGGGTTGGCGATCGGCGCGAGCGCGCCGCCTTTGAACGCCAGCTTGATGTTGCTGAAAGGCTGTTCGGGGTTGTTTGCGAAGACGGTCGTCACACGGCCGGTCGTCGGGTCGGGCTTGGCGGTCCCTTGCAACCGCACGGAGATCCCATAGCGAGTCGACTCGGCATCCACGTAGATCGTGTATTCCGGGGCAGCGGCCGACCCGCCGGCGATCGGTTCGGTTCCTCCCAGGTATATGTGGCCGGTGAGCGGTTCCGTTTCGGGAAGATCCGGGACGGTCAGGGTGACCTTGCCAAGCCGCGATTCGACCGGGCAGGCGACGGGGTTGCGGGTCCCGATGCCGATCTGCGCCGGCGTGCACGCCTTGAGGCCCGTGGCGGCCGAGGGGTTGAGGGTCATGCCTTCGGGCAGGGTGACCGTGGCGGTCCTCAGCTGTGAGGAGTCGAGTTCCGTTGGCAGCGGACTATGGGGCACCGCAAGTTCGGCGGTGACGCGGGTGGGTTGGTCGGACTGCGTCGTTTCAGGCGTGACCTGGAGCGTTGGCGCAAATGGAGGAGCCGTAAACGACGGTTCGCCCAGGCACCCTTCGGGGCCGATCGGCGTGACGTAGGTCCTCGCTCCTTCCTGGCTTGCGCTCGATTGGAGCGTTATCGTGTTGGTGGTCAGCGGACCGGGACCTGCGCAGTTGCTCGGGTTTGTGATGAATCCGCCTTTACCGGTGGTACCGATATTGCCGACCAGGCTCAATCGAGAGGCAATGAGCGGGATCGCCGGGGAGACCTCGATTTCGTAATAGTCATGGTAATCCCCAGCCCATTCGATATGGCCTTCGATCAAGGTATGGGCTACAAGTCCCACGTGGCCCGTGAAAGCTTCCGGAAGTTCGAGCGCGACGCCAAACAGAGACGCTAGGCCGTTAGGCTGGACGATGTTGTAGACCTTGCCTTGCAGCGGTATGTCTTTCGGAGTAAACGAAGGGACATAGACGATCACCTTGTTGATGCCTATTTCCGTTGCCGGCTTGCATGCAGGCGGCGTAAAGATCCCTGACGCTACTTCGATTCCTTCAAATTCTGCCTGGGCGCACTTGCCAACCGCCTCTGGGTTCGTGCTCACACCCGGGGCTACGTCCGTGCGGATATGCGTGACGATACCCGTCGGCACAGCTTCGGGGACATTGGCGCCAACTGTGTTGATCTTGAAGGCCGTGATCCCGACGGCTGGGTGACCGGCGGCCTGCGTATACCCCCCCGCTTCGGCTTCGGCCTTTGTGGGTTCGGTGGGCAACGAGTACGGACCTAGCGCTTCTTCGACACAGTTCTCGTGCCCAACCTTGCAATTGGCCGCTACGAACTTTTCCACGCCGAAGGCCGCCTGGGCAGCAGGCACCATAAGCGCCATCCCCAAGCACACGACCGTGGCCGCACCTGCAACCGTCCCTAGAAGCAAACCGCGAACCCTCAACGTCATCCCGTCCTCCTCGTCAAGCAGGCCTAAGCCAGCATCTATGTAACGACCAGTCTATGTAGACAACTCCCATCTACCCGGATCGATGCGGTCTCAGTCCTGATCGATGTGGTCTCTTGAGCCTCGCAAGCGCGCGTAGGGCACCCACTTTCAGAACAACAACCACCGAGGATGCCCACCACTCGGGGCCTCCCGACCGGGTCACGCCCACGAAGAGAGCAGAATGGCCCCGATGAGCTTTGGCACCCTCGCCCTAATCGGCCTGTGCGGCCTGGCCGGACCGCTGCTGGCGGCCGGCGGCAAAGGCGCCGTGCCGGTCGTGGTCGGGGAGCTGCTGGCGGGGATACTGCTCGGGAAAACGGGCATAGGCGCGATCGACCCGAGCGATTCGACGCTCACGTTCCTCTCGGAAATCGGGTTTGCGATGCTGATGTTCGCCGTGGGCATGAGCGTCCCGCTGCGCCAAGAGGGCCTGCGGGCGTCGCTGGGCAGGGGCGCCACGACCGCGCTGATCGTCGCCGCGATCGCGGTCGGCGCGGGCCTCGTGCTCTCGAAGATCGCAGGAGCGGGACACGCGGCCGTGTACGCCGTGCTGATCGCCTCCGGCTCAGCCGCCGTTGTGCTCCCGATCCTCCAGGAACGCGGGCTGAAGGGGCCCGACGCGCTCGCGGTGATGGCGCAGGTGACGGTGGCGGACATCGGCGCGATGGTGGCCGTGCCGCTCGTGCTCGCGCCGGGACGCGCTGGACGGATCGTGCTGGGCAGCGCGATCGTGGCGGTCAGCGCGATCGCGATGTTGGTCGCCGCACGGGTGCTGCGCCAGCGCCACGAGGTGCACGAGCTGAGAGCGCTTGGCAAGCGCCGCGGGTGGGCGGTGGATCTGCGCATGGCCCTGATCGTGCTGTTCGGGCTGGCGTGGCTGACCGAGCGCAGCGGCGCGAGCCTCCTGATCGCCGGCTTCGGAGCCGGGCTGATGGTGGCCTCGATCGGAGGACCGAAACGCCTCTCAAACGAGGTGCTCGGGATCGCCGGCGGCTTCTTCATCCCGCTGTTCTTCGTCGTGCTCGGCGCACGACTCGACATGCGCGGCCTGTTCTCCGATCCGGCGCTGATCGGGCTGGCGGCGGCGATCGTGGCGCTCAACCTGATCGTGCACGTGGTTGCCGCGAGGATCGTACGCCAGCAGCCGGCTGCCGGCATGGTGGCCTCCGCCCAGCTCGGCGTGCCGGCGGCGCTGGTCGCGCTCGGGTTGCCGG
>JBARJU010000058.1:0-8209 GCA_049800435.1 Solirubrobacteraceae bacterium
CAACTCGATCCGATACGGGCTATGCCTCGGCATCAGCGTCCCTTCACGAGAGGACAGGATGCCAGACACGCTACGGCCGATGTCGGACGCTAATACGTAGCCTTACTTACGAAAATGAGCACTTAGCAGCGCGAGATCCTGGCCTATGGTGCTAGGTTCGGCTGGTCATGGCAGCGCAGTCGTCTCCACCGGTCGATCCTCCAGGGCAGAGTTCCGGTAATGGGCTGAGCCCTCGTCTGCTACTTGCGCTGGTCGTGATCGTGGTGGTCGCGGGTGGCGTGGCGGTGCTGACGACGAGCGGCAGCAACTCGCGCCCGACCGCTGGGGTTGTTCATGGAGTGGCCTCGTCGCGTTTCAGCGGCTCGCTCGCTTCGCCGCCTGAGCCGGAGCCACCGCTCCAGTTGCGCAACTACAAGGGCGAACGGGTGAACATCAGGCAGTATCGCGGCAAGGCGGTGTTCGTGACGTTTCTCTACACCAAATGCCCCGACGTTTGCCCGATAATCGCATCAAACCTGGGCGTCGCCCTGAACATGATGGGGTCCGCCAAGGCATCGAGGGTGCAAGCGGTCGCGGTCTCGGTGGACCCGCGCGGGGACACTCCAAAGTCCGTCGCAGTCTTTCTAGCGCGCCACGGCATGACCGGGCGGATGCAGTATCTGATCGGCTCCGCGCACGAACTCGCGCGTGTGTGGAAGGCATGGAGCGTTGGCTCTGAACAGGATGCGCAGCAGCCGCAGTTGGTCAATCACACGGGGCTTGTGTATGGCGTGAGCGCGAGCGGAAAGATCACGACGCTGTACGCGGCAAACCTCGCTCCGCAGGAAATCGTCCACGACGCGCCGCTGCTCGCGTCAAGCTGAGCGAGCAGGGACAGCGCTAGCGGCGCGTTCAAGCGAGCCGTTTTTCAGTGTGCGTGCGCGTGTACGCCGTGGAGGGCACCGGGTGGTACGCGCGAGACCAGTAGCGCCGCAAGGCCGGTCGTCAGTGGGACTGCGCATACGAGTCCGAGGCAACCGACGAGCGTTGCGATGACTGGTTGTGCGATGTCTTGGGTGCTGAGCGCGTCGGTGAGCGATACGCCGGTGGAGCGGGTGATGAGCAGCAGCGGCAGCGACGCGCCGACGTAGGCGAGGACGAGTGTGTGGATGGTGGCGGAGAGGTGGTCGCGCCCGACGCGGAATGCGCCTTGGTAGAGCTGGCGCGGCGTGAGCTTTGGGTTGGCGTGGCGTAGCGCCATGACCGCTGAGGCTTGCGTGACGGCGGTGTCGGCGAGCACGCCGAGTGCGCCCACGATCATGCCCGCGAGAACGATGCCTTGTAGAGAGAGGTTGGGGTTGACCGCGGCGAGGTATGTGGAGAACTCGTCGGTGCGTCCGTCGATGTGAGCGAAATGCACCGCGAACAGCGCTAGCAGGCAGATCAGCAACAGTGTCAGGCCGATCCCGAGCGCCGCGGCGAACATTTGCGGGCCGACCCCGTTGGTGAGGACGAGGGTGATGAACATGACGGCCAGCGCACAGACGAGCGCGACCGGTAGCGCAGGCTCACCCGCAAGGATCGCGGGAACCAAGAAGGTCGTGAGCAACAGCAGCGAGAGTCCCACGCCGATTGCGGCAAGCAGGCCGCGCAACCGGATGACAACCACGGCAAGGACCAGCAGTACGAGACCTAGCCACATAAGCGAGCCGTGGCGGTCGATGTCCGCGAACTGCCAGGGTTGGTAGCCGGGCGGAGCTGCCTGGCCACGCTGGAGCGGGACGGGACTCACGCGGATCGGCGTGCCGGGTGTGATCGCCGGGGCAGTGCTGGGAGGACCGAGGGTCACCCGTGAGCGTTGGCCGTGAACCGAGATTTCAAGTTCACGACACTGACTGGGACCGCAGGGGGCCGTGAACGATCTGCCGGCTGTCGCGGACACGCTGGGCGGCAGACCGTGGACATTGTGGCGAGCGGGGCCTGATGGCCATAGAGCGAGCAGACCGATCCCTGTGGCGAGGGCGAGCAGCGCGGTCGCCGCGATCAGTAGACGCCCTGCGGGTGCGCTGGTGAGCGGTCCCGACATGCCCCGCGGCCGGGGAAACCGCCGGCGATGGGAGCGGCGTTCGCGGCGCTCGCGAGCACGGCGGTCGTAGTCGGCGAAGAACTCGTCCGGGTCGAGTAGATCGAGATCTTTGCCGGCCATCCATGAGAGGTTCGGCTCGGCGGGGGATGCTCCTGCCGGACTCCCGGACCATATCCAAGACCAAGACAATAATAAGACTCAATCTTATGATAGGTTGCCGCGCATGACCAAATCCAGACACCTTCCAAGCATCTCTCGCTCCACCCGATTCGCTAGTTCTGACAGCCGAGTCCAGTCGCGACTCGCAAAGACCCTGCTCGTATTGGCCGCCTCCGCGGTCGCCGCGTGGACGGCGGCGGGTTGTGGCTCGCAAAGCTCAACAGCGGGCGGTTCGGGCAAGCTGCAGGTGGTGGCTGGGGAGAACTTCTGGGGCAGTATCGCCGCGCAGCTCGGCGGCGAGAAGGTGCAGGTGCAGAGCATCATCATCAACCCCGCCACCGACCCGCACAGCTACGAGCCATCGGCCCAGGACGCCCGAACGATGGCCGGCGCGCAGATGGCGATCGTCAACGGCATCGGCTACGACGAATGGGCTCAAAAGCTGCTCAACGCGAACCCGGCAGGCGGGCGGACGGTGTTGAGCGTCGGCGATACGCTCGGCTTGAAAGAGGGCGATAACCCCCACCAGTGGTACTCCCCGAGCAACGTCCACAGGATCATCAATGAGATCGTGGCCGACTACGACCGTCTTGAGCCCCAGGACGCCCGCTATTTCGCCCAACAGGAGAAAACCTTCGAGACGGCGGGCCTGGCCCGATATGACCAGTTGCGAGCGGAAATCCGCTCCAAGTATGCGGGCGCGCCCGTCGGCTACAGCGAGAGCATCTTCCAACCACTCGGCGAAGACCTCGGCCTAAAGCTTGAGACCCCATACAGCTTCGCCAAGGCGATCGCCGAGGGCGCCGAAGTGACAGCCCAAGACAAGCTCACAGTAGACAGCCAAGCCCAAGACCACCAGATCAAGGTGTGGGTGTTCAACAGCCAAAACGTCACCCCCGACGTGCAGCGAGTGAACGAAATCGCGCACGCACAACACATCCCGATCGCCACGGTCACCGAGACGCTGTCCCCAGCATCAGACACCTTCCAGCAATGGCAAGTAGCCGAGCTTGAAGGACTCAAGCAAGCATTGGCGCGAGCCGCTGGCAAATAGAGCCCCTGTGAAGGGTCGTGGCAGACGCCTGTGCGACTCATGCGGGCGGTGGACCGCTCGACGTGCGCCGCGGCGGGTCGCGCCGCTTGCCGCTCCTTCTGATCGCTATACCGGCCGCGATCAGCAGCATCACTGGCAGGCTGAACAGGACCGCCGTGGGGAGCTCACGGTGCGCGGCGGGGGTGACCGGGGGTATCGAGCGAGACGCGATCGCGTGGCCGTTCGCGCGGGCGAGTGCGGTTACGGCGAGGATCGCTGTGCGGGTGAGCCCGTATGTGCCGGGACGTGGGTTGATGGTCAGGTGGGCGAGCACCGAGGCGGGGCCTGCGGCGACGAGCCCGAAGCCGGCGGGCATCACGACGAGCAGCGGCTGGGGGCTGTTGTAGGAAATCTCACGATCAAGGAACTCGGCGTACTTCTGGGGATACCCGAAGAAGGTGGGGATCGCACCGAGGTCTTCGCGTGAGCCGACGATCGCAACCTTGAGCGGCATGTGCTTGTGCGAGGCTGAGGCCAGGAGCGCGTTCAGGGCCGCTTCGAGCTTCGGCGGGACGGGCGGCTGATATGGATAGAACGCATTTTGGGTGAGCAGCACATCGCTAGCGGGATCGGCGTCCCCGCGCGCCGCTGTGACGACGACACCTAGCAGCGCAATCGCGATCAGGGCGCCCATCGCGACACGCCAAGCGAGGCGACCTGTGAGGAGACGACCCGATAGGGCGTGCTGTGATGGTGCGTCCGTGTTCAAGAGCCGGTCCAAGCGAGCGAGGGGAACACGTAACTGGAGTGCGGTCGCACGTGGGCGCCGACCTCAATCGTGACCTGTGAGTGGCGGGCAAGCGGAGCCCTCCGGGGAACGCCCGTCCAAGGTTGACCGTCGATAAAGACGGAGACGCTTTGGCGTGGCGGCGCTCGGAAGCCCGCCATGACGGTGCGGTTGAGGGGCTGTCCCCAGAGGTCGAACAGGTCACCGAGCGTATACGGCCCGCCGGGGCCGAGCAGCACCAAGCCTGCCGGGTCCAGGGTGCGCAGAGGGTATGCGCAGCGCCAGCCGCGGACGAAAGCGCCTTGTGTGCGCAACGGTGGCGTCACTCCGATGCCGGCGGGCACGATCACGACCCGGTTGTAGGCGAACAGCTCGACGTGGGCGGCGGACAGGACGGGCAGGCGGGCTCGGCAGCTCATGCCGTCGACGATCGCGCCGTGGTCGGCGCGCAAGCCGCGCGCTGGTGGTCTGTAGCGCGGCCCTCGACCCGCCCGGCGTGAGCTTTCGATGTCCTGCGCGAACATATTTGGCTGACCCGCCGCCGACCTGGCGCGCCTGGTTGCCTGTCCTCCGCAGCCTCCCGCGAGCAGACAGCCGAGCGAGGCGAGCACGAGCTGCACAAAGAGGATGCTTGTGCCGTGAGCGCGGCGGCGGCGTTGAGTGGATCGTGGTTGCATAGACTGGCCGGTCGCATGATTCTCCCGCGTCGTCTGCTGCCACCCGCGCTCGGTGGTGTAGGGCTTGCGGCGCTGGTGTTCCCGGCGGCGGCGCAGGCGCACGGGATCGTCGGGAAGGCCGACCTGCCGATCCCTGTGTGGCTGTTCAGTTGGACCGCCGCGGTGGTGCTGGTCGTCTCGTTCGTCGCGCTGTCTACGTTGTGGCGCAGCCCGCAGTTGCAGAGCGAGCATCGCAAGCGACTGTTTCGGTTGCCCGCTGCGCTCGCGTGGGTGGCGAGCGCGATCGGTGTCGGCCTGTTCGCCTTGGTGCTCTACAGCGGCTTCGCGGGGGCGCAGGTCGCCAACGCGAACTTCTCCGTGACGTTCGTCTACGTCGTGTTCTGGGTGGGGGTGCCGGTCGCGAGCGTCCTGTTCGGGGACGTGTTCGCCGTCCTCAACCCGTGGAGGTCGTGTGCTCGCGCTATCCGCTGGGTGGGCCGGCGCGTGGCACCGGGATTGTTCGCGCGCCCACTGCTGCGCTACCCGCCAAGGCTCGGCGTGTGGCCCGCGGTGGCATGCCTGATCGGGTTCGCGTGGCTCGAGCTGGTGTATGTCGCGCGCGACCAACCCTCCACGCTCGCGGCGCTGTCACTCGGCTACGCCCTCGTGATGCTCGCCGGGATGGCGCTGCTCGGGGTGGATGAGTGGTCGGGACGAGCGGACGGATTCGGCGTTTACTTCAACCTGCTCTCGCGCATGTCTGCCCTCTGCCGGGACGAGCAGGGTGTCGTGTACGCGCGCCGGCCGTTGAGCGGACTGGCGGACATGCCGGTGCTACCAGGAACGATCGCGCTTGTCTGCACCGTGATCGGCACGACGACATTCGACGGGCTCAGCAACGGCGGGGTGTGGCGCACCAGCGAGCCGCACCTGCAAAGCCTGTTCGGAGACCTCGGCTTTCATCAGACTCCCTCGCTTGAGCTGGCCTACTCGGTCGGGCTCATCGGGTGCGTCGCGCTCGTCGCCGGGATATACCGGCTCGGGATCGCCGGGGTGCGCAGCGTCAGCGACCGCTACGACACGGGCGAGCTGTCGCGCACGTTCGCGCACACCCTCGCGCCGATCGGGTTCGCCTACGTGATCGCCCACTACTTCTCGCTGCTCATCTGGCAAGGCCAGGCGATCGGCTACCTGGCGTCCGATCCGCTCGGCAACGGAGCGAACCTGCTCGGCACAAGCTCCTACCAGATCGACTACGCGATCATCTCCTACGCGGCGATCTGGTACGTCCAAGTCGCCGCGCTCGTCAGCGGCCACGTCGGCGGGCTCGCACTCGCGCACGACCGCGCGCTGAGCATGTACCGCGACCCCCAGGAGGCGATCCGCTCGCAGTACTGGATGCTCGCCGTGATGGTCGCCTTCACGAGCTTCGGGCTGTGGCTGCTCTCCGCCGTCGGCACCTGAAGCACGCGCTCTGCTCTCAGGATTGCTGCGTCGCGCCTAGCCCGGCCAGGTGCTCATGGGCGCGGGTGGGTGGCGCGGCTCGTGATGTTTCTGACGGGGGCTCGCCGAGTAGGAAGCGCCATACCGCCAGGCACATCAAGATCGTCATCATCACCGCGCTCGATGCGCACCACTCACAGATCGCGTGGATCGAGAACAGCTCCCTGTAGGTGAGGTAGCACGAGAAGCTGAACCCCCCGAGCGTGAAGGCCGCGGTGGCGAAGCGGGTCCTCTCGTTGTCGCGTGCCACCAGCGAACCCAGGATCGCGATGTAGCCGAGCAGACCCATCAACGCGACCGGCACCCCAGCGAGCTTGGAATAGACGGACGTCTGGACCTTCAAGCAGCTTCCCCCCGCCGTACAAACCGGCGGGGCGCCGGAGTAATGCACGTAGGTCAGATAGCTCGCCACACCCAACCCGGCGGTAGCAATCACGATCATCGCTATCCGCAAGCCACGGCTGAGGCCCCTGGAGCTGCGCTGGGGATCGTCCGAGGACTCTGATGCTGGGGCATCCGCTGTGGTCATGCCCGGAACTGTTGCATATCGCGCCCGACGCTCAAACTCGGCGATCCGCTTCGAGCTCCTACAGCCGTTCTGCGCCGCAGGCTCGCGAGACCAGCTGCAGGAGGGTAGGATTACGCCCAGTTATGCGTGCGCCGGAGAACGCGAGCACTCGGACGCCGGTACAACCCGGTTTGCTGGTAGCGCTGCTCGCGGCCATCACGTTGGTCGGAGTCGTGGTTGTCGCGGTGGACACGACCGCGTTGTGCCTGCTGCCGGCGCTCGCGCTCGCCATGCCACTGCTGCTGCGCCGCTACCCGGGCGAACGGCTGATCGTGGTGCTGTCGCGCGCGGGTCGGCAGCGCTGGCCGCGTCCCCGTGCGAGCAGGCCGTATCGGCGGAGGTCGGTCGAGGTCGCCGTCGCGCGCGGCGGGCTCTTGCTGGCGCTTTCGCTGGCTGTTCGGCCGCCGCCGGTAGCAGCCATCTAGGCCAGCCTGGGCGCCCTGTTCGTTGACGCGAGCAGGACGCTTCAGTAGGCGCGCCCATCTGGCCGCCCGCGCGGTCAGGGCGCGGGGCGCGCGCGCGAGGCTCGGCCTCCAGTTTGGTCCGTGGGCACGCGCTAATGCGCGCCGTCACCCCCTTCAGCGAGGAGTTCTCGATGTCCCGTCGTCTTGTGATTGTTCTGCTGGCCACAGTGGTACTCGCTCCGGCCACAGCTGCCGTTGCCAGCGATGCCGCGTCGAGCACGTCCTCCGCCGAGAGCGGCAACCCGATCAACGATCAAGGCAGCAGCTACCACTACCGCACCTACATAACGGCGATCACGCCACACGCACCGGGGTTGAACGTCGAAGTGCTGGAGTTCGCCGATCGCCTGTTGTTGCGCAATCACACCGGACAGACCGTCACGGTGTACGGGTATTCCGGCGAGCCGTATGCCCGCATTCAGGCCGATGGCACGACCGAGCAGAACGTGCGCTCCCCGGCGGTGTACCTGAACACCAACTTCTTCGCGAACGTGACTGTGCCCTCGTCGGCGAACGCGAGCGCACCGCCGAAGTGGGTCGTCATGGACCGCACAGGGCAGCTTGAATGGCACGACCATCGCATCCACTGGATGAGCCCCGTCAAGCCGCCCGAGGTCACAGACGAAGGCAAGCGCACCAAGATTTTCAACTGGAGCGTCCCGATCGAGGTCGGCGGGCAGGCTGGCACGATCCACGGGGAACTGTTCTGGGTTCCGCAGAACTCCAAAGCGCCGGTCGGTGCGATCGTCGCGCTTGTCGTGATCGTGCTGCTCGGCGCCGTGCTCGTCTTCGTGGTGCGTCGCCGCCGAGCAGGCTCCTCCCCAACCGGGATGGGCGCAAACCAGGCCGGTGACCCATCAGCGCGCAAAGAGGCGTGGTGAGCGGTGACGTCCTTCACATCGGCGAGGGCGCCCAGTGCGCCGGGCGCCGCTGGCTGGGGCTGGTGGTCGCGCTCGCGCTCGGCTGTGCCTGCG
>JBARJU010000059.1:0-15884 GCA_049800435.1 Solirubrobacteraceae bacterium
TCCTACACGCGATTCGCGCACAGGCGAGCGCACCCCGGCGAGCACGGGCGCGGGAGGACGCCGGCGTGTCGTGATCGACTCCCAGGCCTCGCGCCGCCAGCAGGGCGGTCCGTCCAACCAGCCGGTACGCCGCCCCCGCCGCGGACGCAGGCGCAGGGGCACTTACGACGAGACGATCGCCCCGATCGACACGACCGTCATGGAGGCCACCGACCTGATTCGCGTGAACTCTGGCTCGACCGTCAAGGACGTTGCCGAGTATCTCGGGGTGCCGGTGCCGGAGATCATCAAGAAGCTGATGATGCTTGGCGAGATGGCGACGCTCACCCAGACGCTCGCCGACGACGCGATCCAGGTGCTCGCCGACGAATTCGAGAAGAAGATCGAGATCGTCCACGCGGCCGACGACGTTGAAGTCGAGCCGGTGTTCGAGGATGTCGAGGAGGACCTGGTCGACCGTCCGCCCGTCGTCACGATCATGGGTCACGTCGACCACGGAAAGACCTCGCTGCTCGACGCGATTCGCCAGACCGAGGTCGCGGCGGGCGAGGCCGGCGGCATCACGCAGCACATCGGCGCTTACCAGGTCCATCACGGCGAGAAGGTGATCACGTTCCTCGACACTCCCGGCCACGAGGCGTTCACCGCTATGCGTGCCCGCGGAGCGCAGGTGACCGACCTGGCCGTGATCGTGGTGGCGGCCGACGACGGCGTCAAGCCACAGACCGAGGAGGCGATCGACCACGCCAAGGCGGCCGAAGTCCCGATCGTGGTGGCGGTCAACAAGATCGACAAGGAGGGCGCGCAGCCCGAGCGCGTCCGCACCGAATTGGTAGGGCATGGTCTGCAACCCGCGGAGTGGGGCGGGGAGATCGAGTTCGTGGACGTCAGCGCCAAGACCCGCGCGGGCCTCGACAGCCTGCTCGACACGATTCAGCTCGTCACCGACCTCGAGGAGCTCAAGGCAAACCGCGACGCGATGGCCTCCGGCACCGTGATCGAGTCAAAGCTCGACCCGGGTCGCGGGCCGGTCGTGAGCATTCTGATCCAGCGCGGGACGCTCGAAGTGGGCGACGCGCTCGTCGCTGGCGCGCACTTCGGCCGCGTGCGCGCCATGCAGGACTTCAACGGGGCGCGCGTGAAGCGGGCCGAGCCGGGCGAGCCGGTCGAGGTGCTCGGCTTCGACGGCGTCCCCGAGGCCGGCGAATTCGTGCGCGCCGTCGAAAACGAGCGTCGCGCCCGCCAACTTGCCGGCGAGCGTGCCAACCGCCTGAAGACCGAGGCGCTCGCGCGCCGCTCCGGGCGCAAGGTGTCGCTCGAGGACGTCTTCAAGCTCGCCCAGGAAGGCACGGTCAAGGAGCTCAGCCTCGTCGTCAAGGCAGACGTCGCGGGGTCGCTCGAGGCGATTGAGGACGAGATCGCGAAGCTCCCCCAGGACGAGGTGTCGGTCAACATCATCCACCGCGGCGTCGGCGGCATCAACGAGTCCGACGTGATGCTCGCATCTGCCTCCTCGGGGCTGATCCTCGCCTTCAACGTGCGCCCAGTGGGCGATGCGCGTCTGCTCGCCGACCGCGAGGGAGTGGAGATCCGCTCCTATTCGGTGATCTACCGCGCGATCGAGGAGTTGCGCGCGGCGATGCAGGGAATGCTCGAGCCCACCGAGGTCGAGACCTCACTCGGTCAGGCGGAGGTGCGCCAGCTGTTCAAGGCCTCGAAGATCGGCACCATCGCCGGCTCGCACGTCAGCGAGGGGAAGATCACGCGTGGCGCGCGTGTCAGGCTGGTGCGCGAGGGCACGGTCATCTACGACACCACGATCGCGAGCCTTCGTCGCTTCAACGAGGACGCGCGCGAGGTCAGCGCGGGCTTCGAGTGCGGGATCGTGCTCGTCAACTTCCAGGACCTGCGAGAGGGCGACATCCTGGAGACATACGAGACACGCTTCCAAGAGCGCCAACTCGCCTGAGATGGACGATGGACGGCGCTGGCCGATCGACGGGCGCATCTTGGTCGTCGATCGGTCTGCGTCTTCGCTCCCTCACCGATCGAAGATCGGCCAGCAAAGCACACTGCGCTCGCTGCATCCTTGTCTCGCTTGTCCCTCCTCCATCTCAGGGGCCGCGGTTGGTTAGGCGACGCATGAGGGGTTGCTCATGCAAATGTCTTCCACTCGGATGCTTCGAGGGACAGGGACGGGTAGGATGACCTCGGACCGCATGCGCCGCGTTGACGAGGCGATCAGGCAGGTGATCGGAGACGCGGTGGCTTCAGACTTGAAGGACCCGAGGGTGGGATTCGTGACTGTGACAGACGTCAGGACAAGCGCCGATTTGAGCCATGCTCGCGTTTACGTGAGCGTGCTCGGCGAGCCAGAGGCACGCGAGGCGAGCATGGACGGACTGAGCAGCGCGCACGGATACCTTCAGCGGCGGATCGCCGGCGAGCTGCATCTCAAGCGTACGCCCACGCTCGAGTTCGTCTACGACGACACCACCGACCGCGCGATGCGCGTGGATGTGCTGATCGAGCAGGAGATCGACGCGGGCCGGGGAACCGCACAGGTATCAAGCTCTCAGGAGAACCGGCAGGCGAGCGCATCCGATTCGGGCGAGGGGTCGATGCCGGCATGACCGAGCAGTCGACTCTCGCGCACACGCGCGATCTGGTGCTCGATCGCATCCGCGCCGACACGAGCTTCGTCATCGCCACCCATGAGAACCCCGACGGCGATGCGCTCGGCTCGCTGATTGGGATGCACGGTCTGCTGAGCGCGCTCGACAAGGACTCCGAGATGTTCATCTCCTCGAGCGACCTGCCGCTACCGCGCGAGTACCGCTGCCCGTCACTCGAGCACGCCATCCAGGCGCCACCGACGAACATCGGCGAGCGCACCGTGGTGATGCTCGACTGCGGCAACATCGACCGCAATCCGGCCGCCGTGCTCCAGCATGGGAAGCACTTGCTCAACATCGACCATCACCACGACAACACGATGTTCGGGACTCTCAACCTCGTGGACCCGACGGCGTCGTGCACCGGGGAGATCGTGTGGGACCTGATGCACGGTCTCGACGTGGCGCCGACCGCCGCCATCGCCGAGGCGCTGTACGTCGCTGTGGTGACCGACACGGGGCGCTTCATGTACGAGAACACTGGACCGCGCGCCCACCATATGGCAGCAGAGCTGATCGCCGCGGGAGCCGACGTGCCTGCCGTCAACAGCCGGCTCTACGAGGAGATGCCCCCCGCCAAGCTCACACTGCTGGGGGTCGCGCTCGAGCGCATCGAACGCTTTGACTCGGGCGAGTTGACGCTGGTGGCGCTCGATGCGGTTGACTTCGCCCACGCCGGGGCGGAGGAGAGCTTCTCCGAGGGGATTGTCGACCAGCTGCGCTCGGTCGCGGACACGAAGGTCGCCGTGCTTATCCGCGAGCTCACCGCCGCCGAGAGTCGAGGCAAGCGCAAGGTGTCGCTGCGCGCGACGGGCAATGACGTCGACGTCTCCGTGATCGCGCGCACCCAGGGCGGAGGCGGTCACCGCCGTGCGGCGGGCTTCTCCACGATGCTCGAGCCTCGCGAGCTGGTCGAGTTTCTGCGTCAGGAGATAGCCGCGCAACTGCACCCGACGCCGAATGGGCCGGCTGTGCCAACGCTCGCTTGAGCGACGCTCGAGGAGGTGCGATCGACCCCCGGGATTCGCGCGGGACAGGCGTGGACGGCGTCCTGCTGATCGACAAGCCGGTCGGGGTCACATCGCATGACGTCGTCGCGGCGGTGCGACGCTCGCTCGGGGGCGTAAAGACCGGGCACGCCGGCACGCTCGACCCGTTCGCGAGCGGGCTCTTGATCGTGCTGGTCGGACGGGCCACGCGCATCCAGCGGCGGATGATGGAGCTCCCCAAGCGCTACGAGACGATTGCGCGACTCGGGGCGAGCTCGAGCACCGGCGATCCCGAGGGGGAGATAACCGAGACCGGACGCCTACCGCCAGACCCACCGACGCTCCCGACCGGGGAGATCCGTCAACGGCCTCCGATCTACTCGGCGATCAAGGTCAAAGGCGAGCGCGCCTACCGCAGGGCCCGGCGTGGCGAGCACTTTCAGATGCCCGAGCGAATCGTGACCGTCAAGCGCTTCGAGCAGCTTTGGCGCACCCCACAGGGTACCCCCCATGACGGGGGGCAGGCACCCTCTGGGGCGCACCCTAAAGGGCACCCCCTAAAGGGCGCAGGCAAGCAGGCAAGCGAGCAGCCCGCAACGCAGGGCGGGCCCGCACGCGCCGCCTATCTGATCGAGTGCTCCTCCGGGACCTATGTGCGCTCGCTGATCGCCGATCTCGGGGACGCCTACTGCGAAGAGCTCAGACGCACGGCCATCGGGCCGTTCGACGTAGGCGACGCGGCGCCTCCGCCGCCCCGTGGCCTCAGTTGGGCAGACCCGCCGCTACTGTCCGCCGAGCAGGCGCTGGCTCAGGCCGAGAGCTTCCAGGCGAGCTCGCGCCGGCGGCGCGGGCGGCCGAGCCCCTCGTGACATAGGCTTTCCCACCGTGAGGATCACTCGGCTGCCCGACGTGAAGCACAGGGAGCGACGCGTGGCGGTAGGCTCGTTCGACGGCGTTCACCTCGGCCACCGCGAGGTGATCCGCGGCTCGGATAGCGTGTTGACGTTCGACCCGCATCCCTCGGCGGTCGTGGCGCCCCAGCACACCCCGAAGCTCATCACCGCGCTGGAGGTCAAGGCGGAGCTCGTGGAGGCGCTTGGCGTCGAGGAGCTGATCGTGATCGAATTCGACACCGATTTCGCCAAGCGCGGACCCCAGGAGTTCATCGACGACGTCCTGGTGGGAGCGCTTGGGGCGACGTACGTCTCGGTCGGGGAGAACTTCCGCTTCGGCAACCGCGCCAAGGGCGACCCGCGGATGCTCGCCGAGGACGAGCGCTTCTCCACGCGCGTCGCGCCGCTGTTCGAGGTCGAGGGGGAGATCGTCTCCTCGAGCCACATCCGCGGGCTCGTGCTCGCCGGTGAGGTCGAGCAGGCGACACGTTTCCTGGGCGCGCCGTTTCAGATGCGCGGCGAGGTCGTGCCCGGCGATCGGCGTGGGCGCGAGCTCGGCTTTCCAACGGCCAACCTGATCCCCGACGATGCGCTGGTGTGCCCGGGCCACGGTGTATACGCGTGCCTTGCCGACACCCTCACGGGCACGGGCGGACTGCCCGCCGCCGTGAACATCGGCGTGCGGCCCACATTCGTAACCGGTCGGGGAGAGCTTGTCGAGGCATACATACTCGACTTCGACGGCGATCTGTACGGCAAGCAGCTGCGCCTTGACTTCCTGGAGCGATTGCGCGGAGAGCGGCGCTTCCAATCGGCGCGGGAGCTCATCGAGCAGATGCACCGCGACGTAGAGCGTACGCGCGAGATCGTCGCGATGCACGCCTCCTGAGCGCCATGCTCGGGGAGGCGCCTCGGCGCACGAGGACCGCCTCGTACGTGTCGCTGTCCCAAGGACTGCTAGCCTGTGCGACCGCTATGACGATGACCACAGAGCGCAAGCGAGAGATCGCCGCCAAGTTCGGTTCGGGAGTAGAGGACACCGGCAACACCAAGGTCCAGGTGGCGCTTCTCACCGAGCGCATCAACCATCTGACCGGACATCTGCGCGAGCAGGGCAAGGACCATCATTCGCGCCGCGGCCTGCTGATGCTCGTGGGCCGCCGCCGCCGCTTCCTCGACTACCTGCGGCGCAAGGACCTCGAGGGCTACCGCGCGCTCATAAAGGAGCTCGGCCTACGCAAGTAGGCTGGGAGCGCCGATGACCGGCGCGGAACTGTGTCCTCGCTCACTTGTGTGCAAAGCACACCGCGCTCGCTGCGTCCTTGTTCCGCTTGATCCTCGACGCCCCCAGCGCGCATGGGAAATCTAGGATGAGTACCACCGACGCGACCTCCACAATGCTGGCGCCGGGGACGAAGGTTCCCGACTTCAAGCTCGCCACCGAAGGTGGGGAGAGCTTTACGCAGGCGGACCTGCGGGGCAAGACGACCGTGTTCGTCTTCTACCCGTTCGCGTTCAGCCCGGTGTGCACCGACCAGCTGCAGGTGTATGAGGAGTCGCTGCCGGAGATCGTCGCGCGGGGCGCCCAGATCTACGGAGTCTCCTGCGATTCGAGTTGGGCGCAGAAAGCGTTTCGCGAGCAGCTGGGTGTGAGCATTCCCCAGCTGTCGGACTTCGAGCCCAAGGGCGCCGCGTGCGACGCGTTCGGTGTGCTCCATCCCGGCGGCTTTCCCCAACGCGCGCTCGTGATCGTCGATGGCGACGGCGTCGTACGTTGGAGCTACCAGGCCCCCTCGCCCGCGGACCTTCCTCCCGTGCACATGATCCTTGGCGGCCTGAAGAACGCGTAGCGTCCGCTAAGCTCCACAGCGTTCGGATACAAGGATAAAAAGAAAACGGCTCCGCCGACCGACGGGTGGAGAGGGAAGGTAGTCAATATGAGTAGCAACGCCGTTACGCGGGTCTCCGTGGAGATCGCAGGTAGTGAGATCTCGTTTGAGACCGGCAGGATGGCCAAGCAGGCCTCCGGCGCAGTAGTCGTCCGTCAGGGCGACACGATGGTTCTCGCGACCGCCACAGCAGGCGGCCAGCGCGATGTGGATTTCCTGCCGCTCACAGTGGATGTGGAGGAGCGGATGTACTCCGCCGGGAAGATCCCCGGCTCGTTCTTCAAGCGTGAGGGACGCTCGGGAGAGAAGGCGACGCTCACGGCGCGCATGATCGATCGCCCCCTGCGACCGCTGTTCACGAAGGGCTGGAACTACGAGACCCACCTCGTGGCGATCCCGATCTCGGTGGATCACGTCCACCCGTATGACATCCTCGCCATGAACGGCGCCTCCACGGCGCTGATGATCTCGAACATACCGTTCGCCGGCCCCGTCGGCGCGGTGCGGATTGGCAAGATCGACGGCAACTTCGTCGTGAACCCCCCGGAGGAGGATCTCCTGGACGTCTCCGACCTCGACCTTGTCGTGGCTGGCTCCGAGGACGCGATCCTGATGGTGGAGGCGGGCGCGAACGAGATCTCAGAGGCCGAGATTCTCGATGCCCTTGACATCGCCCACTCAGAGATCAAGAAGATCTGCGCGCTACAGCGCGAGCTTGCCGAGAAGGTCGGCAAGGAGAAGACACCCGCGCAGGCGCCGACGGTCGACGAGCAGTTGCTCGCCTCGGTCCGGGCTTCGCACGGCGCAGCGCTTGACGAGGCCACGCAGGTGCAGGACAAGCTCGCGCACCAGGATGCCTGCAAGGCGGTGGAGAGCGCGATCCTCGAGCAGTACGCGCCCGCCGCGCCCGAGGGCAGCGACGAGGAGGCGCTGCAAGCCGCCAGGGAGCGCCGTGCGGCTGCTCAGCTCGTGTTCGACAAGCTCGAGAAGGCGATCATCCGCGAGCGCATCGCGGTCCACAAGAAGCGTCCCGACGGTCGCGCGGAGAACGAGATCCGTGACATCACGATCGAGGTGGGCGTCACGCCGCGCACGCACGGCTCGGCCTTGTTCACGCGCGGTGAGACCCAGGCTCTCAGCGCGGCTGCCTTGGGCACGCTCAAGGAGGAGATGCGCCTGGACACGCTCGGACTGCAGACCAAGAAGTACTACTTCCACCACTACAACTTCCCGCCGTTCTCGGTAGGGGAGGCCGGTCGCCTGGGGCCCAAGCGCCGCGACATCGGCCACGGAGCGCTCGCCGAGCGCGCGCTCGTGCCGGTGGTGCCCTCGATCGAGGACTTCCCGTACACGATCAGAGTCGTCTCGGACATCTTCGAGTCAAACGGCTCCTCCTCGATGGCCTCGGTGTGCGGCTCCTCGCTGTCCCTCATGGACGCGGGCGTGCCGATCTCACGCCCGGTCGCGGGGATCGCGATGGGCCTCATCAAGGAGGGCGACGATTACGTCGTCCTTACCGACATCGTGGGCGTGGAGGACCACCTCGGAGACATGGACTTCAAGGTGGCCGGCACCAACCGTGGGATCACGGCGCTTCAGATGGACATCAAGATCTCGGGCGTCACATTCGAGATCCTGCGCGACGCGCTCACCCAGGCGCTCCAGGCGCGCACGTTCATCCTTCACAAGATGGCCGAGACGATCGAGGGTCCACGCGCAGAGCTCAGCCAGCACGCTCCGCGCATCCAGACGATCCAGATCGACCCGAGCCAGATCGGCATGCTGATCGGCAAGGGCGGCGAAACGATTCGCGGGCTCTCCGATGAGTTCGAATCCCAGATCGACGTCAACGACGAGGGTCAGGTGCTCGTGTACTCGGCCAACGGCCAGCTCGGCGATGCGCTCGTGGAGCGCATCAGGACGATGATGAAGGAGGTCGAGGTCGGCGACGAGTTCGCCGGCAAGGTCGTCAAGACGACCACCTTCGGCGCCTTCATCGAGCTCTCCAAGGGCACCGACGGGCTGCTCCACATCTCCAACGTCTCCCCGGGTCAGCGTGTCGACACCGTCGAGGACGTGCTCAACAAGGGCGATGAGATCAACGTGCGCGTGGTCGAGGTCGACCGCGAGCGTGGACGCATCGGCCTGCGCCTCGCCGAGGACCCGGAGGTCGCGGGCAAGAGTGTCGAGGAGCTCGCCTCGGTGGGCACAGGGGGCGGTGGCGGCGGCGGTCGTCCTCCGCGCGAGGGTGGCGGACGCAACGGCCGCGAGGGCCGTCCGCCGCGCGGTGGAGACCGTGGCTCCGGTCGTCCGCGCCACGGCGGCAGCGACCGCGACTAGCCCCCACCTGAGGTTGGCGCAGCATCGGATAACAACGCTTGACAGCGGCGTGCGAGTGGTCACCGAGCGCATGGAGAACGTGCGCTCGGTGGCCCTCGGCTTCTGGATCGACACGGGCTCGGCGATGGAGTCCGAAGATCAGGCCGGCCTGTCGCACTTGCTGGAGCACATGGTCTTCCGCGGGACAGACAGCTATCGCTCGGAGGAGATCGACCAGATCTTCGACGCTATGGGCGCGGAGATAAACGCCGGCACCGACAGAGAGACGACCTCGTTGTACACGCGTGTGCTCGACCGGCATCTGGAGCGCGCCCTGCACGTGATGGGCGAGATGCTGTGGAAGCCCGGCTTCGAAGACCTCGCCGCCGAGCGTGAGGTGGTGCTGGAGGAGATCGCGATGTACGAAGACGATCCCCAGGATCGAGTCTTCGACCTACTCGGCGAAGCTGTGTTCGGTAGCCATCCGCTCGGACGCGCCGTGATCGGTCGCGCGGACGTGGTACGGGCTGTCGAGCTCGAGGGCTTGCGCGCCTTCCACGCCGAGCGCTACCTTCCGCGGAGCATCGTGGTGGCCGCCGCCGGCTCGGTCGACCACGACGAGCTCGTGGGGATGGTGCAGACGGCGTGCTCGCCGAGCGCCGGGGGCATGGCGCCCGCGCGGCGCGACGGGGACCCACCGTCGTTTGAGCGGCGCGTGCGCTTCCTGCGCAAGGACACCGAGCAGTACCACGTGTGCCTGGGAGGGCGCGGAATCGCCCGTGACGACGAGCGGCGCTTCGCGCTGCGCGTGCTCGAAGGCATACTTGGGGGGACGTCCTCCTCGCGCCTGTTCCAGGAGGTCCGCGAGAAGCGCGGACTCGCCTACTCGGTGTTCTGCTTCTCAAACCTGCATGCCCGCACCGGCGAGGTCGGATTGTACGTGGGCACGCGACCGGAGAATCTCGACGAGGCGATCGCGACGATCGCCGGCGAGCTCGAGCGCTTCGTCGAGGTGGGTGGGGATTCAATTACCGATGAGGAGCTGACGCGCTCGCGCGAGAACGTGAAGGGACGCGTGGTGCTCGCGCTTGAGTCGACCGCGGCCCGCATGAACAGGCTCGGATCGTCGGTGCTGAGCGAGCTGCCGATCCTCTCGGTGGATGAGATCATCGAGCGTATCGACGGCGTTCGGCTCTCAGACGTGCGCGAGCTGGCAAGCGAGCTGTTCGCCGGCGAGCGGCTCTCGGTGGCGGGGGTTGGATCCGATCAAGACACGTTCGAGCAGGCGCTGAGCCCGCTTGCGGGTGTGGCGTCGTGATCCGCGTCGCCGTGGCGGGCGCGGCCGGGAGGATGGGCGAGACGGTGTGCACGGCCGTGGAGGACGCCACGGATATGGAGCTCGTGGGTCGGGCCGACCCGCTGCTCGATAGGACCCTCGGGCAGGTTCTGAGAGAGGGCAAGCCGGAGGTGGTCGTGGACTTCACGCGCCCGGACGCGGCGCTCGAGAACGCGCTCGAGTGCGTTCGCGCGGGAGCGCACGTGGTGATCGGGACGACCGGCTTCGACGTCGAGTCGCTTGGCGAGCAGGCGCGTGCGATCGCGGCCGAGAATCCCGAGAGCGGTCGCTCGAACGTGTTCGTGGCGCCCAACTTCGCGATCGGGGCGGTCTTGATGATGCGCTTCGCCGCCGAGGCGTCCATGTACATGTCGAAGGCTGAGATCGTCGAGCTACACCACGACGGCAAGCTGGACGCCCCGAGCGGCACGGCCGCGCGCACGGCGCGGCTGATGGCTGAGGCGTCCGGCGCCGAGGAGCCCCCGATCCACTCGGTGCGACTGCCGGGCATCGTCGCCAATCAGGAGGTCATCCTCGGCGACGTCGGCCAGACGCTCACGATCCGCCACGACACGACCGGGCGCGAGTCGTTCATGCCGGGGGTGCTGCTCGCGATTCGCGGTGTCCGAATGCTTGAGAGCTCGCCGGTGGTGGGCCTCGAGCACTTGCTCTTCAGGGGCCAATAGGGGACCGGGTTGTTGCCGATGAGCGTGGAATACTCCAATCGATGAGCACCCTCGGCACGATCCTCACGGCGATCGTCACCCCCTTCGACGAGCGGGGGCACGTGAATGAGGAGTCGTTCGTCGCGCTCATGCATCATCTCGCCGAGCACGGCTCGGACGGCTTCGTCGTATGTGGCACGACGGGCGAGGCGGCGACGCTCACCGACGAGGAACACCTGGCCCTGATCGGCCTCGCTGTGCGCGAGCGCCCGCCCGGCGCCACGATCGTGGGCGGCACGGGCTCCAACGACACGCGCCACGCGGTGCACCTGACCGAGGTGGCAAGCGAGCTTGGCGTGGACGCGACGCTGAGCGTGACCCCCTACTACAATAAGCCGAGCGAACGCGGGATCGTGCGCCACTACGAAGAGGTCGCAAGGGCGACCGACCGGCCGATCCTGCTCTACAACATCCCAGGCCGCACGGCTGTCAACATGGGTCCCGAGCTGCTCGCGAGACTCGCCCAGATCGAGCATGTGAGCGGCGTCAAGCAGGCAAACGAAGCCGAGCTTCAGACGATTGACGGCCTCGACCTGTATTCGGGCGACGACTCCACGTTCGCGCGCACGCTCGACATCGGCGGCGCCGGTGGCATCCTTGTGGCAACCCACATCGTGGGCGATGAGATGCGCCGCATGGTGGACGAGCCCGAGAATCGCGGCGAGATCGACGCCTCGCTCAAGGATGTGTATGAGACGCTGTTCATGACGGCGAGCCCGACGTGCACGAAGGCGGCGCTCAACATGCTCGGCCACAAGGTGGGCGGTCTGCGCCTGCCGCTGATCGAGGCAAGCGAGCAGGAGCTCGAGGCGGTGCAGAGGATGCTGCTCCGCCACGGCCTCGTGGCGATCCCACCCACCCCCGTACACACATGAGCGCACTGCGAGTCCTGCCTCTCGGGGGGCTGGGGGAGATAGGCAAGAACATGACCGTGCTCGAGTACGACGGGCGGATCGTGGTGGTCGACGTGGGCCTGCGCTTCCCGACGCCCGAGATGGTCGGCATTGACCTGGTCCTGCCCGACTTCTCCTACCTGCGCGAGCGCGAGCGCGACATCGAGGCGATCGTCGTGACCCACGGCCACGAGGATCACCTCGGCGCGCTGCCGTGGGTAATGCGCGAACTCGAGGACCCGCCCCCGGTCTACGGCGGACCGCTCACGATCGCGATGGCGCGCTCCAAGCTCGAAGAGCACAAGCTGCGCGACATAGAGCTCAGCGACATCTCACCCGGTGAGATGCTCGAGCTTGGGCCGTTCTCGCTCGAGATGATCCACATGACCCACTCGATTCCCGACTCGAGCGCGGTGGCGCTCGGCACGGACCTGGGCACCGTCTTGATCACTGGCGACTACAAGTTCGACCAAACGCCTGTCGACGGTGCTCCCGCTGACGTGTCCAGGCTCGCCGAACTGGGGCGCGAGGGAGTTCTGCTGCTGTGCGGGGACTCCACGAACGTCGATCGCGACGGCTTTTCGCCGTCGGAGTCGCTCGTCGGCCCGCACCTGGTGGAGACGTTCGCGCGTTGCGAGGGGCGCATCATCGTGACGAGCTTCGCCTCGAACATCCACAGGGTGCAACAGGTGATCGACGCTGCCGCCACGCTCGGGCGCAAGGTCTCGCTCGTGGGTCGCTCGATGAGAAAGAACGTCGGCATCGGGCGCACGCTCGGCCACGTGGACGTGCCCGAGGGGATCCTCGTCGGCACCCGCGAGATCGAGAACCTTCCCGACGAGCGCATCGTGATCGTCTCGACCGGCTCCCAGGGCGAGCCGCTGTCCGCGCTGCGACGTATGGCCTACCGCGACCATCCGCAGGTTAAGCTCCGCCACGGCGACACGGTCGTGTTCTCGGCGACGCCGGTGCCCGGAAACGAGCGCGCTGTCAACGAGACGATCGACCGCCTCTACCACATCGGCTGCGACGTCGTGACCGCGCGCGATGCGCCCGTGCACGCTTCGGGGCATGGGTACGCCGAGGAGGTCAAGCTGATGCTCAACCTCGTCAAACCGCGCTACGTGATGCCCTTTCACGGGGACTTCAAGCGCCTGCGATTGCACGCGCAGCTGGCCGAAGCGGTCGGGATCGAGGCGCAGGACATCTTCCAGGGCGAGAACGGGCTGCCGCTCGACATCAACGAGCGCGGCGCGCTCTTTAAAGAGCACGAGCAGTCGGGGATGGTGTTCGTCGACGGCGTCGAGATCGGCGACATGGCCGATGTCGCGCTGCGCGACCGCCGCATGCTCTCGGCCGACGGGATCTTCATCGTGGTGGTGACGATCGCCGAGCAGGACGGCGACTCGGTCGCAGACCCCGAGGTGATCTTCAGGGGCGTGCCGTTCATGGACGAGGCCGGGGAGCTGATCGAGGAGATCCGAGGGACCGTCAACTCCACGCTGGCACGGGCCGCCAAGGAGGAGATCCGCGAGGTTGACCTGCTCCAGCAGCTGCTCCACGACGACCTGGCGGCACTTGTGTACGATCGCCTCAAGCGCCGTCCGATGGTGCTTCCGGTCGTTGTAGAGGTCTGAGGAGGGTCCCCACGCGCGCGTGGGAGCCCATTTGAGCGGGAATTGCGCCCTCAGGCCTCCAGGCTCGCCACCTCAGCCGCGGGAGTCTGAGCCTCGGGCAGGCCTCCGGGGATCGCCGGCAGCGTCACGACGAAGCGCGCACCGGTGAGCTCTTTCTTGCCAAACCCACCCGGCTCGAGCGAGACCGTGCCGCCGTGGGACTCGGCGACCGCGCGCACAATCGCGAGGCCGAGGCCGAACGAGCCGCCGCGGTCGCCGGCGCCGCGCACAAAGCGCTCGAACAGCGTAGGGGCAAGGCGCTCGGGCACGCCGGGGCCGTTGTCCTCAACGATTAGGTATGCCTCGCCGGCGGGCAGGTATGCCTCGCCGGCGGGCAGGCGGACCCCGCCATCGTCGCTCATGCCTGTGCTCACGCGAATCTCCGTGCCGGGAGGCGTGTGGCGCACGGCGTTCTCGATCAGGTTTATCGCGAGGCGGTGGAGCTCGTCACGGGATGCCTCGACAAGAACCGGTCCCGCCCGCCCAACGTCGAGCGAGATGTCGTGCCCGCCGCTGACCGGGCCGAGCTCCGCGGTCGCCTCGACCACGATTTGTGCGAGATCGCACGGTTCGCGTCGCACGATGCGCCCCACATCCGTGCGGGCGAGCAGCAGCAGATCCGCGACGAGCCGTCTCATGCGCCTCGAGGAGCGCAGGGCAGAGCGGGCCGCGTCGGCCTCCTCGCCGTGGAGGGACTCTGCCAGCAGCTCGAGGTTGGACAGCACGCTCGTGAGCGGCGTGCGCAGCTCGTGGGAGGCGTCGGCTACGAACTGGCGCTGGCGTGCGAGTGTCGCCTCGGTCTCGGCGTGGGCGGCGTCGAGCTCGCGCAACATTCCGCCGAGCGTGCGAGCGAGCTCTGAGACCTCGTCGTCGGCGAGCGGCTCGGGTATCTTGCGAGACGGATCGCGCGTGCGCGCGATCTCCTCGGCGGTGGTGGTGAGCTCGGCGATCGGGGCCATCGCGCGGCGCGCGATCGCCACTCCCGCAAGCAGAGCGAACGCGGTGCCGGCGAGCACGCCGAGCACGAGCAGCAGCTCGACGCGCGCGATTGTGGCGTCGAGGTCTGACAGGCGCCGGCCATACTGGACGATGACCGCTCCCCCGACCGGCCCGTTGAGCGCCACCGGCCTCGTGTGCACGCGGTAGCCGTGCACGTCGGCTTCGCTCAACAACCCTAGGTCGGGCGCTCCGGTCGAGCTCGCGAGAACCCCACCCGATTCGCTGAGAATTCGCACAACCGCATCCTCGGAGCCCGCGAACTTGTCGAGGTTCGGCGGGTTGACGACCTTGAGCCTGAAGCCTTCGATGTAGCTGCCGGTCACGTTCACCTGGAGCAGGCCGGCCAGGTTGCCGGCGGAGACCGCGACTTCGCGATTGAAGTTGGTGCGGATGCGATGCACCGTGAGCGATCCGACGACGAGCGCGAACCCACACAGGATCGTGAATGTCAACAGCGCCGACACGCCCGCCAAGCGCACGCGAATCGGCAGGCGGTCGAATCGCTCGGAAATGCTTGAGAGTCCTGAGCGTCTCATGACCAAGCTGGGCGACGCGGGACGGCGAAGGGCGTACTGGTAGTACGTCCGAGCCGGCACGTGGCGATCCAGCGCCGCGTCAGGAGATGCTCAGGCTCGGAGAACGTAGCCGGCTCCCCTGATCGTGTGCAACAGGCGAGGCTCGCCGTCTGCCTCCAGCTTGCGACGCAGGTTCGAGACGAACACCTCGATCGTGTTGGTGGTGGAAAACGGGTCATAGCCCCACACCTCGTCCAGCAATCGCTGGCGCGAGATAACGATGCGCTCGTTGCGCATCAGGTACTCGAGCAACTCAAACTCGCGCTGGGTAAGCTCGATGTCACGATCGCCGCGGGAAATCTCATGGGTGTCCACATTCAGAGACAGGTCGCCGACGCGCAGGGGAGCCGATCCCCGGGGGGGACGGCGGCGCAAGAGCGCGCGCATGCGGGCGAGCAGCTCCTGGCGCTCGAAGGGCTTGACGAGGTAGTCATCGGCACCCGCATCGAGTCCCTCAACGCGCGACTCCAGGGCGTCGCGGGCCGTGAGGATCAGGATCGGCACGTCGTCGTCGGAGCGCAGCTTGCGGGCGACCTCGATCCCGTCGATCTCGGGCAAGCCGAGGTCGAGGATCACAAGGTCTGGGGCAAACGAGCGGCCGTGCTCGAGCGCGGCGGCGCCGTCGGCGGCGGCGCGCACCTCATAGCCCTCCATGCGCAGCGAGCGTTGGAGCGCCTGGGCAATATCCTCGTCGTCCTCGACCACGAGCACGCGTGGGGCACGGGCAAAGTCGTTCATAGGCCAATGTATGTATCGAGGTGCACTAAAGCCATGGTAAGGGTCTATCGCGGAAGGGATGTGCGGCTGGGGTGGTCGAGTGTCGAGCGAGGCGCGGACGCAAGGGCGAAGACGTGGTGGTGCCACGTCGAGCCCGAGGACAAAGCTTCGCGAAGGCAATCGGCCGCATCCAGACGT
>JBARJU010000060.1:0-2023 GCA_049800435.1 Solirubrobacteraceae bacterium
ACGTGCGAGAGCTGAGCGTGTCGTTCGCAACGCGCGACGGCGAGGTGAGGGCGGTCGATGGTGTGTCGTTCGCCCTCGGTCGCGGTGAGGTGCTCGCGATCGTGGGCGAGTCGGGCTCGGGCAAGTCGGTCTGCGCGATGACCCTGATGGGGCTCACGCGCGGGCCCAACGCGACGATCTCCGGCCGCGCGCTGTTCGACGGGCGCGAGCTGATCGGAGCATCCGAGCGGCAGCTGCGCCGCGTGCGGGGCGCCGAGCTCGCGATGATCTTCCAGGACTCCCAGTCCTCGCTGAACCCGGTCCACCGCGTGGGCGATCAGATCGCCGAGCAGATCAGGGCGCATGAACCGTTTGTCTCCAAGGAGCAGGCCTTGCGCAGGGCCGGCGAGCTGATGGAGCGAGCCCGCATCCCGAGGGCACGTGAGCGAGTGCGCGCCTACCCGCACGAGCTCTCCGGTGGGATGCGCCAGCGCGTGATGATCGCGATGGCACTGTCGCTCGATGCGAAGCTGTTGCTCGCCGACGAGCCCACGACCGCGCTCGACGTGACCGTGCAGGCCCAGATCCTCGCCCAGCTGAAGGACCTGCGCGACGAGAGGGATCTGAGCATCGTGCTCGTCACCCATGACTTCGGCGTGGTCGCCGACGTCGCCGACCGGATCGCCGTGATGCGGGCCGGGAGGCTCGTCGAGCAGGGGACGCCCGCGGACATCTTCGAGCGGCCCGCGCATCCGTATACGCGTGGGCTCTTGGAGGCGTTGCGACCTTCCGCAAGGGCTCGTCCCACGCGCGCGCGAGGGACGGCCCTGGGCGATGGTGGGGATGTTGGTTTCGCAAACGCGTGCCCCACGCGCGCGCGAGGGACGGCTCTTTTGGAAGTGGACGACCTGCGCGTCAGCTACGCCGGCCGAGGGCGGCGCGGCGCGGACGTAGCCGCTCTCGACGGGGTCTCGCTCGCGGTCGGCGGGGGTGAGACGCTTGCGATCGTAGGGGAGTCGGGCTGTGGCAAGACAACCCTCCTGCGCTCGATTGCCGGTCTGGTCGAGCCGACGGGGGGCGCGATCCGCCTGGCGGGCGAGGACCTCGCCGGCGCGAGCCGGCGCGAGCTGGCGTCCGCGCGTCGCGACCTGGGGATGGTCTTCCAGGACCCGCAGGCGTCGCTGAATCCGCGGCGGCGAGTAGGGAGGACGTTGGAGCGGGCCCTGAGCGCGCGAGGGCTCGACGGCCCGGAGGCCCGGACCGGGGTCGAGCGGCTGGTGGCGCGAGTGGGCCTCGAGCCCGAGCAGGCCAAGCGCTTCCCACACGAGCTCTCCGGCGGCGAGCGCCAGCGCGTTGGCATCGCGCGCGCGCTTGCCTGTGCCCCTCGGGGTGCCTGTGCCCTTCAGGGTGCGGGCGAGCCGCGCCTCGTGCTCCTGGACGAGCCGGTGTCCTCCCTCGACGCCTCGATCCGGCGCGGGGTGATCGACCTGCTGATCGAGCTCCAGGAGGAGATCGGGTGCGCCTACGTGCTCGTCTCACACGACTTCACAACCGTCGAAGCGCTCGCCGATCGGATCGCGGTGATGCACGGAGGCAAGATCGTCGAGTTGGGCGACGCGTGCGAGTTGCTCGAACGTCCCACCCATCCGTACACGCGGGAATTGCTCGCCGCCTGCCCACGGGTCCCAGGCTTGCCCGGTGGCGTAGCATCGGAGGCGTGGCTGGACAAGCAGACGTCGCAGGCGCAGGCCGGCTCGTCACGGGGCCACGCACGGGCGCCGGCGGAGGACCGGGAGCGGCGAGTCGAGACCTCGGCGCCCAGGCCACCGAGCTCCTTCAGCGCCTGATTCGCTTCGACACGGTAAACCCGCCGGGCGACGAGCGCGCGGCGGTCGAGCACCTGCGAGACATCCTGGCAGGTGCCGGCTTCGAGTGCGAGCTGCTTGGCGCAGTTCCCGAGCGCCCGAACCTCGTGGCGAGGTTGAGCGGCGCGGCGGACGGCCCCGCGCTCTGCTACCTCGGCCACGTCGACACGGTGTTGGCG
>JBARJU010000061.1:0-8686 GCA_049800435.1 Solirubrobacteraceae bacterium
GAATGGGATGCCCGCCCGCCCGCCCGCCCACCTCGTCGCGTTCGCCGGTGAGGCCGAGCAGCCCGATCAGGCCGAGGTAGTTCATGTCGTGCCCGGAGGCGTCGCGCTTGGGGCCGGTCTGGCCGTAGCCCGAGATCGCGCAGTACACGAGCCCGGGATTCTCTTCGCGCAGGCGCTCGTAGCCGACGCCGAGGCGGTCGAGCACGCCGGGACGGAAGGACTCGAGCACCACGTCGTATTCGCGCACGAGCCGCAGCAAGACCTCGCGCCCCGCCTCGTTCTTCAGGTCGATCCGAATCGAGCGCTTGTTGCGGTTCAGCGACAGGAACATCGCAGAGCGAGCGGAGTCGTCCGCGCCGTCGTAGTAGGGCGGGGCCCAGCGGATGTAGTCGCCGGCGCCCGTGTCCTCGACCTTCAGGACCTCGGCGCCGAAGTCGGCGAGCAGCAACGAGCAGAAGCCACCCGGCAACAGGCGCGAGAGGTCGAGCACCCGAATGCCTTCGAGTGGCAGGCCCATCACGCGCTCCGTGGGACGGGAGCCATCAGGCGATCCCGAGCAGCCCGCGCGCCTCGGCGACCGTGGCGGGACGGCGACCGACGTCTTCGGTCATGCGACGCGCCTGGGCGATCAGGTCGCCGTTGGATCGCGCCATCTCGCCGCTGGGCAGGTACAGGTTGTCCTCGACGCCCGCCCTGATCGAGCCGCCGAGCGTGAGCGCCGCCGCGATCAGCATCCATTGGTCCCTGGAAATACCAATGACCCCCCAATGGGACCCGGACGGAATATTGTCGACCATCGCGGCGAGGTTGCGCGCCGTAGCGGGGATCCCCCCGACGACGCCCATGATGCAGTCGACGTGCAGCGGGGCTTTGAGGATGCCCATGTCTACAAGCGGCTCGAGCGAGCCGACGTGGCCGACGTCAAAACACTCATGCTCGGGCTTGATGCCGAGCTCGTTCATCGCCTCCAGCAGCTCGACGATCTCCTCGAACGGGTTCTGGAAGACCATCTTGAAGACGAAGTCTTTACGCGAGCGCGAGTACTTCGCGTAGTTCATCGAGCCCATGTTCAGGGCGGCCACTTCGGGGCGGCAGGCACGCAGGTACTCGATGCGCTTAGCAACGGGCACGCCGACCGTGCCGGTGGAGTAGTTGACGATCACGTCGTCCACGGCGCCCCTGATCGCTTCGGTGATCGCGCTGAAATCCTCGATTTCGTAACTGGGAGCGCCGTCTGGTTTGCGCGCGTGGATGTGGATCATCGACGCGCCCTCCTCCACCGCGCGGCGCGCCTCGGCGCCGTACTCCTCGGGCGTGTAGGGGATCGCCGGGCACTGCTCGCGGTTGGCGATGACGCCCGAGATCGAGCAGGTGATGACGACGGGATCCTCAAGACTCATACCGGCACCACTCCGGACTTCTTGTAGGGACGCTCGACATGCTTGTTCTCGGCCATCTCCAGGCCCCGGCAGATCGTGGCGCGTGTCTCGCGCGGATCGATGACGTCGTCGATCAGGTCGTTGCCGGCGGCGATGTACACGTCGAACATCTTTTTGAAGTTCTCGATCAGCTCGGCCTTCTTCGCGTCGGGGTCCTCGGCCTCGTCGACGACCTTGCGGAAGGCGATCTCGACGACCCCCTCCGCCCCCATCACGCTGATCTCGGCGCTCGGCCACGCCACGATCAGGTCGGGCTCATAGGCGCGCCCGCACATCACGTAGTAGCCGGCGCCGTAGGCCTTGCGCGTGATTACGGTGATCTTCGGCACGGTCGCGTTGGCGACCGCGTAGAGCATCTTGGCGCCGTGGCGGATGATGCCTTCCGCCTCGACCTTTGTGCCGACCATGAAGCCGGGCACGTCCTGGATGAACACGAGCGGGATTCCGAACGCGTTGCAGAGGTTGACGAAACGCGCGGCCTTGTCGGCCGAGTTGTTGTCGAGGATGCCGCCAAGCTGCTTGGGCTGGTTGGCGACGATCCCGGCGGGGCGCCCGCCGAAGCGGGCGAAGCAGGTGACGATCGTCTTGGCCCACTGGCCCTTCATGTCGAATATCTCGCCGTCGTCGACGATGCGGCGGATGACCTCGTACATGTCATATGGCTTGCGGTTGGACTCGGGGAGGATGTCGAGCAGCTCCTCGTCGCCGCGCTCGATCGGATCGGATTTGGCCTCGCCCGCCCGGATGGGCGGCGATTGCTCGCAGTTCTGCGGCATGTAGGAGAGGTATTGCTTGATGCGCTCGATGCACTCCTCATCGGAGGCGACCTCCATGTCGCCGACGCCCGACTTGCGGCAGTGCACGCGCGAGCCGCCCAGTTCCTCCTGGGTGACGTCCTCGCCCACAGCGGCGCGAACGAGGTGGGGTCCGGCGAGCGCCATCGAGCCGCGGCCCTTGACCATCGGCACGAAGTCGGCCAGGCCCGGGATGTATGCCGTTCCGGCAGCGCAGGGGCCCATCAGGGCCGCGACCTGGGGGATCACGCCGCTCATGATCACCTCCTCGCGGAACAGGTGGCCGGAGCCGGCGAACATCGCGCCGGCGGCCTCCTGCACGCGCGCGCCGGCGGAGTCCAACAGCCAGATGAACGGGATGCGCTTGGTGAGGGCCAGCTCGCGCAGGCGCGTGACCTTGAACTCGCCGGTCATGCCCATCGACCCTGCCATCACCGTGAAGTCGTACGCGCACACGGCCGCCAGGCGCCCGTCGACCTTGCCGTAGCCGGTGATCACGCCGTCGGCGGGCGCCTCGACGCCGTCCATCGCGCGCTGGGCGGAGTGCGGTCGACCGTGGATGCCCAGCTCGGTGAACGTGCCCTTATCGATCAGCAGTGCGATGCGCTCGCGCGCGGTGAGCTTGTCCCGCTCGTGCTGCTTGTCGATCTTCTCCTGGCCCCCGCCGAGCCGGATCTGCGCACGGCGCGCGTGCAGGTCCTCGACGAGCGGACGCAGCCCCCCATCGCGGGGGGCAGGCGGCGACGTTGTCTGCTCGGCGGTCACGGGCGTCTCCCCCATGTCCTCACCGTCCCTTCCACTGAGGCTCGCGCTTCTGGAAGAAGGCCGTGACGCCCTCCACGATGTCCTCGGTGGAGACGGCGAGCGTGAGCTGCGCGCGCAGGTAGTCGAGCGCGTCGTCGAGCGGCATATCCAATTGACGGCGCATCGCTTCCTTGCCGAGACGCATGATGACGGGCGACTTGGAGGCGAGCTTGACGGCCCACTCGTCCACCGCGGCGTCGAACTCCGCCGCCGGGACGACCTTGTTGACGAGCCCGGCGGCGAGCGCCTGCTCGGCGCTCCAGCGCTCGCCCAACAACAGCAGCTCATTGGCCTTCTTGCGCGGGACGTTGCGGTAGATGAACGCCATGATCATGAACGGGAAGGCCCCCACGTTGATCTCGGGCGTGCCGAACGTCGCGGTGTCCTTGGCGACGATCAGATCGCACGCGAGCGCGATCCCGAGCGCGCCGGCGAGCACGTGCCCCGAGGCGGCGCACAGCGTGGGCTTGCCGAGCGCGCCGATCAGGCGGAAGAGCGAGACGAAGCGCTCGGAGGCAAAGTGCTTGTGCACGAGCGATACGTCGCCGGCGAAGCCGCCGAGGTTGGCGCCGGAGGAGAAGACCGTCTCGTGCGAGGAGGCGAGCACCACAGCGCGCACGGACACGTCCTCGCGGGCACGCTCGAAGCAGCCGATCAGGCCGTCAAGCACCTCCGGGGAGAGGGCGTTTCGAGTGGAGGGCTCGTTCAGCACGATCGTCGCCACACCGCTGTCGGCGACGGCGTAGAGAACCTTCTCCTCGGAAGACGCGGGGGTTGCGGACCCGGCTGCCTGCGCCCCGGATCGCTCTTGCTCGGCGCTCACAAGCGCATCCTAACCCGATTGGGCGCCGGTGAGAAGTGAGAAGTCCTACTGTTTACTTTCGCGCGCCCGTGCGTTAGCTTCCGATATCGACCGAACGACTTCGCCGATTAAGGTGCCGATGGGCGCCAAGCGACTACCAAGGAGACCATCCGATGGCCACCGCCGAGAGCGTCCTGAAGCCTGACTTCCAGGCCAAGCGCAAGCACTTCATCTTCACCGACGAGCACGAACAGCTGCGCGAGTCGATCCGCAACTTCGCGATCAAGGAGCTGGCGCCTCACTCCATGGAGTGGGAGGAGACGACGTTCCCCGACTCGGTGTTCCACCGCATGGGCGAGCTGGGCCTCCTCGGTCTCGACAAGCCTGAGCAGTACGGGGGCCAGGGCGGGGACTACTACACGAGCCTCGTGCTGGCGGAGGAGATGTCCAACGCCCAGAGCGGCGGCCTGTCGATGGGCGTGGCGGTGCACACCGACATGGCGATGCCCCCGATTCTCGCTTTCGGCAGCGAGGAGCAGAAGCAGGAATGGGTGGTGCCCGCGATCAAGGGCGAGAAGATCCTGTGCATCGGCATCACCGAGCCCGACGCGGGCTCGGATGTGGCGGGGATCAAGACGCGGGCGGTGAAGGACGGCGACGATTACGTCATCAACGGCTCGAAGACGTACATAACGAACGGACTTCGCGCGGACGTGATCGTGCTCGTCACGAAGACCGACCCGGACGCGGGCTACGACGGCTTCACGCTGTTCCTCGTGCCGATGGACGCGCCGGGCGTGATCCGCGAGAAGAAGCTTGAGAAGCTCGGAATGCACGCCTCCGATACGGCTCTGCTGGCGTTCCAGGATGTGCGCGTGCCAGAGTCCGCCGTGCTGGGACAGGTGGGCAAGGGCTTCTATCACATCATGTGGGAGCTCCAGGGAGAGCGCCTGATCGGCGCCGCGGGGTGCGTGTCGGGCGCCCAGAAGTGCTTCGAACGCACAATGGAATATGCCAAGGAGCGCAAGGCGTTCGGGCGCTCGATCGGCAACTTCCAGGTGATAAGGCACAAGTTCGCCGAGATGGCCACGAAGATCGAGAGCGCACGTCAGATGGTGTACGTGACCGCGTGGCGCTTCAACAACGGCGAGTACCCCGTGCGCGAGATCTCGATGGCGAAGCTGCACGCGGCGCGCGTCGCCGTGGAAGTAGCCGACGAGTGCATCCAGATCCACGGCGGGGCGGGCTACATGCGCGAGTACGGAGTGGAGCGCGTGTGGCGCGACATGCGCCTCAACCGGATCGGGGCCGGCACCGACGAGATCATGCTCGACGTGATCGGCCGCTCCTACGGGCTTTGATCCAGCCCCCGTTCACCGAGGAGCACGAAGAGCTGCGGGAGTCTGTCCGTGGCTTCCTCGACCGTGAGCTGGCCCCGCACGCGCAGGAATGGGAGGAGGAGCGCTGGTTTCCCGACGAGGTGTTCGGCAAGCTCGCCGCCCAGGGCCTGCTCGGGCTGAAGTACCCGGTCGAGCTGGGTGGCCAGGGCGGCGACTACCTGCACGAGGCGGTGCTCGTCGAGGAGCTCTCGCGGGTCGGCTCGGGCGGCACTGCGGCGGGGATCGGCGCGCACATCAACATCGCCACGCCCCCGATCTGGAAGTTCGGCAGCGAGGAGCAGAAGCAGCATTACCTCGTGCCCGCCATCCGCGGCGAGAAGATCGGGGCGCTCGCGATCACCGAGCCAGACGCCGGCTCGGACGTCGCCGCGCTGCGCACGAAGGCCGAGCGCGTCGACGGCGGCTGGGTGGTGAACGGCGAGAAGACCTACATCACAAACGGCGTGCGCGCCCACTTCATGGTCACCGCCGTCAAGACCAAGAATGAGGACCCGCCCTCCCGCCACCACGACATCTCGTTCTTGATCGTCGAGCGCGGCGAGGGCGTGCGTTCATCCAAGCTCGAGAAGCTCGGATGGCATGCCTCGGACACGGCCACTATTTCTTTTGACGATGTGTTCGTTCCCGCGGAGAACCTGCTCGGCGAGCTGCACGAGGGCTTCAAGCTGATCATGGCCAACTTCCAGTGGGAGCGCCTCGCGATGGCGCTTGGAACGGTGGGGGCGATGCAGCTCGCCTACGAACGCACAGCAGAGTACGCGCGCGAGCGCACCGCGTTCGGGAGGCCCATCTCAAAGCACCAGGTCATCAAGCACAAGTTGGCGGATCTCGCCACGAGCGCCTACACAGCCCGCTGCGTCACCTATGACGCCCTGCGCCGCTTCGTCGCCGGCGAGGAACCGCTCAAGGAGGTCACGATGGCCAAGCTGCTTACCCAGCGCGCCTCCTTCGAGTTGATGGACGAGTGTCTGCAGATCCACGGCGGCATGGGCTACATGGGCGAGCACTGGGCCCAGCGAGCCGCGCGCGACGCGCGGCTCGGGCCGATCGGCGGGGGCTCGGACGAGATCATGCGGGAGATATTGGGGCGGTTGCTGGGGTTGTAGGCCGGGGCGGCCCGGCGGTCAGCTTCGGCCGGTTTGTTGTGCGATGACGG
This sequence comes from Solirubrobacteraceae bacterium, assembly GCA_049800435.1. Classification (GTDB taxonomy): domain Bacteria; phylum Actinomycetota; class Thermoleophilia; order Solirubrobacterales; family Solirubrobacteraceae; genus Palsa-744. The sequence continues at coordinate 6,396 of JBARJU010000061.1, forward strand.
TGTGGATGTCCTGGCCTCTTATTGTGAGTGTCCAGGCGTTGGCTTCTCCCTTGGCCGGCCCCGGCCCGGTGTTGTGGATCAGCCCGGCGCGCTCCAAGCGCGCGAGCAGGCGCGAGGTCTGGCCTTCGTCGGTGATGCACGATGCGGTGGCGACCTGTTTGTTCGATGCCCCCGGGGCGGCGGCGATCGAGGAGAGCACCTGGGCCGTCCTATAGGTGAGGCGGATCGGGAGGTCCTTGAAGGGGTCCGATGGAAGCTTGGGCGTCGCGCGCTTTGAGGACACCGCGGGCCTGTCGAGCTCCCGCTTCGCGGCCACGGGCCCGAGATAGGGCTGGACGATCATCCCCGTCAACGGCCCCGTGAGCTCGACGAGGGGTCGCGCGTCGCGACCCCCCATACGCCCCACACGGGGTCCCGCTGCGCCGGAGGGCTGGTAGGCGAGCATCCGGGAGTGCAGGACGCTGAATACGGCCCCCACGACACCCTCGGCTGTGAGCGGCGGGATGTACCTGACGGCTTTCGCTTCCGTGCGTCCTTGATCGACGATCGCGACGATCCGGGTGAGCACGTCCTCGCGGGCCTCGAGTGTCCTGTCCCCCGCCGCGAGCGCCTCGACGATCAAGAGACGACCCGTCACCGGCTCGGCATCGAGGAACGAGAGCAAGCCCGCGAGCCCGCTCCTGATCGTGTCGCTCCACTTCCCTTTCCCAGCGATCTCCCGCTCGACCGCTTCGCCGGCTCGCTGGACACCCTCCTCGAATGCGGTAAGCAGGCACGTGTCGCGGTCGGTGAGGATGTCGTAGAACGTCTTGCGCGACACCCCCGCACGATCTGAGATGAGCGCGACGGTCACTCCCTGCACCCCCCGCTCGAACACGAGTTCCGACGTAGCCGTCAACAACCGCCGACGCTGCATCTCAACGACATGACCACCCTGACGACGCGTCGTCCGGGCAGTGATCGGAGGCTTCCTCTTGTGCGACGCGGGCTTAACACAATCATCTTGCATATCAGTAATCCAAACACCTCGTATGTGGATCTCCCTCCGAGCACCCGCCAGGAGGGAACTCGGCTCGGCGGGCACCCGATGGAGAGAACATCCCCTGGGCACACGCCCCCGAGAGGGACGGGACGTGAGCCCAGGAGACAAATCCACCAGGCCACAGAACGAGGCCCGGGGAACGTCAGATCACAATCACGCCCCGGCAGTCACCGCCCACGTACCACCACCGAACATGGACCCCGCTTCAATCGATTCGAAGAATATCACTGTGCCCGTACGTCCGGAGCTGCCGCCTACTTCTTCTTCCATGTCGAACACGAACTTTTCGCCTCCATTAAAGGGGATTCCGTCGCTCACCTGGACCTCTTCAAAGATGCACAGGTGGCCTTCGCCCGCCCCGGGGTTTCTCCCTGTTCCTTTACACGCACCCGATTTGATCGTCGGGCTTTCTTTCGCTTCCCCTTCTCCTTCACCCGATTTGATCAAGATGGGTTCGGGTTTGGTCTTCAGTGGGACTGTGAATGAAATCGGACTCGTTACTATCTGGTTTTTCCCGGTAACTGTGGCGACAACCGCCCATTGTCCCTTCTCTGTGGATCCTTGTGGTAGTGTGCCGCCGGCGGTCCAGGGTGAGCCTTCTTTTCCTGGTTCGCCTGGTTCACCGTCTTTGCCCGCTTTACCTAGGGCTCCTTCTTTACCTGGTGTTCCTTCTTTGCCTGGTGTTCCTTCTTTGCCTGGTGTTCCTTCTTTGCCGGCCGTGCCGGGTGCGCCGGCGAGTCCCTGGAGTCCTGTTTGCCCCGGTACTCCAGTGTTGCCTTTGAGTGCTTTGAGGACCTTCGGGCTGATCTGTTTGGTGGAGCTGATCAGATAGTGTTGCGCGGCGAGTGCACCGCCGCTCATCGCGAATACGAGCGCGAGCGTCGCCGTCACGTTCGCGTACGTGAGCTTCTTACGTAGTGTGAACATCGTTATCCCTCCCATAGTCTAAAGGTCATTTCTTGCCTACCGGCCGGTACTTCTTGCGAGCCTCTCTCTGGCATCCAGGACGTTGCCTCTTGGGCTTGTGCCCGCACGCCTTCAGCGCGTTCGTGAGCTTCTGCGCACGGGTCAGCGATCTGTTCGTCGGTTTACCGGCCGCGGGTTCGGGGTCCAGGAACCCGAGGCTCGCGGCCAGCACCGGTGTCTGTGCGATCGCCGACGCCGGGTATTCGGGCGTCGCGAACGTCTCATCGGCGCCGTAGGCCGTGCCGCCGGGGTTACTCGCCGCGAGCCGGTAATGATACGTGGT
>JBARJU010000062.1:0-1727 GCA_049800435.1 Solirubrobacteraceae bacterium
GTCGCGACACGACATCGCGTTCGCCGCGTCGGCGGCGGCCCTGGCGGCCCTCACGCTGGGTGCACGGCTCGGAGGGGTCGGCGGGTTTGACGCCTATCCGCGGATCGGCGCCGGCTCGACAGCGCAAGCCCTGCTGCTGGGCGCGCTCTCGAGCGTGGCGGTGCTGCTTCCGTTCGTCGACAGAAGGGGTATCGAGCCGTGAGCTCGATCGCCTTCGAGCATGTCACCTACCGCTATCCCGGCGCCGATGCCCCTGCGCTCGACGACGTGAGCTTGCGAATCGAGCCGGGTGAGCTGTGCGTGCTCGCGGGTCTTTCCGGTCACGGGAAGTCGACGTTGTTGCGCGCGGCATGCGGGCTGGTTCCGCACTTTTACGGCGGCACGTTCGCGGGACGTGTGACGGTGGGGGGACTCGACACGCGCGAGCACCCACCGGCGCATCTTGGGACGCTCACGGGAGCCCTGTTCCAGGATCCCGAGACGCAGCTGGTGATGGGCTCGGTGCGCGCCGAGCTTGCGCTTGCGCTTGAGAGTCGCGGGAACACGGCGGCGATGGTGGCGCGCGGTGTCGAGGAGGTGGCGCTGGCGCTCGGGATAGACCACCTGCTCGACCGCTCCACTCAGGAGCTCTCGGGCGGGGAGCAGCAGCGCGTGGCGCTCGGTGCGGCGCTCGCGGGGCGCCCCCGCGTGGTCTTGCTGGACGAGCCCACCTCGCAAATGGACCCGGTCGCGGGCGACGAGCTGATCGGGCTGCTGAGGCGGCTCAACCAGGAGTGGGACACGACGATCGTGCTGTGCGAGCATCGCCTCGAGCGCTGCCTTGCATCGGCCGATCGCGTGATCGCCATGCACGACGGTCGCGTCGCCCACTATGGGGATCCGAACACGTTCCTGGGATGGGCGCGACGCGCCGCGCCATCACTACAGACTCCGGGCGCGAAGCTGTTCTCGCTGGCGGGCCTCGAGCCCGCGCCCGTAGGTGTCAAGCAGGCGCGCGCGACACTGCGGACCGAGGGGCTGCTCGGCGATCGGAGCGGGGAGGCCTGTGCCTCCCCGCTTGGCGGCTCAGGGGATCGGTCTGCGCCGGCCGGCGGCGAGCAAGCTCGCGGGCGGCGGCGCAGACGGTCGAGGTTTGGGGGAGAGGGGGGCGTTGCGCTGGAGATGCGCGGGCTTTGGTTTGAGATTCCGCGCGGCCCGGCGATCCTGCGTGGCGTGGACCTCGCGATCGAGCCTGGCGAGACGGTTGCGCTGATGGGCCGCAACGGCGCCGGCAAGTCGACGCTGTTGCGCCATGCGGCGGGGCTCTTGAGCCCGACGCGCGGGCGGGTACGGAGCAGCGGCAGGATCGCGCTGCTGCTACAGAACCCGAACGACTACTTCCTGCGCGAGCGCGTCGGCGAGGAGCTTCCGATCGAGGATCTGCGTGCGGCCGGTCTCGGCGATCTCGCCGAGCGCAATCCGCGCGACCTCTCGGGCGGCGAGCGCCAGCGCCTGGCCTTGGCGATCGTGAGCGCGGGCGATGAGCCGCCGGCCGTGCTCGCGCTGGATGAGCCCACGCGCGGCATGGACCGCGAGGCGAAAGCGACACTTGCGAGGGAGCTACGCCGCCGCGCGGGAGAAGGGCAGGCGGTGATCGTGGCCACCCACGACCCGGAGTTCGCGGCGTCGTGCGCGGATCGCGCGGTCCTGCTCGCCGACGGGCGCGCGATCGCCGACGGCCCCGCGGC
>JBARJU010000063.1:0-2700 GCA_049800435.1 Solirubrobacteraceae bacterium
GTCCTCGCCCGCAGGCGCCGTCAAGAGTGGCTCTCCCGCAGCGACTCCAAGCGTCCGCTCCCGGCGGTCCTGCCACCCGGGTCGCCGCCGGGTCCGCGCAGCGCGTAGGCGATGCCCACCGCGATGATCGCGCCCGCGAGCGGGCCGGCGATGTAGAGCCAGTAGCTCGAGAAGTCGCCGAGCACCAGATCCGGGCCGAACGAGCGCGCCGGGTTCATCGAGGCGCCGCTGATCGGGCTCGACCAGAGGCCCGCGAGCACGATATAGCCGCCCACGCCGAGCGCGGAGAGCGCGCCGACGTTCTGCGCGCTGGAAGATGTGCCGAGGATCGTGCTCACAAGCCCGGCGGTGAGCACGAGCTCGACGATCATCGCCTGCCAATCTTCGATGCCCGGGCCGGGTGTGGTGGCGCCGAGGTTGCCCACCATGCCGAACACCGCCCACAAGAGCACGCACGCCAGCGTGGCGCCGACGAGCTGTACGACTATGTATCCGAAGGCGCGCTTCCACGGGAAGTCGCCACGGAGCCCGAACGCGACGGTGACCACGGGGTTGAGATGGGCGCCTGAGATGGCGCCCATGAAGAGGATCACCGCCATCACGGTCAGGCCGGGCGCGGTGACGGCGGAGGCGCGGCTTATCTGACCGTGGCTGACGGCCGTGACGACGCCCGCGCCGGCACCGGCGAGCACGAGCAGGAACGTGCCGAGCAGCTCGGAGAAAAGCCGCCGCCACTCGAGGCTGGGGTCGTCCATGTCGGCGCGTTCGGGGCTCTCGAGCGTGAGCAGCGCGTCGCGCAGGCGTGGGGAGGCCACGGCGCGGCCGGTCTCAGGCGTCCCTGACTGAGCTGGCGTTGCGGGCCTTGATGAGCCCGACGCGAAGTGGTCCTTCTCGTCGTGCTCGTCCATTGCCCCAACAACCGTAAGCGGGGGTCGTCCGTCGCGCATCACCCCGTCCAGGTGATCTTTCGAAAACCTAGGTCCCTCGCGCGCGCACACACGCACACACACGCGCGTGGGGCACCCAAAATCCGAGCACACACACCTACGGCCTCGCGCGCGCGTGGGGCACCCCAAATCGGACCACACAACCCCAGCCCTCGCGCGCGCACGCCGCGTGGGCGGGCTCAGACGGCGCCCGCGCGCCGGATGATCCCGAGGCAGCGCCGATCGAGATAGCGCACACCGAGCCAGTAGTGACGGAACGCGCGGTTGCGAGTCTGGCGCAGGTGGTAGCGCTTGTAGATCTGCTGGACGATCGTGGCGAGGCGGAACAGGCCGAACACCTCGTAGAAGGCCCAGTCTTCCACCTGCAGGCCCGTGCGCTCGCAGTAGTGCTCGACGACCTCGCGTCGCGTGAGCATGCCGGGCGCGTCTGTGGGTTGGCGGCGCAGGGCGCGCATGATGCGGTCGTCGTCGGCCTGCACCCAGTAGGCCATCGCCCCGCCGAGGTCCATCAGGGGGTCACCAACCGTGGCAAGCTCCCAGTCGAGCACTCCCACGATCCGCCGCGGGTCCTCGGGCGCGAGCACGAGGTTGTCGAAGCGGAAGTCGTTGTGGACGATCGCCTGGGCCACATCCTCCGGCTGGCGCTCATCGAGCCACCCCATCACGCGCGCGAAGCTCGGCACATTCCAGGTGTGGGCGGCCCGGTAGCGCTCCGACCAGCCCTCCACCTGACGGCGCACATAGCCCGCTCCCTTGCCAATGTCCGCGAGCCCCGCCTGGGCGTGGTCCACTTGGTGTAGCTGCACGAGGCGGTCGATCGCCGATAGGCACAGTCGCCGGGTCGAGCCCTCGTCAAGACCCAGGGAGGGAGGGATTCTTCCGCGCAAGATCGTGCCATTAATCCTCTCCATCACATAGAAGTCACTCCCGATCACCCCCTCGTCCGTGCACAGCGCCACCATCTTCGGCACATACGGATACACGGGGGCGAGCGCCTCCTGAATGCGGTACTCGCGCCGCATGTCGTGCGCGGAGGCCGCCTTAGTGCCGCGCGGCGGGCGGCGCAGGATCAGCTCGCGGTCGGCGAAGGCGAGCAGGTATGTGAGATTCGAGGCTCCTCCGGCGAACTGTCGCACGCGTGGGGGCGTGTGGAGGCCCGTATTGAGGACTCCAGACACGTTCTCGCGTAGCCACTCCTGCACCGCCATCACATCGAAGGAGTCCTCCGCACGGACCTCCCGCCCGTCCTCTACGACGACCACTTCCCCGCGTCGCGGCCCGCCGGCTGGAGGCGGGCGATCACGACCACTTTCCCCTTGGCGTGCGCCCGCGAGGGGCGAGCGATCATGACCACTTACCCTTGCCATAGCGTGCCAGCTCCAGGCGCGCGATCACGCCGCGGTGGACCTCGTCGGGGCCGTCCGCGAGGCGCAGCGCGCGTGCGGCTGTCCATGCGCCGGCGAGCGGAACGTCGTTTGAGAGGCCCGCGCCGCCGTGCAATTGCATCGACATGTCCACCACGCCCTGGGTCATGTTGGGCACGGCGACCTTGATCTGCGACACGGCGCCGATCGCCTCGGGCGCCTGCTCGTCGAGCAGCCACGCGGCGTGCAGCACGTGCAGGCGCGCCTGGTCGATCGCGATGCGCGCGTCGGCGATCCGTTCGCGGTTGCCGCCCAGGTTGGCGAGCGGCTTGCCGAACGCGACGCGCTCGGTGGCGCGCTTGCACCCGAGCTCGAGCGCGAGCTCGGCG
>JBARJU010000064.1:0-19023 GCA_049800435.1 Solirubrobacteraceae bacterium
GTCAACGGCTGACCGAGACCTCGCGAGGCGGGGCAGGGACGCCCCGCCCCCCGCGCCATGGAGCCTGCCCGGGCCGCGCGGACGCGCCCCAAAGGAACACCCTGGTCCTGCCCGCTTGTAGCGTTTCGTCCGCACCGTGCGGGAACATGTGTTCCATGACTATCGGTCGGCTATATCACGTATTAGGTGATAGACTAATGCACGATGCGTGATAAGGGTCGGATCGCCAGCGCGACGCTGTTCCCGACCGACCATCCCCTCCCCGCGGATGCGATGATCGGCCGCGAGGACGATGTCGACCGGGTGGCGATGGCTCTATTGGGGGGCGTCAACACCGTGCTCGCCGGTCCGCGACGCACGGGCAAGACGACGGTCGCCGACGCCGCCATCGCGATCTGCTCCGGCGAGGGCGCCTACGTCGCCGCCGTTGACATCTTTCACGCGCCAGACGCGGCCACGCTCGCTCGCCGGCTGACCCTCCAGTTGCTGGCAAACCGTCCACCGCTCAGACGCGCGATCGCCGACGCGCTGCGTGCCGGTCGCGGCGTGCTGGAAGCACTGCGCACCACCGCCGCCTATCGCGCACGCGAAGATCTCGGCCAGGACATCGAGATAGCGCTCGAGCTGTCGCTCGCCGAGCGCGACCCCCAGGGCGCCCTGCTCACCGCACTCGCGCTCGCACAGCGCTTGGCCAGCTCCGACGAGCGCCGGGTGGTCCTGTTCCTCGACGAGTTCCAGGACGTCGCGAGCAAGCGCTTCGGAGACCGTGACGCGCTCACCCGCCAGATTCGGGCTGTCCTGCAGCGCTCCCCAGGCGTGAGCGTCCTGTTCGCCGGTTCGATCGAGCACTTGATGCGCGATCTGTTCGCGCCAAGCGAGCGGGCGCTCAGCCAGTTCGGGAGCTTTCACGAGCTCGCGCCGATCACACGCGAACAATGGACGGTGGGCCTGCGCCGCCGCTTCGAGCTGGATCGCACCACGATCGCCGCGGACGCTCTCGCCCGTCTGATCGAGCTCGGTGAGGGGCATCCGAGAGCCACGATGCTGCTCGCCGCCCAATCGCACCTGGCGAGCATCGAGGAGCTCTCCCACGAGATCGACAACGCGATGGTCGTCCAGGCGCTCGATCGCGCACTCGGCGCCGAGCGACTGCGCCACGAACAGCAGATCGAGCGGATCCGCTCAACCGGACGCTACAGCGAGCGCCTGGCCATCCGAGTGGCCGCCGGCAGTGAGCTATATGCCGGCCTGCGGCCCGAGCAAGCCGCCCGAGCGCTCAACTCGCTGCGCGACATCGGAGTGATCGATCGCGGCCCCAAACCGGGGCAATGGTTCCTCACAGACCCACTGCTTCGCCGCTATCTGGCTTGCGGGCTTGCGCGGCGCCTTGACCTATCGAACGGCGTCGCCACGCCCGAGCAGCCACGCGGCGCTGGCTGAGGGCAGAGATCTGGCGGCGTAGTGGCGGCGTAGTGGCTACGTCGGTTGACCTCGCTCGCCAGCTCCTCGGGGCCGCGGGGCTTCACGCGTGCGACACCTGTCCAAAGATTGCCCACCGCGTCGGAAACGCTCGCCCTTCTTCGTATAGGGTCTTGCACGAGCTGAGTAGTTGCGCCTTCGCACATTTGAGCGGCGGCGTGTTCAGCCACGAAAAAAGAGGCGCGCTAATGCTCACGAACGGCAAGGTAGCCACCCCCAACGGCACAAACGTCCACTCCCCGGGAGCCCAAGAGCCTCCCATGGCCGGGACCGCTGTCGGGGGAGCTCTCACCGACAGCGATATCGCCGACTGTCCTACGCCCCAGCGCTCAAGGCCGCACAGCCCCAACGTCAAGTGGCAGCGCTCGGCGCTCGGTCGTCGAGAACGCTGGTTGGCCCTCGGGCACGCGGGCGCCACGATCTGGTTCACGGGGCTTCCCGCGGCCGGCAAGTCCACGATCGCCGGTGCCGTCGAGGAGCATCTCGTCGGGGCCGGACGGCCCGCCTTCCTACTCGACGGCGACAACCTGCGCCACGGGCTCAACGGCGACCTCGGCTTCGGTGAGCAGGCGCGCACAGAGAACGTGCGCCGCACCGCTCACGTCGCGCGACTACTGGCCGAGTCCGGCACGATCGCGCTCGTCAGCCTTGTCAGCCCCTATGCGCGCGACCGCGAGGAAGCAGCCGCGCTGCATTCCGCCGTCGATCTGCCGTTCATCGAGGTGTTCGTCGACGCCCCGCTCGCCCTGTGCGAGCAGCGCGACCCCAAGGGCCTCTACGCCCGCGCCCGCGCCGGCGACTTGGCCGGTCTCACCGGGATCGACGCGCCCTATGAGGCGCCCCTCAATCCCGACCTCGTGTTGCGCTCGGGCGTCGAGAGCGTCGAAGCCGCGGTCGAGCGCGTCAGCCTGGCTCTTCTCACGGCCTGCGCCGCGCATCTCGCGGTCTGAGCATTCCTCGCACCGCGCGCTCCGCAGGGGCCCGGACCCGCGCTGGTACCCTTGGGGTGTATGCGCACCTTGGTCCTGGACCCTTCCACGGCCGGCCTTGATGAGCTATTGGAGCGTCGCTCTCGCTCCGGGCTCGATCGCCTCGACGAGGTGTGGGCGGGTGTCCTGCACATGATCCCCGCCCCAAATCTCGCGCACGCGCGCATCGCTCAGCAGCTCGCCGAGCTGATGGGGCCCATGGCACGCGCGGCAGGCCTCGAATCCGCGATGCACGAGTTCAACCTCGGAGACTCCGAGCGGGACTTTCGCGTGCCCGACGGCGCGCTACACCGCCCAGGAGCAGCCGGGACCTGGCTGCCGACGGCGGCGCTTGTGGTAGAGATCGCCTCCCCCGGCGATGAGAGCTGGGAGAAGCTTCCGTTTTACGCCGCCCACGATGTCGAGGAGGTTCTGATCGTCGATCCCGGGGAGCGCAGGGTGCACTGGCTCAAGTTGGCCCGTGGCGAGTACCGCGAGGTGCCGCGCAGCGGCCTGATCGATTTCGGACCGGACGAGCTCTCCGAGCGGATCGACTGGCCGACGGTCGAGGATTCCCAGTAGAGTCGCCCTCACGATTCCTCAGGCGAGCGGACCCATTGGTCCGTTGCGCCGCGACTCTGGCGCAAGTGGGGGGTTACTGTCCACCATGAGTGGGAATATAAGCGCCATGAACGAGTACAACACGCGACATCTAGGACGTGCCCCGGCTGTCTTTGGACGGCGGGTCCTCTCCGTGCTGGCGCTTGCAGGCGCGACGAGCGCGCTGTCGGCGGTCGGCGCCGGCGCGGCCGTGCGTGCCCCCAGCGTGAACACGGGAGGCGCTTCCAACATTGGCCCCACCACGGCGGTGGTTCACGGCGCTGTGAACCCGCAGGGCCAGGCCACGAACTACGTCTTCCAGTACGGCCCGACCAGGGCCTATGGCGCGCAAAGCTCGTTTGTGGCGATCGGCAACCGGACGACCGCGATCGCGCTGAGCCGGGCGATCGGGGGGCTCAGACCGAACACCGTCTACCACTACCGGATCGTGGCGAACAGCGTCGGCGGTGTGACACACGGCCTGGACCGCGCCTTCACGACCCGCAAGCTCCCCCTCTCGCTCCAGATCTCAGGCGCCCCCAATCCGGTCCCCTTCAGCGACCCGTTCACCGTCCAGGGCACGCTCTCGGGCACGGGCGGCGCGGGGCGCGTGGTTGCGCTCCAGGCCAACCCGTTCCCCTATCTTGGGGGCTTCAAGACGCTCGGCAATCCCGAGGTCACGAACTCGGCGGGGGGCTTCTCGTTTCCGGTGTTCGGCCTGTCCACGAACACTCAGATGCGCGTGGTCACGACCAGCGCGCCCTTCCTCTCGAGCCCCGTGCTCGTGGAGGACGTCGCCGTGCGGGTCAGCTTCCACATCCACCGCGTCCACCGTCACCGCCACGGTCGCTTCTACCGGATGTACGGCACGGTCGCCCCGGCCGAGGTCGGCGCGCACGTGGGCTTCCAGCTACTACGGCCGGGACTGCCCTCGCTCAACAAGGGCGGCACCTTCGTCAGGTCGGGCACGCCGACCGTCTCACAATTCAGCACGGTCGTTCGCATCCGCCATCGCGGCCTCTACCAGGCACTCGTCCAGGTAGCCGACGGCGCGCACGTCTCCGCTTACAGCACGCCCATTCGGATTCACTGAGCAGGCTTCGCGCAGCCTTCGGTGGCTTGCGCCGGTAATAGCCCTCAGCTCTCGACGCGCCGGCGGTGGGGATCGGTTGACGTGGCGCTTGCTTGCGCTCAGGAGGGGCACGCGTCGGCCGCCGCTGGAATAGCGGGCACCGCTGGGTCAGTGCTTCCGTCGTCGGCGTCGCGCTTCATCTCGATCGCGCGACGGGCGCCCTGGGAGAGCAGCATCGCGCTTTCAGCCAGCTTGCGGACGGCCTCGGGAGTCGCCTCCACGAGTCGATCCCCGCGCGCGATCTGCGCCACGTCACGCGTCCCATTCGAGCGATGCGGACCGTTTTCCATGCCCTGAGGGTATCTCATGGCGCGGGCTTTCTCGCGTGTTCGATGCGTGTCGCGAGGAGCTGCGCGAATGGTTCGATGGCTCCGTCGGGCGAGAAGAGCGCTGGCCCGATGGCATCGTCGTGGTCAGTCATGTCCGCATCGTGAGCGAATTCGACGGCGGGTAGTCCCAATGACCACAGTGCGGCCGAGAGCGCGACGAAGCGTAGGGGAGCAAACTAAGCCTTTCTGCTGACCCTGGCTGTTTTGACCGTCGAGCACGAGTGCAGGCTTTGCGGCGGGCGTTGGTAGAGGATCGCTGATATTCGACCCTACTGCTGGTGCTACGTATCGCCCGCTCCGGGCTCCTCGAACCCCGGCCAAGCGGGATCGATACCCTCGCTGCGGAGCAGTTCTGCTTGGACTGCAAGGACATCCTCGGCTCTCCGGCCCTCGCCAAGCATGTATCCGACGGGAGAGGTTAGTCGCTCCACCCCGTTACCCTCTTTACGAGGCTGTATATCTCGTCGTCCAGCCATGGTGGCTTGCCAAATCTCTTTCGGTGGCGTCGCGCCATCAGCAGCGCGTAGGTCTCGGCAACCAGCTCGTGTGTGTATTCCGTAGCACGATAGCCGCCGCTGCGGATGCCTTCGCGTACACCCTCTGGGGCCAGGTCGAGCAGTCTGGCTCCGGCAGCCACGTCTTCCCGCGAACAGCGTGTCATGCCGAGTGCGTGACCCCACTCGTGCCACGCGGTGCGCGATACGAACTCATCATACGCGGGTTGATTCAGACCCGTAAGCGCCGGATGGCTGATGTTCATGAGGACGACACGCAGGTCCTGGATCCAAACGGCGACGGCGTGGTCCAGCCCAATATTGGCTGAGCGTTAGAGCGCACGATGCCCAGCGGATCGCAGAAAGCCATCGACCGATACGCCAAGTCGCTCGTCGACGGCCTGCCATTGAGACGCGCCAATCGACTCGAGTAGCGCCCGGTGGGCCGGCGGCAGGCTGAGCCAAGCCAGATGCAAGACGCGCTCCGCGCGCTCGATTGCGGAGGCGCTCAACTGTTTGCGGCGTTTGGAGTTTTCCCGACCAGCCATGACCCGGTCAACTTCGCTGCGACCGGCGTCTGGTCCTTCTCGCGACCGCGTGTAGCGCTCAGCGCATGGTTTGCACTTGAACGCTTGTGTCCGGTGAAATGGAGCCAACCAGACTCAATGCGAACCACTTTGCGCGGCTTCCAGGCATGCGGATGGCGCTTGATGACGCGGGATAGTGTGTTTGGCGAGCCGAACGCGCTGTGGACAACCGCCGTGCGCGGCGAAGGGATCGGTCACCGTGGCGATGATGTCGCCACTTGGACTGCTACGGAACGTGACGGCCTGTGCTGACACAGGGCTTACAGCGGAGGTGGTGCTCAACCAAGCGCGCGAGCGCGATGTTGGATCAGCCGCGATCGAGGACACCTGTCCCGAGCGCCAACGGCTGTTCGACCCTGACCACGAGGAGGCGACAATCATCGCGATTCGCCCGCGCGGATGGCTATAACTTCGGGATGTCAGATCCAACCGAAAGGAAGCGCTATGAACTATGCTGGAGTTGCTCTCCTGCCGCAGGCCCACGTACCGCACAAGAGATTGGGGCGGCACGTCCATCATGATCCGCGGTCGTGTTCCTTTCCGGCGCATCGCGCTAGCCGGATTGTCGATGTCAGACACGACGTACCAGGACTGCCACTCGATCAGCGCGAGCAAGACTGCTGCACCGCTCACGCCCTTTGTGGCGCTCTAAGTTTCGTGGACCACTCTGTCGCTCGCGAGCAGCCCCTCGAGACGCTCGTGGCCATCCTTCACCAAGCCGCTGGCGCACTCGAGGAAGCCGACACGCCGTACGCCGGGTTTGGCCACAGCGCTCTTACAGTCTGTAGAGCCGCAATGCGACTTGGTCTTATCACGCGCTATGCGCACGCATTCGGCGTTGAGCACGCGCTGCAAGCTCTCGTACTGAGCCCAGTCATGACAGGCTTCACGTGGTACAGCAGCTTCGACTTTCCCGATCCCGAGACTGGCCTGGTCGAGATTACGCCCGACGCAAGTGTGCGGGGCGGGCACGAGGTGCTAGCAGACGAGATCGACATCGACGATCAGCTCGTCTGGTTCTACAACAGTTGGGGCGCCGAGTTCGGACGTGGTGGACGCTTTTGCATGAGCTTCGCTACATGGGATTACCTGCTCCGCGATCGTGGCGACGTGACGGTCCCAGTAGCGGCCTAATGATCGCTAAGCCGTCCCGTGATCGCAGCGCGTGGCGCCGCAGCTCAGTCGCGCGACCCGCTGCGTTGGCTCGTTATCTCGGGTTCATAACAGCGTGCGTAGCGATAGGTGCATCCCTCGTCGCCTTCTTCACCGTGGGGGATGCTCATGCAGATCTCAAGGTGCTTGTCGGCTTCTGCATCGGCCTCATCGCGATCGTGCTGACACTGCAGATCGAGGCCCTGGTACGACTTGCCGAGCGGGCGAGCACGCAAGAGCTGTACGGCAAGCTGCTCGCGATGGTCGAAGATTATCCGGACCTCCTCCCAATGATCACACGGACCGCTGAAGCCTCCGTGGAGACCTTGAAGGCATCCCGAGTCGAGCCGTTCAGGCAATGTGTGCCGGAATTTCTCACTGAAGCACAGGTACGACTCAAGGAGCTGGCTCAAGGCCGCCTGTACACAACAGGCGGAGACAAGACGCTGTTGCCGAGAGTCTTCGCGAACACGACAAACTTGATTCAAGGAACAACCGACGTTGACGATACCAGGTGGTGGCAGCAAGCAATCGGCCTCGAATTCCTAGGACTGAACAAGGATCTCATTAAGGGAAAGCGCAAAGGTAAGGTTGAGCGTGTCTGGATATTGGAGGAGCCACCGCCAGACGAAACACGGAGAGTTATCGAGGACCACCGGAACGCCGACGTCACTGTGTTCATCGTTCGCGTTGCTGAACTTGACGATGACTTGCTCGTCAACATGACGATGATGGATGGATGGTTTCTGCACCTGGATGTTACGAATAGACTGCGACGTGCTGGCGAATACCTCTTTTCCGAGAATCGTGACGATCTTGACCGCGCCGAAGCTCGGTTTCGACGGATCCTCGCCGCGGCAACTCGGTACAAGGGCCCAGAATCACTTGACATCCTTTTTGCCGCAGTGGACCATCGGAAGCCGACAGATCCCGTCCCAGGAGAAGAGGGCGCACCGACGTAGACTTCAGAAGTGGATCAGCAGTGAGGCGGTGCGTGTGACGCCGGCCCAGCGCATGCTCGCGGCGGATGCGGCGCGAGGAGGTCGCGACGCTGCGGCAGGAGCTCGGGGTCCCACCGGCGGGATGGAGCGAGCTGGACGCGGCCGGTGACGACAGCCTGTTCGTGACCGACGAGGTGGACCATCAGAGCCTGCTGCCACGATGTGTGGCAGCGGTGCACCACGGCGGCGCGGGCACGACCCACACCAGTCTCGCGGCTGGGACCCCGATGCTGGTCTGCTCGGTGTTCTGGGACCAACCCTTCTGGGGATCGCGATGCCACAGCCTCGGCGTCGGCGCGACATTCCCGTTCGCCAGGCTAAACGCCAGGCGCCTGACCGATGGCCTGCGAGCCGTGCTCGATAGTCAGGTCGCCGCTCGCGCCAAAGAAGTGGCCCTGCGCATGGCAGACGAGGATGGCATCGGGGCGGCGGTCGCCCACCTCGAACACCGAATGGACACGGCCTAGCCTACGCGGCCAGGCCGGTGGCGACCGCCAGCCTCGTGCCGCTACTGGACTACCTGCGAGTCTAGGCCGGTGCTTGGATCGCCTGTGTTCCTCACTGTGGCTTGTCGTTTTGGTGCTGCTTGCGGTAGGGTTCCGACTCTCAAGATTCGCCCGATAACGCCATGGCTGATCGCAGACACAGCAAGACGGCCACGCTCGACGGTAAGTCGCCGATCCGCGCTGCGATACTGGCGGCGCTCATCGAAGCTCCGGGGCATGGGTGGGACGTGGCCCGTCGTGCGAGCCTTCGCATGGGTTCATCGTGGCGACTCGAGCCCAAGCACGTCTATCCGTATCTCAAAGGCTTGGAGGCCGCCGGGCTGATACGGGCAGAGCGCGAGTCGTCGGAGCGCAAGCCTTATGTGCTCGATGTCTACCACCCGACGGAGAAGGGCGAACAAGCGCGGCGCGATTGGTTGGCGACTCGACCGACGAGGAGCACCATCAGAACCGACCTGCAAGCGCGACTCGGGTTCTCAAACGAGGAGGACATCCCTGAGTTGCTGCGCGCGTTCGCGGAGCGCCAGTTCGACATTCTCGAAGAAATCGAGGAGAATGAGGCGTGCGAGACTCCACGGGTCTCATATGTAGGGACCATCATCAGCCTGCAATGCGCAGCGGTGGACAAGCGATTGAAGGCCGAAATGGAGTGGATAAACGGAGTCAGGCAGGAGCTTGAAGCGCGCCGCGAGGCACGGCCGCGGCAATGAGCCTGCTGGCGTTCCGGCAGGTGAGCAAGCGCTTCCCCGATGGAAGGAGCGAGATCGCCGTCTTGGATCGCGTCTCGTTCGAGGTTGAGGTCGGCGAGACGGTCGGCCTGCTCGCCTCGCGTCGAAGCGGCAAGACAACGCTGCTCAAGATCGCCGCCGGCCTGATCCCTCCCGACGAGGGCAGCGTCTTATGGGACGATCGAGAGGTTGTCGAGATGAGCAACGACGAGGCCGCGCGCGCTCGTCGGCATGGCGGAATCGCGTTTGCTCGCGGCGAATGGCGCACCAGCCGCTCGACATCTGTACTCCAGTACATCTCAATTCCGCTCTACGGCGGACCGTCGAATATGCACGAGGCCGAGGATCGTGTCCTGCGGACGCTTGAGTTGTTGGAGGCGTCACATCTCGGGCACCGTCGCACCTCAGAGCTTGGCTTGAGCGAACGCATGCTGATCGAGCTTGCCCGCGCGATCGTTCGCGAGCCGCGCCTGCTGCTCGTAGATGAGCCCGCGGTGTTTCGCAATCCCGAACACGCCCGCGACTTCTATCGGCTCTTGCGCTCGCTACCGGAAAAGGTCGGGTGTGCGCTGCTGATCGCCTCAGAAGAGGTTTCGGCGCTGCGCGGCTGCAAGCCGATGATGAGCCTGTCAGGTGGGCACTTGAGCTCTACGGCTTCGCGGCGAAAGGTGATCGACTTCCCGGCCTCGCCAGGCATCGGTCGGGACGCATCGTGAGCGCCCTTGAGCTACGCGAGGTCGTCAAGCGCTACCAGAGCGGCGGTGAGACTGTCAACGCTGTCGATGGCGTCTCCCTGAGCGTCGCGCCCGGCGAGTTCGTCGCCTTGTACGGGCCGAGCGGTTCTGGCAAGACCACGCTCCTCATGATGGCCGCGACGATCAAGCGGCCCGACGCAGGCTCCATTACCTTCGACGGGCAGGAGTTGGTGAGCCTCACCAAGCGCGAGAGCGCGCGCTTTCGCCGCGAGACGGTCGGGATCGTCTTTCAGTCCTTCCACCTCATGCAGGGCGCCAGCGCCCTCGACAACGCTTCATTGAAGCTCTTCGCGCTCAATATGCGCTTGGGGGAGGCGCACGATATGGCCCGTCCATGGCTGGAACGCCTGGGGCTCGGTCGCCGCCTCGACCACAAGCCATCGGAAATGTCGATGGGCGAGCGCCAGCGGGTCGCCATCGCGCGCGCGCTCGCCAACAAACCCCGCGTGTTGCTCGCCGACGAGCCAACCGGCAATCTCGACTCCAAGCGCAGCGGCGAAGTGCTCGGACTGTTGAGCGAGATTTGCGCCGAGGAGAACATTCCGGCGGTACTGGTAACGCACGATCCGCAGGCGACTGCGTTTGTCACCCGTGTTCACACGCTGCGCGACGGGACACTCAGCGACGGATTGGACCTCGACCTCGACGCTCCAATTCCTGGATGAAACGGGCGCGGCGTTTCTCGTTCAACCCCACCGTATTGGGTATGGGTGTCCAGGGGCTCTATGCGATCTACCGTGAGCGCTGGCGCTACTCCCGAGGCTCCGAGCTTATGGCGGGCGCCGGAATCGCCATCGGCGTGTCGCTCGTTTTCGGAGTGCTGGTCGCCAACAGCAGCATCCTCGGCTCAACGCGCGAAGTGATCGACGCGGTCAACGGCTCCGCATCCCTACAGCTTGTCGCCCGCTCCCCTCGCGGGTTCAACCAGGAACTGACTCAGCGCGTATCCGCGCTGCCCGGCGTCCAGACAGCGGCGCCGATCTTGCGCGAGGACGCGGTCATCGAAGGGCCGACCGGGCGCGTGCTCGGACAGCTCGTCGGCGTCAGTCCGCGCATCATCGGTCTGCAAAGCTCGGCAACGAAAGACCTGGGCGCAGGGGCTCAACTTCTCTCTGGCGGCATCGGCCTACCTTCGAGCGTGGCAAACGCCATCGGCGCGCACACCGAAGGCCAAGCAAGGCTCCTGGTGAACGGCGCCCGCCACACCGTGCAGGTCAGAGCGGTACTCGACGCGGGCGCTATCGGCTCACTGGCAGCCAGCCGCGTCGTCGTCACGCTCTTGAACACAGCGCAGAACCTCGCCGGCGAGCCAGGCCGCGTTACCCAAATCCTCATCAAAACCTACCCCGGCAAGAACAAGCAGGTTGAAGCCGGACTGCGACGACTGGCCGCCGGGCAACTCAACGTCGAGCCCGCCAATCATGAACTGGAGTTGGCGCAGGCGGCTCTCAAACCTACGAGCCAATCAACGAGCCTGTTCGCGGCCATCTCTTTGATGGTCGGATTTCTGCTGGCGCTCAACGCCATGCTGCTGACCGTCCCTGACCGCAGGTTGCAAGTGGCGGAACTGCGCGAACAAGGCTTCGACTCTCGCCAGGTTATCGCCGTGCTTGGCTCACAGGCGCTGGTCCTGGGAATGGTCGCATCGGTGATCGGGGTGCTGGTTGGCTACGTATTGGCGCGCACCGTCTTCGACGAAGTGCCGAACTACCTCGCGACAACCTTCCCGATCACCGGGCACCAACAAATCGGGCTTCTCGCCGTGCTGGTGGCCTTCTCGTGTGGCGTACTCTCCGCGTTCCTCGCCTCCATGTTGCCAATCTTTGATCTGCGCAAGAGCAGAGAGGTTGACGCCGTATTTCAGGAACCAGGCGAACCAGGACAGAGCATCGGCGATGAGATAATGCGCAACGCGGCATTGCTTGGCTTGGCGATCTTGGCCCTAGCCACGCTCATGGTGCTACTCAACTCGGGGCTGACAATCCTCAGTGGAGTGGCGCTGGCACTCGCCGCTCCATGCTTCATGCCAATCCTATTTCGCGCAGCGACTGGGGTGCTCGGTCACATAGCACGCCACTACCACGGGAAAATGGTGGCGATAGCGGCGATTGAACTAGAGGCGACAGCCACTCGTTCAATCGCGCTCGCCAGTATCACGGCTCTGGCGATCTACGGATCGGTCGCCGTCGGCGGTGCGCGAACCGACCTCATTCGAGGGCTCGACCAAGGCATCTCCCAACAATGGAGCACCGCCGCCGTGTGGATCACACCGAACGAAAACATCCACGACACCGACAGCTTCGCTACCAACGGTGTCGCTGGTGCCATCGCGCGCACTTCAGGAGTGGCGTCGGTCAGCGCTCGTCAAGGCTCATTCTTGGACGTTGGAACGCAGCGGCTTTGGATACGCGCGGCACCGCCGGGCAGCGGCTCAATGATCCTCTCAAGCCAACTGGAACATGGCACCCTCTCTCACGCCAATGCGCTCATGCATCAGAACGGGTGGGCGACCGTCTCAAGCGGCTTTGCCTCAGAACACAACCTGCACGTCAGGGGCTCATTCTTGCTGCCCACCCCGTCCGGCTTGGCACGCTTCAACGTCGCTGCGATCACCACAAACATCGGATGGCCACCCGGCACGATCACTCTCAATACCAATGACTACAGCCGCTATTGGCAAAGCACCGATCCGACGACGCTCGCCGTTGACTTGAAACGCGGAACGACCTCGACGGAAGGCGTGCGCGCCATCCGCGACGCTCTCGGCGGCTCGACCGGACTGCGTATCCAGACCTCGGGCGAACGCATCGCCGAGGTCAAGGGCACAGCGCGTCAAGGTCTGAGCATCCTCAGCGATGTCTCGAACCTGCTCGTGCTGATCTCCGCGCTGGCGTTGGCGGCTGCTCTTTCCACAACGATCTATCAACGACGTAGCCGACTCGCCTCGCTTAAGGCCCAAGGTTTTGACCGTCTCCAACTGTGGCGGGGCGTTTTGATCGAGAGCGCCGTCGTGCTCGGGATCGGCTGTCTGGATGGCGCAATCCTTGGCCTGTACGGACACGCTCTTGCAGATCACTATCTGCGCGTGAGCACCAGCTTTCCAGCCCCATTCAGCGTCGGCGCGGTGCAAATCATGTTGACCTTGCTGATCGTCGGAGGCGTCTCACTCGCGGTCGTTGCGATACCAGGCTACTCCGCTGCGGGCGTGGCCCCAGAACTAAGCTTTCAGGAATGAGCACTAGCGTCAACTACTTGCGACACCGCACGCGCAAGGCTGTCCCCCGTGAGCCCAGCAAATGCGCGCATCGCAATGGCCTTCGCTTCGGCAGCCCGCCGTTATTGGCTCGGGGTGTTCCCTGTCGTGCGAGGCGAGATTCGCCGGTTGCGTCTACGCGCCAGAGAAATACCTGACCCGGTACTCCGCAGCCTGGCGCTCGACGCACAACGACGTAAGTGGGCAAGCCTTGAGGGCGCAGCGGCGTTCGCGACGTTTGCGCCAAGAAAGCAACGCGCAGGGGTCGCTCGCCTGCTTGTAGACCTTCAAGGCGTATTCGACTACGCCGACACGCTGATGGAGCAACCAAGCGACGTACCCGCCGCAAACGCCCGTCAATTGCATCGAGCGTTTCTGACAGCCCTGCAACCAGACCTACCACACCGCGACTATTACGAGTACCACGCTCGCCGTGAGGACGGCGGCTACCTCGCGGAACTCGCCAACGCCTGCCGCATATATATCCGTGAGCTTCCGTCCTATCCCATCGTCGCCGACGTCATCAGGCGACACGCCTGGCGGGTCATCTTCTACCAAAGCGACATCAACCTCGCCGCCGCGAGAGACTATCCGCGCCTCGCTCGGTGGGCCAACGAACAATCGTCGGGTGCCGCTTTGCGCTGGTGGGAGGTCGGAGCCGCGTGCGGTTCCTCGCTCGCGATATTTGCGCATATTGCGGCGGCGGCCGATCCATCTCTTACGCCCGATGACGTCAACGCGATTGAGGCTCTGTACTGGCCGTGGGCCGAGGCGCTGCACATCCTTCTCGACAGCCTCATAGACCGGGCCGAGGACCGGGCGACCCAGCAACCCAACCTGCTCGACCACTACTCATCGCAAGCGGAGATGACCGAACGCCTTGGACTGTTGGCCAGCGAGACGGTCAAGCGCGCCCAGGAGGTGGCCCCACACCACCGGCTGATCCTGGCGGGCATGGTCGCGCTCTATCTCTCCGACGAGCAAGCGTGGATCGCCTCGGCCCGTCCTGCCTCCGAACTCGTCTTGGCGGTGACAGGGCCGCTTGCCAAGCCCGCGCTGCTGCTCCTACGTGCTCGACGTCTCCTGTTGAGATCCTGATGCCCGGCATCGTCGCGACTCGCGCACATAGCCGCGTTGGGAATAGCCGCGTTCGGACTAGGCCGGTTGCGGACTTTCCATCGACCCGCGCGCCAGCGACGATGCTTGGGGATGACGAGAGAAGCCGATTGGCATGAGCCCAAGGCGGACTGACCCCGACGAGCGCGAGGAGCGTATGCGCAAGCGTCGCGCGGCATCCGGCCGCGACCATACGCCCAACATCCTGAAGGTCCCCGACCCACGTCGCTCGCGCTCGATGGAATACAGCCTGGCGCTACTCGAATGCTTCACGGGCGAGTGGCACACGCTCGGGATAGCCGACATGGCCGACCTGCTCGGCCTCAGCCGATCGACGACCCACCGCTATGCGCTCACGCTCGCGGTCGAAGGCTGGCTGGAGCAGGACAGTCGTCGCAAGTACCGGCTCGGGGACCGTGCGGCCGACGTAGGCCATTCGATACTCGCATTGATCGCTGCGCGCGCCGGTTCGTGGCCGGTGCTTCAGGAGCTGCGCGAACAAACAGGCCATACGGCCAGCTTCGGGGTCTTGGATGGCGCCCGAGCGACCTACGTGCAACGCGCGCACAGTCACGGTCGCGGCCAATACCACGCCGACGGGGATCTTGGTCCCGGCTCGCACGTTCCCCTGCACTGCACGGCCTTGGGTAAGGCGATGCTCGCCAGCCAGCCCGAGAAGCGACAACGCGAGCTGATCGCCGAGATGAAGCTCACCCGTGAGGGTCCAAACGCGATCATCGCCAAGCACGCGCTCTTACAGGTGCTCGCGCGGAGCAAGGCCGCGGGCATCGCCATCGACGATGAAGAGCACGCAGCCGGAGCTCGGTCCATCGCCGTCGCCGTAACCGGTCGCGCACGCAAGCAGACGTTCGGGATCGAGGTGACGGTGCCCGCCGCTCGGTACACGCCCGCGGAGTTGAGGCGTGACATCGCCCCGAAGGTGCGCGCGGCGGGACAGGGCATCTCCACGCACCTCAGAGGCGGATAGCCGCGTGCGGACTATGCCCGTGAGGTAGACCATCCGTCCAGGCGCCATCGCGTGGGGGTTAGCATCCGCGCGTGGCAAATGGGATGGCGATAGGAGCGGGAGCGGACGCGCGTGTCGCGCGGGAGGCCTCGGCGACCTCGATCGGCGAGCTTGGACTGATCGCGCTGATGCTGCTGCCCGGCGCGCTGGTCGTGTTCCTCGGCTTCAACGCCGGCGGCTACTTCCCCGGGACGCCCGCGGTGGCGGCGCTCGTGCTCACACAGATCCTGCTCGTGCGGATCCTGCAGGCGGGCCGTCCCTTCGAGGGGCTTGCGCCTCTCACACTCGTGGCGATCGTGGCGCTCGCGCTCTACGGCGCGCTGACGCTCGCCTCGGCGCTCTGGTCGCACTCGACCGGGAGGGCCTTGATCGAGTTCGATCGGGTGTGGCTGTACCTGCTCGTGCTCGTCCTGTTTGGGACGGTTCGCGCAACCGAGGCCCACATCCGCTGGCTGATCAGGGGACTCGCGCTCGGGGCCGCCGTCGTGTGTGTGGCGGGGCTCCTCACGCGCGTGCTGCCCACCGTGTGGCACACCGCTCCCGGTGTATCCAACCAGCGCCTCAGCTATCCGGTCACCTACTGGAACACGCTCGGCCTGCTTGCCACCCTCGGGATCGTGTTGCTGTTCCACCTCACATGCGACTTCGCCGAGCGCCGCTGGGTGAGGGTGGTCGCCGCCGCCGCGATCCCCCTGCTCGGCGCCACCCTGTTCTTCACGTTCTCGCGTGGGTCGATGGCGGCGGGGGCGGTCGGCCTGGCGGTGTACATCCTCGTCGCTCGGCCTCGCCTGCTGGTCAGCGGCGTGCTGGCCACGGCTCCAGCCACTGCGGCGTTGATCGTTGCGGCCTATCGCGCCAACCTGCTCGACACGCTCGAGCCGACCACTCCCGCCGCTGTCGCCCAGGGCCGCCACGTGGCGCTGATCGCGGGCGTCTGCGTGCTCGCAAGCGCCGGCCTTCGCCTGCTGTTCTGCTTTGTGCCCGACCTTCGCCTCGCGCGCTCCGCCGCCGATCCCACGCGCAAGCTCCATGGGATCGGCGGGGTGCTCGCGGGCGCCGCGGTGCTCGCGCTCGTGGCTGTGCTCGCGCTCGGCGTCCCGCATGCGCTCGTGCGCGACTGGAACAGGTTCATGAGCGGCGCGTCGGTCCGTGTCGCGCACGGCGACCTGCGCACGCGCTTGACCGATCCCTCCAACAACGGGCGCACCGACCTGTGGCGCGTCGCGCTGCACACGTTTGAAGCGTCCCCGCTCCACGGCATCGGCGCCGGCGCCTACCAGACGGCCTGGGATCGCACTCGCCCCCACTTCGCGTACACGATCGACGCGCACAGCCTCTACCTGCAAGCGATGGCGGAGCTCGGTCTCCCCGGCATCCTGCTGCTGCTGGTGGTTGTGGGGGCCGGGATTATCGGGATAGCTACACGTTCCCGTGGGTCCCGGCGCGCCCCCTACGGTGCCCTGCTGGCCATGGCCGTGGTGTGGGCACTGCACGCCGGCGTCGACTGGGACTGGGAGATGCCCGTGGCGACACTCGGCTTCTTTGCCGCCGTGGGGCTTGCGCTCGACCCGGGTAGGCGCGAGGGCGCCGGCTGGGTTCCCACTCACGCCACCCGCATGGCGCTTGCGCTGGTGTGTCTTGTGAGCGTGGCGCTGCCGGTGTCGCTGATCGGCTCGCAAACGCGCCTCGGGGAAGCCGAGCACGCCCTGTATGCGTCGAGGTGCGCCACGGCCGCTCCCGCCGCGCTGTCCTCGATCGGATGGCTCGACGTGCGTGCGGAGCCATATGAGATCGTCGGCTTTTGCGACCTGCGCGGCGGACGTCCGAGGCTCGCCGTCGCGGCGATGCGCGCCGCGGTGAGCCACGATCCAGGGGGCTGGGAGACCCACTATGCGCTTGCGATCGCCGAGGCCTCGGCCGGCATCGATCCGCGCGGGAGCGTCGCCAAGGCGCTCGCGCTCGATCCCCTCGAGCGGCTCACGCGCCAGGCGGCCAGGGAGCTTCGCTCCTCGAGGCCCACGGTATGGGTCGGGCGCGCGGCGCTCGTGCGCGATGCGGCGCTTGCCAGCAACGACCTCTCGATCGTTCCCTCCTGAGGCGCTTGTCGGTGGTGGGCATCCCATCCACGACGCGACCGCTCAAACCCACGATCTGAGCGGCCCGGGCCTCAGAAGGTCTTTCAAAATGATCGGCACGCCCGGATTCGTCCCTGTACGCGGCGCTGGATCGCCACGTGACGTCTCGCACGTGCAACCAGCACGCGCTTCGACATCCCGCGGCGCCCAGCTTGGTCCATGAACGCCCCGAACGCACCGCTCATTTCGAAAGACCTTCTTAGCCCATCGCCTCGCGCAGCTTGTCGAGCGCTCGGTACACACGACTCTCGATCGTCGCGGGAGCCTCGCCGGTGAGCTTGGCGACTTCGCGCACCGTCAGCTCGGCGCCGTAGCGCAACGAGACCGCCTCGCGCTCCTCGCCGCTGAGGGCGGCCAGGCTGTCATTGAGCAGTTCGCGGTCGGCCAGCCCGTCGAAGTCGTCCTGCGCGAGCTCGTCGATCTCCTCGAGCTCGCCCGCCGCGACGAAGTCCGGGCCGCCCGCCACGCGCTGTAGCGCCCTGCCCTCGACCGCGCGCTTGCGCGTGTGGTCGTGAAGGCAATTGAGCGCGATCGCATACAGCCATGTCTTGGCGCTTCCCCTGCGCGGATCGAAGCGCCTGCGCGCGCGCAGTGCCCGCTCGCATGTGTCGGCGAGCAGGTCCTCGGCCACCGTCGTGTTGCCTGTCCGGTAGCAGAGGAAGGCGAACAGTCCCGGGGCGTGCTCGGCGTATAGGCGCTCGAATTCCTCGTCGCGAATGGCTCGCACATCGTGCCTATCGTCCTTTCGTCCAAGCGAGCGAGCATCGGGCAGGAATCTGGCCGCTCGTTCGTATCAGCCCCCATGAGCCACTCACATGAAGACGAACGCCTCTCAGATGACCTGCGGCAGGTAGCCGACGCGCTCCGCGAGGAGCGTCCCACGCTCGACCCGCTTGCACTGGATCGAGTGAAGCTGCGAGCGATGAGCGCCGCACGCCGTTCAAGCCCCTCGCCCCGTGGACTACTGCGCCAACGCTTGGCGAGTGTTCTCACCGTGGGCCTTCTGGTGCTGGGCACCGGCGGCACGCTGGCACTCGCCGGCGGCGGGAGCGGACCCAAGGCAGGCAGCGCAAGCTTTGACCAGTACAAACCTCCGTGCGTCCACGGCAAAGGCGCGGGCGTTCCCAACGAATGCCCCGGCGAAAAACCAGAACCGCCGCCGTGCGTTCACGGCAAAGGCGCCGGCATACCGAACGAATGCCCCGGCGAAAAACCAGAACCTCCGCCCTGTGTCCACGGCAAAGGTCTGCACGTGGGCAACGAATGCCCCGGCGAAAAGCCCGAAAAAGGCCATGGCGGCAAAGGCGGTAAGGGCGGCAAAGGTCATGGCGGCAAAGGCGGCCACCACAAAGGCAAAGGCAAAGGCGGAAAGGGCAGTAAAGGCGGCAACGGCGGTAAGCACCGCCACGGTGGCAAAGCCCGTCACGGCCACAAGACTAAGCATGGTCGCAAGACGACCCATGCTCACCACTAGCCAAAGCTCACGAGAAAAGGATTGTTTATGAAGCGACGACTGACGACACTTCTCACTGTTGGCTTCCTCGTCATCGGAACCGGCGGCACGCTGGCGTTGGCCGGCGGCGGAGATGGCAAAGACGGTGGGGGCAGCGCCAGCTTCCACCAGTACAAACCGCCGTGCGACCACGGCAAAGGCCGCGGTGGGGATCACGAATGCCACGGCCATGAGGGCGAAGGTGGCGGCGGCGGCGACAAAGGCGGCGGCGGCGACAAAGGCGGCCAGGGTGGCGGCCAGGGCGGCGG
>JBARJU010000065.1:0-7486 GCA_049800435.1 Solirubrobacteraceae bacterium
CGGGGGGCCACGAGCCGCGCGAGCACTCGTGCCGCGCCGCTCGTGCCGTTGTCGCAGATTGTGTCGGCCCCGCTCGCTCGCCTCCTCACCGGCATCGGCGAGCTCGACCGTGTGCTCGGCGGCGGGCTGGTTCCCGGCTCGCTCGTCTTGCTCGGAGGCTCGCCGGGGATCGGCAAGTCGACGCTCACCAACATGGCGCTCGGCAACATCGCGGGCGCCGGGCACAGGACCCTGTACGTGAGCGGAGAGGAGTCCGCTGAGCAGGTGCGGTTGCGCGCCGAGCGGCTCTCATCGAGTGCGCTCGAGGTTCCGGTGCTCGCCGAGACAGACCTCGACGCGGTGCTCGACGCGATCGCCTCGCACGCTCCAAGCGTATGCGTGATCGACTCCGTTCAGACTTTGCGTTGCGCCGAGCTCTCGGGCGCTCCGGGCTCGGTGGGGCAGGTGCGCGAGGTGGCGGCTCGCATCATGGACCTTGCCAAGGCGCGCTCCATCGCGGTGGTGCTCGTGGGCCACGTCACCAAGGACGGCGCGCTGGCGGGCCCACGCGTGCTCGAGCATCTCGTGGACTGCGTGTTGCAGTTCGAGGGCGAGCGCGAGCGTCCATACCGCGAGCTTCGGGCCCTGAAGAACCGCTTTGGCTCGACCAACGAGGCGGGTCTGTTCGAGATGCGCCAGGGGGGCCTCGTGGAGGTGCTCGACGCCTCCGCCCGCTTTGTGGCGGAGGCCACGCGCGCCCCCGGGAGCGTCGTGCTGGCGGCGATGGAGGGCTCGCGACCGTTGCTGGTGGAGGTGCAGGCGCTCGTGGCGCCCTCCGAGCTGGAGCAGCCCCGGCGGGTCGTGTCCGGGCTGGATCGCAACCGGCTCGCGCTGGTGCTCGCGATCCTGGGACGTCATGGGGGTATCGGCACCGGCCCCAGCGACGTGTTCGTCAATGTCGTCGGCGGGGTGCGCGTGGACGAGCCGGGCGTGGACCTCGCGATCGCCCTTGCGGTCGCATCCGCGTCAAAGGGTGTGGCGCTGAGGGGCTCGCCGTGCGGTTGCTTCGGCGAGCTTGGCCTCACCGGTGAGTTGCGCTGGGTGGGACACCCAGAGCGGCGCCTGGCGGAGGCGGCTAGGCACGGTCTCTCGGGGGTACTGGCGCCCGCGGGTAGCGGCGAGCAGGCGTGCGAGGCGTCCACGCTGCGCGAGGCCCTCGCCGCGGCGCTTCCGGTCGGCGTGCGCAGGCCCGCCCGCGCCGCATGACCGCGGCAGTCGGTCTGCGCTTTCGTCGGCGCATACCTCATCTGAGTCCGGATTCGACGGTTCACAACGTCGGAATAGGCAGTCGAGCCGATTCGTACCCTCCGAACGGGCGAGGGAGCCGATAAGAAAAGGCTAAATGCCCTAGAATGACTAGTCGTGGCCTCACGATCCGGCGAAGACGACACGGACGCGCGACCCGAACCCGGGCTGGTCAGGGCACTGGAGATGGTGGCTCCGGGCACCGCTCTGCGAGAGGGTATAGAGAGCATCCTGCACGCTCGCACCGGCGGTCTGATTGTGATCGGCGACCCAGATGAGCTCAACTTCCTCTTCTCGGGCGGGATCAAGCTCGAGATCGACTACACGCCGGCCTTCCTCTACCAGGTGGCCAAGATGGACGGCGCGATCATCCTCAACGCCAATGCGACCAAGATCGCGATGGCCAACGTCCAGCTGATGCCGGACCCGACGATCCTCTCTCACGAGACGGGCACGCGCCACCGCACCGCCGAGCGCGTCTCCAAGCAGACCGATGCGCTCGTGATCGCCATCTCTCAGCGTCGCGAGGTCGTCTCGCTGTATGTGGACGGGGTCAAGTACATCCTCGAAGACATCACCGTCGTGCTCTCCAAGGCCAACCAGGCGCTTGCCACGCTCGACAAGTACCGCCAGCGCCTCGACCAGGTCTCCACACGCTTGACGGCGCTCGAGTTCGAGGGGGGCGTGACGCTCCACGACGTGCTCACTGTGCTTCAGCGCTCCGAGCTCGTCACACGCATGGCCGTCGAGATCGAGCGATACATCGTCGAGCTCGGCAGCGAGGGCCGCCTGATCGAGATGCAGCTCGAGGAGACGATCCTCGGCACCACCGCCGAGAAGGCCGCGCTCGTGCAGGACTATCTCGCCGACTACTCCGACGAAGCGTTCGCCTCGGCCCTCGATCAGATCGGGCGGCTCGTCCACCAGGATCTGCTCGACTTCGGCCGCTTGGCGGAGGTGCTTGGCTACGACCGCAAGCTCAACACGCTCGACTACCCTGTCTCCCCCCGCGGCCACCGCATCCTCGGTCGCATTCCGCGACTGCCGAAGCTGGTCGTCACGCAGATCGTGGCCGAATTCGGAGGCCTCGAGGAGCTGTTGGCGGCGACCGACGCGGAGCTCGAGGCAATCGAGGGAGTGGGGGAGATCAGAGCAAAGGACATCCGCGAGGGCCTGCGCCGCTTGCAGGAGATCAACCTCGTGGATCGCTACTTGCAGACTTGACGGACCCATAGCCGGACCCATTGCCGGCGAGACACAGAAGCCGGTCCCACCTGCCGGCGCGACGAAGGAGGACACCATTCCCGCAACAATCGAAGATGCAACATCGTTCATCGAGGAGCTCGAGGCGACCCGCGAGGTCGAGTGCATCGAGTTCGAGCTCGGAGACCACGTCGTGTACCCCCATCACGGGGCGGGCAAGGTCCTGAGCAAGGAGGACATGGAGGTGCTCGGCACCACGCGCGAGTATCTGACGATCAAGATTCTCCACAACGACATGACGGTCAAGGTCCCGACCGAGAACGCGGCGCTCGCGGGCCTGCGCCGGGTGATAGACGAAGAGACGGTCAAGAAGGTTCTCGACGTGCTCACCGCCGAGGTCTCAGAGATGCCAAAGAACTGGAACCGACGCTTCAAGCACAACCGCGACAAGATCAAGACGGGCGACATCTACGAGCTTGCCGAGGTCGTTCGCAACCTCGCGCTACGCGAGAGCGAGAAGGGCCTCTCGACCGGCGAGAAGCAGATGTTCACGCGCGCCAAGAAGATCCTCGCCTCCGAGCTCATGTATGCGCTGGACAAGGACGAGGACGAGGCCGAGAGCTACCTCGACGAGCTGCTCGCCACCTCCGCGTCGAGCCAGCTCGCGGCTGCCGCCAAGTAGCGGGCTCTCGCGCACGCGGCAGTGTGTTCACGCTTGTGATTTGCCGCCGCGTGCGCGGTAGCCTCAGTCACTTCTCGTCCATGGTCCCTCGCGCTTCGGAGGGCGACCGGCGTGAGGAGGGGGAGGGCCGCTCGTGGCCGTCGCGCTGATCGTTGCCGCCGGACTCGGCGAGCGTCTTGGAGCTTCGCGTCCCAAGGCGCTCGTCGAGGTCGCCGGGCGGCCGCTCGTTCAGTGGAGCGTCGATGTGCTGAGCAGGGTGCCCGCGATCGAGCGGATCGTGGTGGCGCTGCCCCCCGATGTGGAGGCTCCCGCGGGCACCGTCGGCGTGGTGGGTGGCAAGGTCCGCTCCGAGTCGGTGCGTCTTGCGCTGGCGGCAGCCGGGCCGGGCGATCCCGTGCTCGTACACGATGCGGCGAGACCTCTGCTCACAGCCGAGTTGGTCGGAGAGACACTGGCCGCGGTCGCGCATGAGGGCGTCGACGCCGCGATCGCGGCCGCACCCGTCACCGACACCGTAAAGCGAGTCACCTCGAGCTTCCAGGTGAGCTCCGGGGAGGCCGCGTCGCACGGCGGGAACGTCCATCCGCGATCCCTGCCGGTCGTAGGGGAGACGCTCGACCGCTCCGGTCTGTGGGCCGTACAGACGCCTCAGGTCTTTCGCCGGGCCGCGCTCGAGGCCGCACTGAGCGTCCCTGACGATGTTCTGGCACAGGCCACCGACGACGCGTGGCTGGTGGAGCTGGCCGGCGGACGCGTGGTCGTGGTGCCCGCACCGCCCGAGAACCTCAAGATCACCACGGCGCTTGATCTCTCGCTCGCCGAGTTGCTGCTGGCCCGAGGCACAGCACAATCCTGTCGGCCTGCTTGACTTGCCGAGATGCTCACCGACTACCACCTGCATCTGCGCCTCGACGACCTCGACGCCACGGCGGCCGATCACTTCACGGTGGCGAACGTCGAGCGCTACCGCGAGGCGGCGAGCGAGCGCGGGATCGTCGAGTTGGGGGTCTCCGAGCACGTCTATCGCTTTGCGCAGGCGCTCGACGTCTGGCAGCACCCGCTGTGGCGCGAATGTGCGCACGACGACCTGGAGGACTACTGCCGTTTCGTGCGTGAGGACACCGACCTGCGCCTGGGAATCGAGGCCGACTTCGTGCGGGGAGCGGAGGACCGCACGGCAAACCTGCTGGAGGCGCATGACTTCGACTACGTGGTCGGCTCGGTCCACTTCCTGCGCGAGTACTCGCTCGACACCGACGACCACAGCGTGTGGGGCTCTGGCAGGAGTGCAGAGGAGATCTGGCGCGAGTACTTCACCACGCTCGGCGAGGCCGCCCGCAGCGGTCTGTTCGACATCCTCGCGCACCCCGACCTCGTCAAGGTCTGGGGCCCCACACACCCGGAGCGTCCTCTCCCCGAAGGAGACCTGCGTCGCTACTACGAGCTCGCCATCGACGGCATCGCCGAGTCGGGTGTGGCGATCGAGGTGTCCACGGCGGGCTTGCGCAAGCGTGCCCAGGAGATCTATCCGGCGCGGGCGTTCCTCGAGATGTGCTTGGAAGCCGGGGCTCCGGTGGCCTTGTCCAGCGACGCTCACCGTCCCGAGGATGTCGGTGCCGACTACGACCGGGCGCTCGAGCTGCTGGAGGGCGTGGGCGTAGAGGAGCTGTGCGTGTTCGAGCGCCGCGAGCGCCGCTTGGAGCCGATTGGGGCAGGTGTGCTGTGAACACGCTCAGCGGCATCGGCTATGACTCACACCGCCTCTCGAGCGGGCGCAAGCTGATCCTGGGCGGGGTCGAGATCTCTGGCGAGGTGGGCCTCGACGGCCACTCCGACGCCGATGTGCTCACTCACGCGGTGATCGACGCCTTGCTCGGCGCCGCCGGCCTCGGCGACATCGGCGAGCACTTCCCCGACACCGATGAGCGCTATCGCGACGCCAGTTCCATCGAGCTGCTCGAGACCGTGCTCACGCGCGTGATCGCCCAGGGCCTCGAGCTCGTCAATGTGGACGCCACCGTCGTCATGGAGCGCCCCAAGCTGGGTCCCCATCGCGATGCGATCCGCGCTCGCCTTGCGATGGCCCTCGGGCTCGCGCCTGGTCGCGTCAACGTCAAGGCCACCACCGGCGAGGGCATCGGTTTCGTGGGCCGCGGCGAGGGCGTGGTCGCGCTTGCGGTCGTGAGTCTGCGTCTCGCCGACTGAACGGCGGCGCTACTGTTGCTCGGCCATGCGAGCGATCAGATTGCACGATACGCGCACCGGGGAGGTCGTTCCCTTGGAGCCCCGCGACCCGGGTCGGGTCGGCATCTACGCTTGCGGCCCCACCGTCTACAGCCGCATCCACATCGGCAACGCTCGTCCCTTTGTCGTCTTCAGCCTGCTCAAGCGCTTCCTCGTGCATGAGGGTTATGTCACGACACTTGTGGTGAACGTCACCGACGTCAACGACAAGATCTACGACGCCGCGCGCCTCGACCAGGCGAGATCTGACGCCGCGCGCCGCACGGGGCGCTCAAGCGCTGAGCTTGCGGCTGAGATGACGACGCACTACATCGCCGACACCGACGCGCTTGGTCTCGGTCGTCCCGATCGGGAGCCTCTTGCCTCCGAGACGATGGACGCGATCATCGCCTACATCCAGGACCTGATCGACTCCGGTCACGCCTATGTCGTCGAGTACGGCGGAGAGGGCGAGGGGCACTCGGGCAGTGACGTGCTCTTCCGCGTGCGCTCAGACCCAGGCTACGGCTCGCTATCGCACCGGCGCCTCGACGACATGGACCAAGGCGAGGATATATCAGGTACCCACCCTCCCGCAGAGCGCAAGGAGGACCCGCGCGACTTCGCGCTGTGGAAGGGCCACAAGCAGGACGAGGACACGTACTGGGACACTCCCTGGGGCCCGGGACGCCCCGGCTGGCACATCGAGTGCTCGGCTATGGCCGAGAGCCTGCTGGGCGTTGGCTTCGATATTCACGGGGGTGGCTCTGACCTGGTGTTCCCCCACCATGAGAACGAGGCCGCCCAGACCCGCGCCGCGCGCGGGGAGGAGCTGGCCCGTATCTGGATGCACAACGGCATGATCCAGTTCACCGGCGAGAAGATGGCCAAGTCAGTCGGCAACATCGCGCTCCTGCATGAGGTCCTCGAGCAGTACGGCCGCGACGCCGTCGTCATGTACCTGGTCGGTGGCCACTACCGCCAACCGCTGTCTTTCTCTCCGTCGGAGCTCGAGGACGCCGACCGCCGCGTCTATCGCATCCGCGATGCCCTGCGACGCCTGGAGCGGGACCGACCGAGTCCCACGGACATGGCACATCACAAGGAGGATTTCCTCGGCGCACTCGCCGAGGACTTCAACACACCGAAGGCTCTCGCCTGTCTGTTCGAGTGGATTCGCGAGGCCAACCGTCGCGGCGAGGCGGTGGGCGAGGCCGACCTGCGCGAGATGCTCGGTCTGCTCGGTCTCGATGAGCTGAAGCCCTTGGAAGCAGTCGGTGGTGTCGAGTCGATCGACCCCGGGGCGGTTGCCCTGCTGGCTTCGCGCGAGGCGGCTCGCCGCGACCGCGATTTCGAGCGGGCGGACCTGCTGCGCGAGCAGATCAAGGCGCGCGGTTGGGAGATTCGCGACGGCTCCTCAGGCCCCGAGCTGATACCCCTCTCACATTGATCTACCCGTCCGTCCCGCCCGGCCACTGGACCGCGCTCGGCATCGAGGAGACCGTCGGCGTGGGGTCGAGATGATCCTCTACGGACGCAACCCCGTACGGGAGGCCCTGCGCGGGCGGCGCGCTCACAGCGTCTCGGAGGTATGGGCCACGGCGGGCGCGGCGCGGGAGCCGTGGCTCGATGGGGTCCAGGTGAAGGTGTGCGCGGCCGAGGACATCGAGCGCCACTGCGGCTCCTCCGCCCACCAAGGCGTCTGCGCGGATGCGGGCGGATATCCGTATGTCGGCTCCGATGAGTTGCTGGCGGCCGACTCACCCCTGATCGTCGCGCTCGACCAGGTCCAGGATCCGCAAAACCTCGGCTCGATCTGCCGCACCGCCGAGTGCGCCGGCGCCACCGGCGTGGTGATCCCCGAGCGCCGCTCGGCCGAGGTCACGCCGGCCGTCTGCAAGGCATCGGCTGGGGCCGTCGAGCATCTGCGGCTCGCCAGGGTACGCAACTTGGCGGACTTCCTAGTCGAGGCCCGCGGGGCCGGATGCTGGTGCTACGGGGCGAGCGCACCCGCGGACTCGGGAGCGGGTGGAGGCAAGTCCAGGGCCGGTCCGGGCGAGTCTCAGGCCGGTTCGAGCGAGTCTCAGGCCGGCG
>JBARJU010000066.1:0-1657 GCA_049800435.1 Solirubrobacteraceae bacterium
TCCTCGCGGACTTCCTCGTCCTCGACGTCACCAAGCCGTACGCGGAGCAGGGTTCATTCCTGGAGATCGAGCTCGCCGCCCGGCGCGGGGAAGCTCACCGGACCTGCGGTGGCCGGGCGCTCAACGACGATGTGATGGACACGATCTTCACGCTGCTCGTGAACGCGGGGAACGGACCCGTCATCCGCGATGGCGTCGATCAGGCGACGAGACCCGCGTCGCGCGCGTTCCCCTACCTGGCGCCCCCGAATCCCGATCCCCCGGAGGCTCCCCGGCATGTGTAGCGACCGAACGTTCGCCGCCCCCGTGACGACCGCGGCGAGCACCGCTCTCGAGCTCGATGACATCCAGCTCGGATTGCTTCACCGACGGCCGACCTCGTACGTCGGCACGTACCTCCTGCTGCGCATGGACAACCGCGAGGGGGGACAGAAGCTGGTTCAGCGGCTGCTCCCGGTGATCGAGTCCTCCCGGTCCTCATCCGATCCGGCCCGGAACGCATGGGTCTCGGTGGCGTTCACCTACCAAGGGCTGAAGGCGCTGGGCGTGCCCCAGGACTCGCTCGACAGCTTCGCACCGGAGTTCCGGCACGGCATGGCGGCCCGTGCGGCGGAGCTGGGCGATGTCGGCGACAGCAGCCCCGAGAACTGGGAGAAGCCGCTGGGAAGCCCCGAAGTCCACGTCGCGCTGTCCGTGCTATCGCCCGACACGGCGCGGCTGGAGAGCCTGCAAGAGCGGGCGCGCCGCGCGCACGAGCAGCTAGCCGGGGTCGAGGTCATCTGGCGCCAGGATTGTTACCAGCTCCCGACCGGACGCACCTCCTTCGGCTTCAAGGACGGAATCGGGCAGCCGACGGTGGAAGGGAGCGGAATCCCTGGCTCCAACCCGGGCGAGCGGCCGATCAAGGCGGGCGAGTTCATCCTGGGCTATCCGGACGAGACCGGAAGTACGGGGCCGGTGCCGACCCCCGAGGTCCTCGGCCGCAACGGCACCTACCTGGCTTTCCGTAAGCTGCACACCCGGGTCGCCGCCTACCGGCAGTACCTCCGCGCCAAGGCGGCAAGCCGCGAAGAGGAGGCGCTGCTCGGCGCGAAAATGGTCGGCCGCTGGCCGAGCGGCGCACCGCTCGCGCTCTGCCCGGAGCAAGACGATCCCGATCTCGGGGTAGACCCAGGCCGCAACAATCGCTTTGGCTACGGCGATGATCTGCGCGGCTTCAAATGTCCCGCCGGCGCTCATGCCCGGCGTGCGAACCCCAGGGACGCGCTTGATCACGAGATGAGCGTCGACGTCCGCCTCCACCGCATGCTCCGGCTCGGCACGAGCTACGGCCCGATGCTCCCCGAAGGCGTCTTCGAGGACGACGGCGCGGACCGCGGCATCATCTTCGTCTTCACCGGAGCTCACCCCAAGCGCCAGTTCGAGTTCGTCAAGACACAGTGGCTGAACGACGGCATCTTCATCGGCGCGCCCGCCGAGAAAGACCCGCTCGCCGGACCGAACGACGGAACGGGCACGTTCACCATCCCGCAGCGGCCGATCCGCCGCCGGCTGCAGAGCCTGCCGCCGTTCGTGATCACCCGCGGCGGGGAGTACTGCTTCGCCCCGGGCCTGCGGGCGCTGCGCTGGCTGGCGGAGCTGGACACCCAGAACGGCT
>JBARJU010000067.1:0-46211 GCA_049800435.1 Solirubrobacteraceae bacterium
GGCCGTGGATGGTGGCCGGCGCGGCGGTACTCGTGGCGCTCGTGGCCACGCTGCCCGGGCAGCTGCGCTCGGCCAAACATGAGCTCGGCAACCTCGCCCGCCAGCAGCGCGTCGAAGACGACCTGACGGCGCTCGTGCGGAGCGACGCGATCGCCGCGAAGTGTGGGCCGGTGGGAGTGCCCAACCATGCGCCCATCCCGCTGCTTGCCCTGTACTTGAAAGTGAGGCCCGGGCTCGTCGTGAGCGCGGACGCGCACGGTGGCGAAGCGGCGGGGCAAGCGAGCCAGGCGGGGCAAGCAGGGCAGGAACAGGGGACCTACGTGGACCCGGCGAGCGTGGAAGTCGAACACGAGTACGTGCTCGACCCGCGCGATCCGCACGCCAGTGTGTCCATCCCGCCCGGCTTTACAGAGGCTCACTCAAACCGCTCGTGGCTGATCTTCGAGCACTGCGGCTGAACGCCCGTGGCGCGGCCTCGGTGTTAGGAGCGCCGGCCGTCGCACCCACACGCGCGACTCGGGGCGCCTCGCGCGAGCACCGCCACAGGGGATCGAGTCCTCTCGCCACCGGAACGAACAGCTATCCCAAAAAAATGGACCGTGCACCCCTTGTCGAGGCTATGCCACCGATCGCCCGTATCGCCGCCAGGGACTCCGGATCGGGTGCTCCCGCTGCGCCTGCCGGGGATCGCTTAAGGCTGCTTCCTTCCGGACCTGACCTGGTTCACAAGCCGACACCGCGCGGGACCCGAGCCATCGACGCTCCAAGCGGCGGAGCGACCGGAGCGAAGCCCCTCTGAGGGGAGTTCAGCCCCGCTAGAGCGGATTGCGGATTCAGGGCGCCGCTACGTCCCCGCCTAGCACGGTCCACGACGATCCTAGCGCGAAGCGAACGGGGCGAGGCGAGTGGGGCGCCCCACGCGAGTCGCGACGGCGGGTCTGGCGTCCCGCAAACACGGCGCCCCCACGCAGTACAACGCCGGGGTGGTGTGTTCCAAAACCGCGTCCCCCACGCGCGCGTGAGGCGCCAGATTTGGGCACACCCGCTCCGATGCGGCGCGAACTGCCCCCGATGCGTTAGGCTGCGCGCCGTTATGAACTTCAATCTTTCACACTCCCCCAAGCATTCTCGCGCCCGTTCCGTGCCCGCCTTCGCGCTCGCCGCGCTCGCGCTCGCCGTCGCCGGCTGCGGCTCCTCCAGCAACTCCAGCACGATCGGCGTGGGCAACGAGTCCAACGTCAACTCGGTCCCAACCGTGGCGGGCGAAAAGACTCCGACGGCCACCACGCCCACGACGCCGGCCGCGACGGCCAAGACGCCCACGAGCGGCCCGCTCTCCACCAAGCCGAAGGTGCCCGTCCAGAGCGGCTCCGCACCGACCACGCTTGTAACCAAGGAAATCATCAAAGGCACCGGCCCCGAAGCCAAGCCGGGCCAGTCGGTGACGGTCAACTACGTCGGCGTGCTCTACCGCGGCGGCAAGGAATTCGACGCCTCGTGGAAGCGCAACGAACCGTTTACGTTCGCGCTCGGCAAGGGCCAGGTCATCAAGGGTTGGGACCAGGGAGTGGCCGGCATGAAGGTAGGGGGGCGGCGCCTGCTGATCATCCCCTCCGAACTCGGCTACGGCAAGACCGGATCGCCACCAGTCATCCCGGCGAACGCGGCGCTCGTGTTCGTGGTTGACCTGCTCGGCACCTAGCACGCTGAATGGGGACGCTCGCACCCTCGCGCGCTCCCGTCGGGACTTGCTCGCGAGCGGCGGATCCTCATCGGCGAGCAAGGCCCGCGTCACGCTGATCGTCCGCCTCACCACAATCGCCTTCGCCGCAACGGCCCTGCTCGCCGGTTGCGGCTCCGCGGCGTCACAGACGACGAGCGGGCCTGAACTGGCACTCCAGCGAGCCCAGTTCGCGCAGGTGAGCTCCGGGTTGCGCTCGGCCGAGGGACTCGTGGCACGCGAGGTGAGCGCCTCGCGCGGTGCATGGCCCTCGATTGCCGCGGGGCTGCCCCCGACGATCTCGCCGGCGCTTCGAGCCGCCGTGGGCAGGGCGAGCGCGAGCGCCACCGCGCTGCCCGAACCGCGGTTCCTGACTAAGGTCGCCCGGCTCACGGGGCCGGCCGCGGGGATCGCGGGGATCTACGAAAGCTACGAGCGCCTCGCCGAGCGTGGATGGCGGCTCACCTCGGCGTCCGTCGACGCTATCGCGAGCGACCAACCCGCGGCCGCGAGCTTCGCGCGCGAAAACTCGTCCGTGTACATAAGCGCGATCTACGACGGCCACTTCGACCTGTCGCTCGTGGGCAAGAGCCTCACCGACGGCTACTCGCGGCTCGGCGGGCCCGCCGCGTTCGGCGCGACCCTCCCGCAGCGCGCGATCAGCGCGCTCGCCGCCGCCTACTCGATCCCATCGATGAGGCTCGAGCCGCATCCCGCGGGGGCGACCAGGAACGGTTAGGGCCGTGCACGCCCGCGCCCGCTGGGGCGTGGGTGACGGCGAAGGCTGACGCGATCGGTGGCCTAACGAGCCGGCATGGCACCCGAGACGCTGCCGGCAACGCGCCCGGACCAATACACTCAGGCGTTCCAGGGCGCGTAGCTCAGTGGGAGAGCGCTCGCTTCACACGCGAGAGGTCGCAGGTTCGAAACCCGCCGCGCCCATTTTCAGAATCTTCCTGCAGGCCTGGTGGTTTTTGATCGTCTGAAGTGTCGCTGAACGTGATGTTCGTGGCGTGGGTGGAAGCGTTTTGGAAGCTTTGGCTCCCGAAGGGCTCGCTTTCGCCCTGCTTACGGCGGGCGGTAGAGCTTCCGCTTGACGCCTCGAGCCTATGTTGGCTCATCGGAGTGGAAACGGCAAGTCGTAGCTCGGCTTGATAATGGCTTGTGGTGCTTCGTGGGCGATCGTCCGGTTCGACCGTGCGTGCCGGGGCGCGACCGTAGAGCGACCCCAGTCGCTCTCGCCGGGCGTTGCTTCGGCGCGCAGCATCGAAGGCGTGGATGTAGGTCTGCTGCGTCGTGCCGCAATGCGAGTGGCCAAGCCGCGCACTGACCTCCTCGATGTCCCACCCGGCCGCGATCAGTGCGGAGCCGTGCGAGTGGCGCAGACAGTGAAACGTAGGCGCCCGTTCGATCACACGGCCGTCGCGTTCGATCGTGCCGAGGCCGGAACGCTCGACAGCGCGGCTGAGCACCCGCCCGCCGATGTTGCGGTGATCGTGCGGAGTGCCGCGCTTGGTGACAAAGACGAGGTCGTGCCGGCCACTCGCTTGAGCGAAAACCTTGGCGCGACGCAACTGCTCAGTCAGCTCGTTGGTGATCTCGACACAGCGCTGAGATCGCTTGGTCTTGAGAGGCCCTCGCTGCCCGTTGCGGTCGAGCTGACAGACGAACGAGATCGCTCCAGCGTCGAGATCGACATCGCCCCAGACAAGACCAAGGACCTCCCCCAGCCGGCAACCCGTCTCAGCAGCAAGCGCAAACAACAACCGGTATCGCCTGTCCACCGCGTCGATGAGCCGACGGAGCTCCTCGGGGTTCAGCACTCGCTTGGCGCGAGCGTCTTCGACTCCGGGCCGCTCGACGCGGTCGAGCATCGCGAGTGGATTCCCACCGACCAGACCAAGGTGGCGAGATGCGTACGTGAAGATCGCGCCGAGCACTGTGAGGTGCCCGCGGATCGTCCAGCCCCTGAGGTCGGCGCGCTGCTGCGCCGCGACGAATGCCGCCACGTCCGCGGGCGTGATGTCGACCATGCGCATGTGACCAAACCGTCGGCGCAGGTACTTCAGACCTGCCGCATACGCGTTCTGCGTTGCTGGCCGTAGCCTTACAACCCGGTTCTGCCACCACGCATCGGCCGCCTCGTCGAATCTAAGGCGAGGATCACGTGCCGCTCGCTCCCCCCGGGCACGTGCAGCGTGCATCTCCGCCAGCGCATCACGTGCCGCTTTCAACCCGCCGTGCACCCGGCGCCAGCGCTGCCGCCCCGTCGCGTCACGCCAACCGATCTCATACGCCATCACGCCGTCAGCGCCATACCGGCGGTAAACGCCGCGCTCGACACGCTCGCGGCGTGTCAGTGAAGTTCGTCCGGCTATAACGATCGCACCTCCTGTCGATCTCGACCCAGAGCAGGGCCACATTGCCTGTATGCCCGCAGTCTGCCGAAGGAGCGTGCAGCCCACAGCTCGCCGTCCCCACCCTACGCGGGCACAACCATCACATGGTGAGGCGTGCTCGCCGTGGAAGCAGCTTGGAAGCGTCGCGATAGCGCCAATACCAATGGCCGAGCGAGACCATCGCACCACAGACCGGCCTATCAGTCGTCAATGTGCTTAGTCATGACCTCTGACGAGCGTGGCAACGGGTCCTCCGCACATTTCCCGTACGGATCAGTGTGATTCGTCGACACTCGTGAAGCTCTACGCCGATGAGCACGGACATCGGGCGATACGTGCGCTCGATATGCTCGTCGTCTCGGCGATCGCTCGCGTGGAGGTGCCCTCCGCGCTGTGGCGCAAGACCCGAACTGGCGAGCTTGAGGACACGGCTGCCGGCATCCTGGTCAGCGCGTTCGAGCTCGACTTCCACGGCGGTCCCGATATGGACTCGCGCTTTACGATCGTCTCCGTGACCGAGCACGTTCTCATCGCCGCCGCCAAAGAAGCAGCGCGTCACGCGCTGCGCGCATATGACGCGGTACAGCTTGCAAGCGCGCTCGCGGTTCGCCAGAACGATCCACGCTACAACCACTTCGCCTGCTTCGACTCTGAGTTGCGACGCGCGGCCGGCCGCTCTGGCTTCGAACTCACACCGGCAGCAGGGTGATCGGCAGGTCTCTTCCACCGCCGTAGCTGCGCTGTCTATCAACAGGGCTTGCTCAGTAAGAGAAGATACAAACGAGGACGGCGCGCCGGCGTGCGCGGCGATCTTACGCGCCGTATGTGCGCGAGACGGCTCGTCAGCTTCGAGGGCGAGCCGCCGACGCCCGCACAGATGGTCGAACGCATCGCGGCGGCGGCGACGGCGGCGGGGACGGTCTGCATGGTGCTCCAACCGCTCGCCAGCCCAGGGCGACCAACAAATCCTCACCACCTGCCGATGAGGTGGTTAGGATTTGTTGTATGCCGCGTTCTGAGCTGAGGATCGTCAAGCAGCACTTCGGCAACCGGCCGTTCCGCGTCCGTGAGGCCGTCGACGCTGGGATCCCGCGGCACCAGATCTATCGGTTGCGTGACGAGGGCGATCTGGTCGTGCTCTCGCGCGGCGTGATGCGGTCAGTTGACAGCGACCCGGCCATGAACACCGAGTTCGCGGCGCTCGCCGCGCGGGTTCCGGACGGGACGATCTGCCTGAGCTCGGGTCTGTCGTACTGGGATCTGTCCGACGAGCTGCCGGCGAGAATCGACCTCGCCGTTCCGCGCGGCGCCCACTGGCCGAAGATCGACATGCCGGCAACCCGGCTGCATCGGTTCGCCGCCGAGACGTTCGCCCTGGACCGGCTTGCTCAGCACACCGACGCCGGCGAGCCGTTCTGGATCTATTCGGCGCCGCGGTGCATCGTCGACGCGATGCGCGTACCCCACGTCGTTGGGCGCGACGTGGCGCTCGCGGCGCTGTCGCGCTACACGCGGCAAGCCGGGTCGAACCCGCTGCGATTGACCGCGCTCGCGCGGGCGCTCGGCGGGGAACGCCGGATCCGGGAGGCACTCGAAGTGATCCTCGCGTGAGCGACGACACAGTGCAACGCACACAGAACGCCACGCGGATCTTCCGCCAGATCCAAGCACTCGCCCGCTCACACTACGGCGGCAACACCAACGCCCTACTCGTCGTTTACGCCGTCGAGGGGTTCCTGCGGCGTCTGGCGACGTCGCAATACGCCGACAAGATGACCCTGAAGGGCGGGATGCTGATGGCCGCGATGTCGGCTCGCCGGATAACCAAGGACGCCGACCTCTCCACGGTCGGCGTCAGCAACGACGAGGCCGTCGTCGCGGCCACCGTCGCCGAGATCGTCGCCACCAAGCTCGACGTAGACGACGGGCTCGCATTCGATACCGACAGCATCCGAACGGAGGTCATGCGCGAAGACGC
The DNA here is from genome assembly GCA_049800435.1 of Solirubrobacteraceae bacterium. Lineage (GTDB taxonomy): Bacteria > Actinomycetota > Thermoleophilia > Solirubrobacterales > Solirubrobacteraceae > Palsa-744. Next base: position 6,098 of record JBARJU010000067.1, read on the forward strand.
CGAATATCACGGGGTGCGGGTGAAGTTGATCGCGCATCTGGTGACGGCGAGGATCACGACGACGCTCGACTTCTCGTTCGGCGACCCGCACTCCTCGACGGTCATCGAGCTGCCCGAGCTGTTGGGCACCGGCACGATCCGGCTGGCGTCCTACCCGCCGGAGATGAGTCTGGCCGAGAAGGTCGCGACGATGATGAGCCGCCGCGAGCTGAACACGCGCGACCGCGACTTCGCCGACACGTGGGTCCTCAGCCGCGTTCACAGCTTCACGGCGAGCGAGCTGCGCTCGGCGATCGTCGATGTCGCTGCCCACCGCAACCACGAGGTGGTGACCCTCGCAGCCGCGCTCGCCGACATGCCGGACCGCCAGCAGACCTACACGGCGATGCTCGAACGAATGGCCTACCAGCGGATGCCGCCGGCATCATGGCGCGAGCTGCTCGATGAGATCCGCGCGTTTATCGACCCGCTGATTGAGGATGCCACCCGCCAACTGATCAAGTGGGATCCGGCAACGCAAACCTGGACGCGCACGGACAGCTGAGCCGCGGGCCGCATCGCCACACGACCGACCCTGGACTTGGGGCTGACGTGGGCCGGCACGGCGCACCGACCCTCCCGCGAGCCACCGTCATTTCAATCCGCCCCGGACCGTAAATTGAGCGTCGACGGGAGTTCCCTCGCGTAACGCTCCGTGTCCCCGCGCCAGCGGGTTGAGTACAAGTGTTGCTGCATACGGGATCGAGAACCATGACGAGATGATCCCCCTGGCCCGAACTCAGCTGGCTGCGAGACGAACTTGACCTACGCTGCTCAGTCCGTACTCGAGCCGCAGCGCCTTATGACGCTGCGCGGCTTGAAGACAGGGTGTCCCGTTAGCCGAGAACGGTCGGCTAGGGAGGTAGGGTTTACTACTACCAGGAAGAGGTGGCGCCATATGCCGATCGACTCAACACCCAGATTGACGATTGAGCTCGTCCCACAGACATGCTGGTTCTCGAACGTACGCGATCGAGTACCGCGTCAGCACTGGGACCGGATACGGACGCAGGTTTACGAGCGCGCCGGCCATCGCTGCGAGGTGTGCGACGGACGCGGGGGTAGACACCCGGTCGAGTGCCACGAGATGTGGGAATACGAGGAGGCTACGGGCGTTCAGCGTCTGGTGCGGATGATCGCCCTCTGCCCGGCCTGTCACGAGGTCAAGCACATTGGCCTGGCGGGAGTAAAGGGGCGAGGCGAGCAGGCAAGCGCTCACCTTGCTCAGGTCAACGGCTGGACTCCGCAGGTCGCTGACCTATACATCAACCAGGCGTTTGCCGTATGGGAAAAACGATCGGATCGGGCATGGTCGCTCGACGTGTCAGTCCTCGCAGCGTACGGAGTCGATCCCGCGACGATCGCCGAGGCCAACCAAGCATCGGCCAAGAGCCGGCCGCAGAGAGCGACCACAGTCACCGCCAAGGTCCGGGGCTGACCGGGGACTACCGTCGAGCCCGGTCAGCGGGAGGATGTCCGGATCGTCGTGGAACTTGGTGGCGGCCTCCGGGATTTGTCCTCGAGTATCGTGCGAGCAGTGCCGCGTTCCTCGCTGTCCTCGATCGAGTTCCCCGCAGACGATCCCGAGCGCGCCCGGCGCTTCTGGGCAGGGTTTCTGAAACTTGAGCTGCAGCCGCGCGAGGAGGGAGAGGGTGAGGGGTGGCAGACCCACTCGGATGGCCCAGCGGTCGGTGTTCATGCGCGCGGACGCGGACCTGGGGATTCTTTTTCGCTGCCCTACTTCGCGGTGAGCGATGTCAGCGAGGCGCTGGGGACGGTGCAGGCGCTCGGCGGAAGCGTCGTCCACCCCGGGGAGCGCTGGGCTGTCTGCAAGGACTCTGAGGGAACCCCGTTCGGGCTGGCTAAGGAGCCATTCGGAGCGTAGTGCGATCGATCGTGCCGAGGTACTGGACGCCGTCGAGCGACTGCATAGACGGCGTGACGCTCGCGCGCGCGGCACGCACACAGCGAGCACTCGGTATCTATCGGCACCAACAGCCATACTTCTAGCTATGGATCCACGTGGCGCATACAGCGCAGATCGCGCAGCCGCCCTCTCAGGCGTACCCAAGTCCACCGTGCACTACTGGGCGCGCAGGGAGATCCTCATCCCGAGTGTCTCGGCCGAGCGGGTGAAGCTGTGGTCCTACAGCGATCTGCTCGCGCTGCGGATCATCGCGTGGCTGCGCGCCACCAAGACCACGCCCGACGGACAGGCTGTCCCGCCCACGGCTATGAATGCCGTGCGCACCGCGCTACGCGAGCTGGCCAATATTGACCTTGCGCTGTGGACCGAGGATGGCAGCCCAAACGTTGCTGTGGACCGCGGTGGGCGAATCGTCCTGAACGCGAACCCCTCACCCGAGCACCCCGATGGACAGGCCGTCCTCGCCGCCGAAGCGCTTGATCTTCTGCGCCCGTTGGCGATCGGACGCCTGGTTCGTGGACCCGACCTCGTCACTCCCCGCCCCCGGCTGCGAATCGTCCCCGGAAAGCTTGCCGGAGCACCCCACATACATCGCACTCGCATCGAGACCGAGGCACTCGCCGCACTCCAGCGGCGCGGGCTGAGCGTCAGCAAGATCACCGCGCTCTACCCCGCGATCCAGACTGCCGACATCGAGGATGCGCTGGACCTGGAGCGCGAACTTCAGCCAGACCTCGCGCTGGCAGCCTGATTCCTAGCGGTCATGCCGCACCTCTTCGCGCTCGATCAGAACTTTCCCGAGCCGATCGTAGTAGCGCTCCAACGCTACCTTGAGGACGATGTGGAGCTCGTCCCACTGCGGCACATCGACAAGCGTTTGCCGACGTGTGACGACTGGCAGGTACTACAGGCGCTCCACGTCCATGAACGCCCCTGGGACGGCCTCATCACCACCGACCACGACATGCTGAGCCTCCCCAAAGAGCTTGCCGTTCTTTGCCAAAGCCGCCTCAGCCTGATCATCGCGGTCGCAGCAGGACACGATCCGATCAAGGCCACCGGTCTCGTACTCGCACATATCAACGGCATATGCAGTCTGACCCGGCCAGAGACCCCACAGATCTGGCGGCTGCGCACAACGGCCAAGCCACCCGAGGATCCTTGGACCTTTATAACCAAGATCGCCGACCGCCAAGGAGAGACCGCAACCACGCTCTACGCGCGCGAGCGGCTGGCCGCACGTCAACTTAAGAGAAATCCGCTCGCCTGAGGTTCCCCGCCACCTGCAGCGCGAGAGGTTTCGCGCTGCAGCGCCTACGCGGCGAGCAGACCCCCCTTGAGTCACGCCCTTCGCGCGAGCCGTTCTCACTATCTCGGCTGACCGTATTTGCTCGATTGCAATGATCCATCAAAGATCAGGTCAGCCCTCTCGCTCGCTGCGCTCTACCAGCGTGTCCCAACTGACGTAGTGCTTGCGGCTGGCGTGGCCGCGCTCGTCGAAGGGCACGCCCTCGGCACTCAAGCGGCGTACGCACTCGTCGGGATCGGGAGCGGCGCTCTCGTGGCTCTTCCATGCACTCGGCACCCTTCCACCGGACCAGAGCACACGATGCGGCGCAGGGAAGTGTGGGAGGGTTGCTGCCGCGCGACCCACCGCGCGCGCGCCGGCGGTGTCACCGCGCACGGCGATCGAGATGTCGCCGTAGGTCGTCCACTCTCCCGCTCTCACCATGCCGGCCATACGCAGATAGGGGTCTGACGTGCCGCGATAGGAGGGAGCCAAGCGCCAGCGGGTCGCCTCCCCAGCGCCTGAGCGCAATTCTTCGACGACACCGCGCTCCTTCAACGCCTTCAGCGCAGTTTGCGTATTGGCAGGGTCATAGCCAATCTCTGATGAAACTTCGTTTGCCCTCATCCCCTTGTCCGCATTGAGCCCTGGTAGCTCAGCGATCTCCTGCTGGCGCTTGCCTAGCCCCAAGCCTGCCAACTTGCCCTCGTCGGGCTCGTCCTCCGCTTCCGGTCGGATTGCCTCGGCGAAGGTTGTCAGGGCTAGTCCAACGTCGCGGGCAAGATCAGCGATGGCACTAGTTTGATCGGTCATAGTGTCGTCCTTGTGTTTAATTGATGACTGCGTTGACTATTGCGCAGATTGTGTTCCCTGTCAAGTGCTCTTCACCATTCACAAAGTTGGCTGGACGCAAGACGATCCAGTACGCCCACAAAGCGCCGTATGCGGGCTTGCTTCGGATCGCCTGCCCGGGGAACATCGTCGCCCGGTGGCAGACTAAGTGGCGTGATTCGCACGGATGAGACATGGCATCGGCTACTTGAGTGGACATACGGGCAGGCCGCGTCGGAGCGCCTGGCTGCGCAGGTTCTGCTGGCAGAGGGGTACACAAGCCTCGATCCCAGCCACCCTCTGGGTGGGCCTGACGGCGGCAAGGACGCCGTAGCGCTGCGCGAGGATCAGGTGTGGCTCGTCGCGGTGTACTTCCCACGCGGACGCCAGCCATTCGCGCAGATCAGGAGGAAGCTGATCTCCGACACCGAGAGCCTTAAGCGCAACCACGCCGCCGGCATCGTGTTCGTCACCAACCAAGAACTCTCGCTCAGCCAGCGCGACCGACTGAGCAAAGTGTCCGCAGCGCCCATGGAGCTAATGCACCTGGAGCGGCTCGCGACGATCCTCGACCAACCTCGCATGTATGGAGTGCGCGCCCAGTTCTTGAAGATCCCCTTGCCTGCCGTAGCCGCAGCGAGCGGATCCCCGCACACTTCCGGGGCGTCCGATGTCGGGCAGCCCGAATTCGAGCGGCACGATGTCGAGCGGCTTGAGCTCGAGTTTCGTCAGACGCTCAAGGGAGAGTTCGAATTTCTCAGCACGCGCGGGCTTCCGCGCGACCTGCGCCGCGGCGAGCCGCGACTGCCGATGAAGGACGTCTTCGTGCCACTGCGCGTCCTACCTCCGGTCGAGACGTCAATCGTCAGCGAGACGCTCCAGCGACTCTCCTACCGTGAACGGCGTGTACTCGAGCTCAGACTTGGGCTCGGCGGCGAGGCAACCCGAACGCTCGACGAGGTCGGCACCGTATTCCATGTGACACGGGAGCGAATCGCTCAGATCGAGCACAAAGCGCTCGATCGCGCTCAGGCTAGCCTGGAGGAGCTCAGCCCCGTCGCGGCCACGCTCAGCCTGGACCGAAGAGCGACAAGCGAGATCCTCGGCGGCTGGAAGCGCGGCATCGGCGTGCTCACGATGCTCAGCGCACCCCGCCTGATCATACTCGGAGGCCCCGGCTCGGGCAAGTCGACCTTGACGCGCTATCTCACCTGGGCCTTGGCCAGACGAGACCCCGGACTTCCCGAACGTCTGCAAGACAAGCTCCCCATGCGGGTATCGACCAAGGATCTCGCCGAGGCCTCGCGCCATGCGCCCACCGAGCTCCTCGACTTCGCACTCAAGCAGACGGGACGATTCTCACCTGCAGTTCGCGGCGCCCTCTCAGACGGACGGTTGCTGCTGATCTTGGACGGCCTCGACGAGGTGACCGACCTGGAGATCGCAGGCAACTTGCAGCGAATCATCAACCGCTTCCTCGCCGACTCTCGCTACGCCCAAGTCTCCCTGCTGCTGACCAGCCGCGTCGTCGGCTTCCACCCCGAGGGCCTGCTTGCCGAGTTGCCCACCGCAACCTTGGCGCCCTTTGATCGCGCCGAGATGAAGCGCTTCCTCTCAGCCTGGTTCGCGCAGGTGAACGGCGTCGACGCCGCTACGATGAGCGCCCGCTTGACGGGGCGCTTGCAACGCGACCGCCGCACCGCAGAGCTCGCAAGCAACCCACTCTTGCTCACCGTGCTGGCATTGCTGCAAGCACGCAACCAGCAATTGCCCAACGAGCGAGCCCAGCTATACGCGGCAGCGACCGAGACGCTCCTGTACAGCTGGCCAGTCGAGCAGCGTGGCAGCCACAAGCTCTCCTACGACACCGTTCCCGGCTGGCTGGCGCCACTAGCACGGCGCGCCTTCCTCTCCCCACCCGAGCGCGGCGTGCCCGAGGAGGAGGTCATCGAGATCCTCACGGCTTCCTGGCAAACGCAGTTCGGAGGCCCGCTCGGGACAGCCCGTCAGCAAACGCGCGAGCTGCTCAACGCCCTACATGACGACGCCGGTCTGCTGAGCGTCACTGGTCGCAGCCCAGAGGGTGTACGCCTGTGGGACTTTCTGCATCGCTCCTTCGCCGAGTACCTCGTCGCCCGGGACTTGGCAGACGCCTACATCTCAACTGAGCAAGACCCGCTCGTACTGGCCCACCAAGAGGCCTGGCGAGAGGTCATTCTGATGCTGTTCGGCGAGCTGGGTCGCCGCCGCCTACAGCTCGTCGGCCCGCTGCTCGACCGCCTCGCCACGATGTGCTCCACACCGTGGGAGGAGCGCTTGCGACGCGACCTCCGCCTCGCCGTGACCGTGCTGACAAACGACGTGCCCTGTGACGATGCATATGCCCAAGAGTTGATCGACCAATCGCTCCAGGTGTGGGCGGGTACCGCAATCGACCCTTTGCGGGATGACCTCGCGGGACTGTTCGGCCGACTTGCCGAAACGCGCTATGCCGCGCTACTCGCCGAGCGAGCCAATGAGATGTTGCGCTCGCGCGAGCAACGACTGCAGTTGGGTGTCACGCTCACCGGGGAGCCGCAAGAGGTCCTGTTGGCGCCGCTGCTCGCGCAAGTGGACGCAATCGGCGACCACGCGGCGATCGCCCTGCTCCGCGGCACGCCCAGCAGATCGGCGCTCGGCTACCTGCGCCGGAGTACGCCCCTCCAGCGACGAAGTAGCAAGGAAAAAACCAATGCCCAGCCGAAAGCCGACCCGTCGCTAGCAATTGCCGAACTGGTGCGCCGAGCACGCAAGCGCAACGATCCGCTCGCCGAGCAGGCCACCCTCCTACTAGCGCGACGCAACGGCCACCGCGCCTTGTTGGCGATGGAAGGGCTGCTCGACCTTTATCGCGAGCCTTGGCTGGAGCCTGTGCTGGAGCGCCTCACGCGAGCAAGCGGCGGGACACGCGAGCGCCTGCTGGCGCTGGCATCAGGCGCAGACCCACAACGCTTCGGTGCCCTCCTTGTGCTGCGCCGTCGACGCGTCATCCAGGCCGCGGCGATCATCGAGCGGCTCTTGCACGACGAGAACCCACGTGTGCGCGCCCACGCGGTGGAGCTGCGCGATTACGACATCCTCGCCGGCCCAGTGCGCCAGATCAAGGACGACCGTCCCGCGCCCGTTCCGGTCGGCAAGGAGGCCGACATCCGGTCAGCGATCGCCGAAATGCTCGCCGGAGAACTCGACATCCGTCGCGGCATGGATATGCTCGCCCGCGCCGATTGGCCCAAACATCTCTCAGAGGCCAAAGTCCTGCTTGGGCGCGAGGATCCGGCCGCACGCCGGGTCGGCGTGCAGATGCTCGCCATCAGCCAAGACGCCGCCGCCAACGAACTCGCCGTCAGGCTGATCGATGACCAGGATGCTCCCGTGCGCATCGCGGCCGTAGCCATGCTTGCCAGAGATGGATGTTGGCAGCCGCTGCTTGAGCGCCTCGAGCAGTTGCTCGACGACCGCGAGACGATCCACGGACCAGCATTGGAGTATCCCGCGACCCCCAACTCGATGCCCTTCGGCCACGCCCGCTCCTGCTCGGAGGTCGTCTACGACCTGTTTGAAGAAACCTCGGGGTTCCTTGAAGAGGCGCTTGCGCACAATCACGCGATGCCGCTCAACGCACCTCATCCTTGAGGGAACCCCTACACAACGGCTTTACGCCGAAGACAAGAGTCGTCTCCAAACGCCAACGCAGGATACCATGTGAGTGTCGCTGGGATTTAGCCCACCTGACCCCTCAGGTGGGCTAAATCCACCGGGAAGAACCAGGATCTAAAGGGATCTGGCGCATAAGGTCCGGTTCGGCACATGGCTTGTTTGAGCCGTTTTCAAGGTTTCTTCGTATCCTTCCTGGACCGCTTCACACGCGAGAGGTCGGTGGTTCGAAACCACCCGCGCCCATCCCAGGATCGCTTGTATTGGAGCGGCTTTCCGGCTTGGGGCCAGCTGTGGGGAGCAGGGGTCAGGAAGACCGTGGCCGATATGGCGGCCGAAACCCTCGCTCCGAGGGGCTCGGGATTACCGTCCGCGGACGTTTCCCAGGAGCGCCGGGTCGCCGGCGTCGATGCCAACGCCGGCGATGAGATCCGCGTCGACGGACGCGAGCTGGGTGGTGGTGTCGCTGTCGTGGGGCGTGTACGCGCAGAGCCACTCCAGGCGTTCTCTGGCGCCGAAGTCGGTGTCGATGGCCTGGGCATAGATGTTCAGCGTGGTGCGTGCGTCTTTGTGGCCCGCCTGGCGCTGCACGTAGGGCACGGGCTTTCCGTATGCGAGCAGCAACGAGATGAAGGTGGGGCGCAGCGAGTGGGGCGTCAGGCCGCTCGAGAGCGGGAGCAGTCCCCGGCTTTGACGGGCGCGGTTGGCCTCGCGCACCGCTGGCGCCAGGACCCGCTCGCGTAGGTTGTCCTTGTCGCGTCTGCGCCCCGTCGCGGTCGGGAAGACGAAGTCGTCAAGCCCGGCCGAGGGGACCGCCAGGCACCAGCGCGTGAGCTCTTCGGCGAGCCGGTCCAGAATCCTCACGTCCCGATCCGCCGCATCGGTCTTGGTGCCCGCGATCCGCAGCACGCGATGGGCGAGGTCGACGTCGCGCCAGCGCAAGTTGCCCAGCTCGCTGACGCGCAAGCCAGCGAGGGCGAGCGTCCCGACGATCGCGCGCCTGGGGCTCGCCTCTCGCGCGTCGAGCGGGATGTGTGCGAGCCGGCTGGCCAGGCGAGACGAGCAACTTGTATTCGGATGCACCCCCGGCACGGACACTCAGTTCGCCAGGCGCGGTATCGACGCTCAAGCCTACATCGACCGGCAAGCCAGCGCCGTGGACAATCTCACAACGAAACCACTTATAGAAGACATCCTCGATCGGCCAGAGCTTGCCACGGTACTCGACGGAGAGACGAGGCGGGAATATGGATTCGATATATCGGCGAAAGCTCTCGCCCTCGCGCATGGGCGTCGGGAAGTCTTGCCGAGCGCGTATCACAACCGCCACGATCGCCAGCAGGAAAGCGCCCTCGCGACGGTCCGGCGCTCCAGAGCACCAGCGCATCGTCAATGCGATCCTGGACCGATTCCACCGCGCCAGCTTACGGCTTATGCTGCCTGCCCAGCCCGTCCGCGAAGGTCAAGCTATACTTGTCCTATGGAGGACACCATACAGCCCGATGTGCTGGGGCTAGAGGCCGAGTCATACCAGCAAGGCGGCTACTTCGACGCTGGCCAGGCCCGTGCGCATGGAGTCAGTCGCCAGCTCCTTGACCATCACGTGCGCCGTGGGCGCTTTGAGCGCATCCGCCGCGGGCTGTACCGCGTCCAGGGCTTTCCGACCGCCGAGCACGACGACATGCGCGAGGCGTGGATGGCCGTTGGAGGCGCCAACGCGGTCCTCTCCCACGACAGCGCGCTCGCGCTGCTGGACCTCAGCGACAACATTCCCTACGCCGTCCACCTCCTCGTTCCACGCCAGCACCGCGGGCTGCGCCGGCCCCCCGGCGTCATCGTCCATACCCGCCCCGACAACGAAGACATCCCCACGGTCTGGCGTGACGGCCTGCCGCTGACCGCTCCCGCGCGCACGCTGCTCGATGTCGCCGACCGCCTCCAGCCCGAGCAGCTCTCGATGGCCGTCAAACAGGGTCTGCGCCGCGGGCTGCTCACGGCCGACCAGCTACAGGAGGAGGCCGAGCGCCGCCACAAGCAGCACGCGATCGAAGCCATCCTCTCTACCGAGATACGCGTGTGAAGTACACGAGCGCTGCAGCGTTCCGCCAGGCCCTTGAGCAGCGCCTCAAAATGAGGCCCCAGCACCAACTGCACCAGCGCCCACGAGAATGCTTCCACGCCCGCTTCATCCGCTAGCGTGATCGTCATGGATGCCGCCATCGAGCAAGCCGCACACACGTTGGCCGAGACCGCGGGCTCGCCTGTCCGGGTGATCTTGTTCGGGTCCCATGCCCGGGGCGACGCACGCGCCGGGAGCGACCTCGACTTCCTCGTCATCGAGCCCGACGTGCCCGACAGGCACGCCGAGATGGTGCGTCTGCGCAGCGCGCTGCACGATCTGCGCAGGCCGATCGACGTGCTCGTCTACAGCGAGGCCCAGGTCGAGGAGTGGGGCGAGGCGCGGGGGACGGTGCTTCACGCCGCGCTGTCCGAGGGACGGGTACTTGTCGAAGCGTGACGAACACGACGTTGCCGACGCGCTGCTCGTCAAGGCCGTCGGCGATGAGGCCGGGCTTCGCGCACTCATAGACCATCACGACGTGCCCGACCATGTGGCCGGCTTCCTGGCGCAGCAAGCGATCGAGAAGGCGCTCAAGGCGGTCCTGACCGCGCGCGACGTGCCGTTCGAGCGCAGGCACGACATCGACTATCTGTGCAGTCTGATCGAGGACGCCGTGCTGGACCTGACCCCAGAGTTGAAGGCCGCGGTGGCTCTGACGCCGTGGGCCGTCGAGTTCCGCTACGCCGATCCTTTCGAGGCGCCACCTCTCGACCGGGCCGACGCACTGGAGACCGTCGTCGCCGTGCGGGAGTGGGCCACGCGCGTGATCAGCGCGGAGGAGCCGGGAAAACCACAGCCCGACTCCTCCTCCGAGACCGAGACGCCGGCCGGCCAGTGATCGCGCACGGCGTCCACACCGCTGCCCGGCACAGCCCACGCCCGAGCCGCTGAGGCCGACAACAAGAACGAGCCGAGCCCGCCAGACTCCCAGCGACGAAATGGCAGCCCTGCCAATATCCCCCGAAATCGCCCGCAAACAGCGACAATTCGGGCATCGAGCCCGCGCCCGCCGAGAAGGGGAAAATCCCAGTATCCATGCGGGATTCCGCCCCACAGCGCGGCCCGCTCCGCAACGCTTCACACGCGAGAGGTCGCAGGTTCGAAACCCGCCGCGCCCATCGGGCTTCCACAAGCCGGTTCTGCGGAAACCATCGCGCGACTAATCAAACCATCGCGGCACAAGCGCGACCAACGAGGCCCGCGAGTTGATGGCCCGACGGTCTTGCACCAGTCCCGTCAGCGCAGCGAAAGGCATGAGCCGCCGCCGTATCGTCTAGCTTTGGTAAGCATGTCGAGCAGCGCAAACCAGCTCCTGACATTCGGCTATGGCAAGCGGAGCCTTGAGGACTGTCTCGCGCTTCTTCAGCACCATCGCGTCAGCCATGTGGTCGATGTCCGGTCAGCGCCCTGGTCGCGTTTCAAGCCCGAGTTCTCAAGCGCGGCGCTTGCTGCAAGCCTCCAACGCAGCGGGCTGAAGTACGTCTTCATGGGCGATGAATTGGGAGGCCGACCAGACGATCCTGCCTGCTACGACGAGCAAGGGCGCGTCGACTACCTTGCTTGTCGCCAGCGCCCGAAGTTTATGCATGGGATCGAACGACTACTCCGGGCCCGCGAGAGCGGCTATCGAGTCGCCGTGATGTGCAGCGAGGGACGACCGGAGAGCTGCCATCGCACAAAGCTCGTCGCAGAGGTGCTTCGCGAGCACGGAATCGATGTGCTGCACATCGATGAGCGCGACGACCTGTGCTCGCACGACCAAATCCTCGACCGGTTGCGGGCGGGTCAACTTGACCTGCTTGGGGGTCAGTACGAGGACGCCTTGCACAAGTCCCGCGGACGCTACCTACAGGCGGCACAGAGCTGATCGAGCGTATCTTCACGATTGGTGCCTATGGCTTTGAGCCAGGGTCGTTCTTCGGGGCGCTCGAAGCAGCGGACATCGACGTCTTCATCGATGTCCGTCAGCGACGCGGCGTGCGAGGCTCTCGCTACTCGTTCGCCAACGCAAGCCGGCTTCAGGCCGAGCTCTCGGCACGGGGAATCAACTATCTGCACATTCGTGATCTGGCCCCCAGCATCGAAACGCGCCAACTCCAGAAGCTTGCCGACGCCGCCGTCGGCACGACAAAGGCAGAGCGCCAAGCACTCACACCAGCCTTCATTGCCGCGTATGAGGAGCGAAACACCAAGCCGTTCGATTGGGATGACCTTGTAGCTGCGCTTGGGAAGCACAATGCACCCGTAATCTTCTGCGTCGAGAGGACGCCTGACGCCTGTCACCGGAGTCTGGTTGCAAGACGATTGGCCCAGGTGACTCACGCCCAAGTCCAACATCTCCTGCCATGAGCCGCGTCCTCATCGTCTCACGAACCCGAATGAACAAAGGTCGTGTATGTGTGGGCGGTCACGATCTCGACCGTGACTTCCGCAGTGTCCGTCTGCTCACGCCAGGCGGCATGAACATGCCCGAGGAGAAGCCGCTCGAAATCGGCGAGATATGGGAGCTGAACTACACCGACCACGACGATCCCGATCCCCCACACGTCGAGGACGTACTCGTCACGGGCGGCAAGCGGGCCGATGTGATCCCTCGAAGCGAACTCGCTGCATACTTGGCCGAACGAGTCACCCCTTGGAACGGGAGTCCCGAGGTGCTGTTCGACGGCACGGTCGCGGCAACGCCGAGCGGCCGCGTCTACGTTCCTGACGCTGGCCCTTTGCCCACACATAGCACTGGTTACTGGACCCCCGATCACGAGGTCGCCAAGCGGATTTCGTTCGAGAAAGTGCGCTACCTGTACATGGGCCCAAGTGCAATGGATGAATTCACATGGGCGGGCGTAGAAGATCCGCCAGATCGCATTGCCGCCGGTTCGCTCGTGCGTGTGTCGTTGGCCCGATGGTACAGCCCCTCGTCCGCGCCAACAGGCTATTACGCGCAGATATCCGGCGACTACTGATTCCTCCGAGAGAACTATGGCCGGAGTGGATTCGGCCTTTAGGGGATTTCGATCAACCGATACCGTCCACGACCCAGCCGCAGGATCTCGGGTTGCTCTCCCTGAGCCTGCTTCGCCAACCAGTTCTTGACTGAGGAGGTCGGCACCGACCGGCCGAGCACCTCTTCGACGCCGGCATGGATATCGTGCGCTTGCATTGGACCGAGGGCATCGCGTAGGACACGCTCAATGGCCTTCGGTACCAGCCCGCTACGCAGTCGCTTGTCCTGGCGATGACTGGGCCGGGGAGCCGCGTTGCTGGCCACCAGCCGCTCCAGCTTGTCGGACAACCGTCGCAAGCGCCCCTGGATCTCGGGGTTCGAATAGCATCCAAGCAGCCCCATCTGGCTTCCGAAAGCCGTTTCTGCAGAGACCATCTCGTGGCTAATCGAACCCCTGGTGGGCGATCGGCTGTTGTCGTACTCGCCTTGATGACAGGGTTCGCCAATAGCAGTGGGAACCGATGCTCCCATAGCGGTGCCCTTCTTGATCGGGAATGGGCTATGTCCGCCGCGCTGTAGCCGACAATGCCGCGGTGCCTCGCCTTGCCACGTTCTACGGGATCGTCATCTGGATGTACCGTCCCGATCATCCTCCGCCGCACTTCCACGCCCAGTACGGCGGCGACGTCGCTCAGATCGAGCTCGCCACTCTGCGAATCCTCAACGGGTCGCTTCCACCGCGTGCACTACGGCTCGTCCGGGCGTGGGCACGACTCCATACCGAGGAGCTCGCCGATAACTGGACACGCGCCCAGGAACTGGAGCCCCTGGCGCCAATCGAGCCTCTGCCCTAGCATGAAGGAACAATGCTTCGAGTCACCACCGTCCAGCCGCTAGACGGCTACCGCCTACAGGTCGCGTTCAACGACGGCATCGAGCGTGAGGTCGACTGCGCCTTCTTGCTGCACGGGACGCTGGGAGAACCCCTGCATGATCCCGAGTACTTCCGGCAGGTTCGGGTCGACGACGAAGCGCGAACGGTGGTGTGGCCCAATGGCCTTGATCCCGCACCAGAGCTTCTACATGGCGACTGCGAGACAGCGGCCCCCGAGGGGACGCACTCCCAAGCGTCCGCAGTAAGCCGAGCCGCCTAACTGTTTCCGGCCACGGCAACGGTGCCACTACCAGGCGGAGAGCGCGTTAGACCACCAGCCGATACCGCCCGCGTCCCAACCGCACCACTTGAGACTTCTGATCCTGAACCTGCATGGCCAGCCAGTTCTTGACTGAGGAGGTCGGTACCGACTTCCCGAGCAGGTCTTCGACCTCAGCATGGATCTCGCGTGGCCGCATCGGCTTGACGGAGTCGACCAAGACGCGTTCGATGGCCTTGGGCACCAAGCCGCCTCGTAGCCTGCTGTACCGCATCCACGGGTTTCCCACCGTCGAGCACGACGACATGCGAGAGGCGTGGATGGCTGTCGGGATACCCGACGCGCTCGTCTCTCACGAGAGCGCTCTCTCGCTGCTTGACCTCAACGACAACATCCCCGCCACCGTTCATATACTCGTCGCGCGCCGGCACCGAGGCCTGCGCCCACCGCCTGGCGTCGTCATCCACACCGGTCCCGACCGTGAACAGGCCCCCACCGTTTGGCGCGACGGCCTACCACTAACCGCTCCCGCACGGACACTGACCGACGTCACCGACCTGCTACAGCCTGACCAGATGTCAATGGCGGTGCGTCAAGCTCTGCGCCGCGGGCTGCTGACGGTAGACGAGCTACAAGAGGAAGCCGCCCGTCGCGGCAAGACGCAACTGATCGACTTCATTCCGACTACGGACGCATACTCGTGAATTACTCAAGCGCTGTCGCATTCCGCCAAGCACTCGACCAGCGTCTCAAGAATGAAGCCGCCAGCACCGGGCTCGGCGTGGCCCGCTTGCGTAAGCGCGTCGCTTTCGAGCTCTTCTTGCGCCGCCTGCTCGTCGTAGCCCCGAAACGGGGTGACTTTTCGACCGGCCTTGACAGTTCGCGACACGCTCTACCAAGGACATCGACCTTGGACGCGACGACGACGAGCAAACCGCGACACGCGACGTCACCGCTGCGCAGCAGCTGGCGCCGACACTCCGCACGCGTTCACCACGAGATCGGCGTATGGACGTGGACAATGCAATTGAGTAGAAGGAAACTTCACTGACTTTGCGAAGACGTCACACTGTTGTTACAAAGATGGCACATTCATTATTCCTTAAGCCACTCACCCACGCCCGGATCCCAAGTCCCCGAGGTCAGTTCGCGCTCAAGGATGGGATCAAGGAACGATGCGGCCGTCGCGTGCCCGATGCCGACATCTTCATCAGCCGGGACGTTCACAACAAGCCTGCGCCAACCTGAGCCCCAATCGCCGGGCGGAGGTGGCACGGCGCGTGGCACGGGATGGGTGCCGCGGCGCTGGAAGATCTCCTCGATCGCGCGTGTGAGCCGGTCGGCGTCGATCGTGGTGGTGTGGGCGATCACGACGATGTCGACGAGATCCTTGACTCGCGAGCTGGGCCTGTCTGCGGCATAGGTCCGGGTGTAGGCGTGGAGCTTCTCGGCGACATGCTGCTCGATCGCGACCGTGGGAATGCGGATGGGCGCTATGTCCGCAAAGTCCAGCAGGTGGGAGGAGACGATGGTCTCTGGCTCGAACACCGGCTCTGCGGCGAACCCGATGTCGACGGCTACGTGCTCGAACTCGCGCCCGGCGAGCGTCGCGGCAACTGTCCAGCGCTGGCCGCCTCCCGGCAGGTCGTCATCCACCTGCGACCGCTCGATGGCGAACTCGAAGCGATCATCGAGCGTCACGGCCGCGGCGTCCAAGAGCAATTCGACCGCCTCGTCCTCGCCGATTGCCCAGTCGACGTCGATGTCCTTGGTGGTGCGGGCCTGAGCACCGAGCCGCAGCTCGAGCGCGAAGCCTCCCTTGAGCACCCAGGCATCCGGCGCCACTGCCTGCAGGCGCGCGAGCAGGCGCTCGAACACCACGCGCTTGCGGAGTCGTGTCAAGCCGACGCCATCGTGCTGCGCCGCCTTGAGCCGGGCCTCGAGCGCTGTCCGGAACGCCGCGGACGTGCGGTACTTCACGTCGCGACCCGATCGATAGCACCGTCGAGCCGCGAGCGCCACTTGGCCGGCAGTTCCGCCTCCAGCCGCCGGCGTGTCGTGAGGCCGCGCCGGATGGCTTGACGGACGGCGAGGTCGGTCTGCTCCGTCCATCCACCGCTGCGCAGCAGATCGGCCACGGTGCGCTCGACGCTGGTCACCGGGATACCGAGCACATAGCGTCGAGCTCGGCGGTCGATCAACCGATCGGTGAAGTGGATGTGTACACCGGACGGGGTGCGCATCCCTCGCTTGGCACGTGGCAGGGTGATGTGGACCTCATCGGCGATCAGGTCGGTGAGATCGAGGAGCTCCAGCGCGCTCTCGTGGGAGACCACGCCGTCGGCGCGCGCAAGCGCAAGCCATCCGGCGATCACGTGACCGTGCGGCGGTGCTGGGAACCGTCGCATTCGATAGACGCCATGCCCGACGCGCTCCAGCGCGTCGCCCTCGGTGGCATGGTAGGACAGCGTGGATCGTGGAATGCCGGCGGCCACGGCCTGGTGCGCGGTGAGGAACCCGCCTTGGGCCTCGGCGATCTCGTACAGTCGGCTCATCACCGAACTGTCACTAGAATCTACTGGTTCTCCGGACATATTCGTGACAATAACAGGGCTCGAGGATGCCAGGATTCGTCGATGCGATGGGCAGCCGAGGGCAGGTGTTTCAGCCCACCTCGCCGACCGCGGCTTTCGGCGACCTCATCCAGATCTCCCGGCAGAACCTCCAAACGTTTAGGCCAGTGGAGCCGCTCACTGGCCCAAACCCCGCCGAATCGAGCCTCAATCAGCCGGTTTTCGAAGATCGACCTGTGACCCAAACCACGCGGATTTGCTGCGAAAACCACCCCAACCCACCCAACCGCAGTCATGCTTCACACGCGAGAGGTCGCAGATTCGAAACCCGCCGCGCCCATATGAACTGCCTCCTAGCAAGGCAGTTTCTGGTTTTTGTCTTCCCGTCTCTTCTCGCGTGGCGAGAGGTCGCTCACTGAGCTTTGGAGATCCGAGGGTCCGCATCGATGGCCGATGACCGTTTTGCAGCCTGGGCCTGGGTGACGACTCCCGTTTTGATCCATGCTTGCTACCATGACATCATGCGTCAGCTGACACTTCGAGTGCCCGAAGAGCTCGCCGAGCGACTCAAGGGAGCAGCTCGTGATCACGAGGAGAGCGTCAACGGCTACGCCGTCAAGGTTCTCTCAGCCGCGGTCGACCCAGACCTCGCGGGCGATGAGATCACAGGCCTGAGAGAGCGCCTTGGGCGAGCAGGACTGCTGCTGAACCCCGAGCGCCTCCCGACTCAGCGCCCCTCAGAGCGCGTGCTGAGTCGCGCCCGCGCCGCCGCCGGGCGTGGCAGGCCGCTGTCGGACTTCGTCGCTGAGGGTCGTCGCTGAGCACCTTTGCCGATTCCTCGGCACTGGTAAAGCTCTATGCCGACGAGGCCGGGCATCGAGCGATCCGGGCGCTCGACGCGCTCGTCATCTCTGCACTCGCGCGTGTGGAGGTGCCCTCCGCACTGTGGCGCAAGGCACGAACTGGCGAGCTGGAGGACGCGGCAGCCAGCATTTTGGTCAGTGCGTTCGAGCTCGACTTCCACGGCGATCTCGACTCGGGCTCGCGCTTTACGATCGTCTCCCCGACCGAGCCAGTGCTCGTCGCCGGCGCACGAGAAGCAGCACGCCACGCGCTGCGAGCATATGACGCGGTACAGCTCGCGAGCGCCCTCGCGGTCCGCGAGCTCGACCCGCGCTGTAGCCACTTCGCCTGCTTCGATACCGAGCCGCGGCGCGCTGCCAGCCGTACGGGCTTCGTGCTGGTGCCAGAAGCACTATGACCAGAGCGCACGCATCGCTGCACCGTTCTCAAACCGCGGAAGCGATCCCTCAACTAACCGACCCTCAAACGTCCAATTGTCTCGGTCCTTGAAGCGACGGCTGTTCTCACGTGAAGGTTACGGCGAGGGCGTGAGCGGACGGTCTGCCTCCTCGGCGATCGCTTCGCGCAACGCCTGCTCGAAGGATCTGGGCTGGAAGTCGAACAGATCCATCCCTGATCGGTCGGTGACGGTCGTGTCGGTGGAGAGTCCCTCGATCAATGGCCTCGCGACACCCGCGTCGACCGGTGTGATGAGTCCGATCCAATGAGAGGAGAGCCACGGTGTCAGCAATGGGACCGGGATGCGTGGGCGGCGGCGCAGTGCCAGCGCGTCTGCCATCCGGTCGAGCATCTCACCGTATGTGAGTATCTCGGCCGATCCGATCTGGATCTCGCGGGAGCGGGTCTGTGGAATCCGAGGAGCTTCGATGAGATAGCGCAGCACGTCGGCGATGCCGATCGCCTGCGTGGGTGTGGACAGCCACGACGGAGCGAGCATCACGGGCAGACGCTCGACCAGCGAGCGGAGCGTTCGGTAGCTCTCCGAGCCGGCGCCCACCACCATGCCGGCGCGAAACCAGGTCAGTGGCGGTCCTTGCTCGCGCAGGATCTCCCCGACGCGCAGGCGCGAGCGCAGATGCTTTGATGCGGGACGATCGCCGAGACCGCCGAGGTAGACGACCTGCTCGATCCCGGCGGCAAGAGCAAAGCGGGCGAAGTTGGTGGCCGCGATGACGTCACGCTTCTCGTAGTCAGAGCCGGCCCCACGGCCCATCGAGTGAACGAGGTAGTAAGCGGTCGTGTAGCCGTCGCCTATGACGCTCAAGGAGCTTGGGTCGAGCATGTCGCCGCGATGTACCGTGACGCCTTGCGCGAAGTTGACCCGGCTCTCCTCGCGCACCACGCACCCGACCGGATCGCCGCGCGCGTGCAGCTCGCGCACCAGTCGGCTACCTATGTAACCGGAGGCTCCGGTGACGAGCGCACGGACCATGCCTTTCAAGCCAGCGTCGGCGGTGCCTCATGCGCG
Source organism: Solirubrobacteraceae bacterium (assembly GCA_049800435.1). GTDB lineage: Bacteria > Actinomycetota > Thermoleophilia > Solirubrobacterales > Solirubrobacteraceae > Palsa-744. The sequence continues at coordinate 25,001 of JBARJU010000067.1, forward strand.
CTCGTGAGGCCGGCGTATTGGCGCCGTCGCGGCTTGGCCAGCAACATCTGCACGACGCCGATCCGCCGCTCGGCGAAGCCGGCCTCGCAGTAAGCGAGGTACATCCCCCACAGCCGCCGGAAGCGCTCGTCGTAACCGAGATCCTCAAGGCGCGCGGTCGCGGCCTCGAAGTTGGCCCGCCAGCGCCGCAGCGTCTCGGCGTAATGCGGTGTCAGGTCCTTTAGTCCGACGGTTCGCATGTCGGTGTGCCGAGCGAGGCAGCCCGCGATCACCACGAGCGAGGGCAGACAGCCGTTGGGGAAGATGTGGGTGCGAATGAAGCTCCGTGAGGCCTTCTCGACCTCGTAGGCTCGATCGTCGATGACTATCGCCTGAAGCAGCATCTTCCCGTCATCGGCGAGAAGGTTCGAGCAGCGCGCAAAGAACGTGTCGAAATCTCGATAGCCGACGGCCTCGATCATCTCGATCGAGACGAGCTTCTCGTAGCGTCCGCGCAGGTCGCGATAGTCCTCGCACAGCACCGTGACGCGATCGGCGACGCCGGCCACTCGCACCCACTCGCGGGCATGCTCGTACTGCTGGCGCGAGATTGTGGTGGTCGTAACCCGGCAACCCCTCGTTCTCGCGGCGTGGACGGCGAAACCGCCCCATCCCGCGCCGATCTCAAGCACATGGTCACCGGCGCGCAGATCGAGCTTGTCACACACCAGCTCGAGCTTGGCCCTCGAGGCCTGCGCGAGCGTCATCCCCCGGCTCGGGAAGTACGCGGAGGAGTACATCATCGTCTCGTCGAGCATCAATGCGAAGAGCTCGTTCCCGAGGTCGTAGTGGGCCGCGATGTCATGGCGGCTGCGCGTGCGCGTGTTGCGCGCGCGGATGCCCTGCATCGCCTGCAGCGGGACCCGCGCCGGGGCGACGCGACGACGCCACTCGTCGAGTGTGCTCGCGTTGCGCGCGGCCACGCGCACCACGGCCGTCAGATCCGGCGACTCCCATAGCCCCTGCATGTAGGCCCCGGCCATTCCGCGACTACCGTGCAGCAACCTCGGCCAGAGCCGCGGCGAGTTGACTTGCACCGTCGCCTGCGGGCTGCCGTGCCCCAGCACCAGTGCTCGCTCGCCCTCGAGGACGGTGAGCTGACCTGAGCGCAGACGTCTCAGCAGGCTGAGCACGATGCGCCTCGCGACGCGCTGCATCGGCGTCACGCCGGCTCCCGGGGGAGGGAGGCGATGTGCCGTATCGCCGTCACGCCGGCTCCGGGGGATGGGGGTGAACCGGCACGCCTTTGAGCCTCAGCACGAGCGCATGGGCATAGATGAGCGCGAGCACGCGCAGCGTCGCCGCCGGGTAGCACGCAGTGACGCGAGCCAGACCGCCGCGGGTTAGCGGCGCGCGCCGCAGGGAAAGCGTCGCGTCGAACGCGATCCGGCCATCCTCGTGGCTCTCGATGTGAACGGCCAATGTCGGGCCGGGCTCGGCCACGCGCATGGTGTAGCGCTGCTCCATCCCCATGAACGGCGATACATGCAGTGCCTTCGCGAAGGTGGCGACAAGCACCGGGGCTTCGTCCGTGCGCCCGAGCACGTAGGCGTGTCGCTCTCCCCACGGGGTGTTCGTCACCTCCGCCACAACCGCGTCGAGTCGCTCCTGGGGAGTGAAGCAGTAGTAGAAGCTGACCGGGTTGAAGCAGTGGCCGAACGTGCGTAGCTGCGTGAGCAGGCGGATCGGCCCCCCGGGGGCGCTGCCGGTTCGGCGCTCGACCTGCATGCGCACGGCATCCGCGAGCCCAATGCCGGGATCGCCGAGGTAGTCGGCGCGACGGAACCGCACCAGGCCTGGGCGAGCGGCGAGGAGCCGGCCGCCGAGCAGGCCATCCAGCTCCTGCAGGTCGAGATATAGCAACGCCAGGCGGTGGCGGAACTCGTGGGCGCGCACCGCGAAGCGACGGTGACGGATCGTGCCCTCGTAGATCGCGCTGCTCGTCATGCCCTCACCGGCTCGGTCCGCTGCGCGCTGAGCTCGCGCACCACCCGGTGCGCGCTGCTGACGCCGTCCTCGTGGAAACCCCATCCCCAGTAGGCGCCGCAATAGTGTGTGCGATTGCGCCCGCTGATCTCGTCGTGCCTGGTCTGCGCGGCGACGCCCGCGGGAGTGTAGACAGGGTGCGCATATTGCATCGTCCGGATGATCCGCTCCGGGTCGATTGCCGCCGTGCGGTTGAGCGTGACGCAAAACTCGCGGTCGGCCAGCAACGATTGCAGACGGTTCATGTGGTAGGTCACCGTGCAGCGCTCCGGCGCACCGGCGTCGAGATGGTAATTCCAGCTCGCCCACGCACGCCGGCGCCGCGGAAGCAGCGAGCGGTCGGTGTGGAGGACCGCCTCGTTATGGCGATAGGGAATCGCCCCGAGCAGCTCGCGCTCGGACTCGCTGGGATCGCCGAGCAGCGCCAGCGCCTGGTCGGAGTGCGTCGCGATCACGACCGAGTCGAAGCGCTCCGGCTCACTTCCGCGTGAGGACACCGTGACGTGGCCGGGATGGCGACGGACCTCCGTCACCGGCGTCGAGAGCCGCAGGCTCCCGCGCAAGGGTTGCGTGAGCGCCTCGACATAATTGCGCGATCCGCCGACGATCGTACGCCAGTGGGGCCTGTCGCGGAATCCCAGCATTCCGTGATTGTCGAAGAACTCGACTAGGAAGCGTGCCGGGAAAGACCACATCTGCGCCGGATCCGCGGACCACACGGCCGATGCCTGCGGGACGATCAATCGCTCGACGAAGATGCTTGAATAGCGCTGCTGTGCAAGCCAGTCACGTAGTGACGGATCACCGTCGGAGGCGAGTAGCCGACGGGCCTCCCGGTTGAAGCGGACCAGGTCGGCGATCATTCGGTGAAAGGAGGGCACGATCGCTTGGCGGCGGCTCGCGAACAGGCCGTTCAGCGAGGCCCCGTTGTACTCGAAATCGAGGCCGTCGCTCACCCCGAAGCTCATCTGCGACGGTTGAGTCCTCACCCCAAGCTCGCCCAACAGGCGTTCGAGCTTGGGGTAGTTGCGATCGTTGAAGACGATGAAACCCGTGTCGAGATCATAGGCACCGGTATCCGTCTCGACACGCACCGTATTGGCGTGCCCACCGGCCCGCTCGCCGGCCTCGAATACGACCAGCTCGTGATCGCGTTGCAACATGTATGCACATACAAGCCCGGAGACCCCGGCGCCGACGATAGCGATCCTCATGGATATTCTAGGGCATCGAACGTTTCTACACTATGTACATAGCACTATCCCGCATCCGGAAGGGCGCCCGCGGCGGCAAGCCGATACACCATGCTTGTCGTGTGGGGTATTCGCGCCGAGACTTCCAAGGGTCGGCGGCATGATCGGCTCACTGCTTGACACGGTCCTCGACCGAACCGTCGTTGTGGGCTACACCCGGGTCGGGTATCGCCTGCGCCGGGGCGCGTGGAGTCCCGCGGACCTGCGACCCATGGGCGGGAAGATCGTGCTCGTCACCGGGGCAAGCTCCGGACTGGGGCTCGCCGCCGCCGAGGGCTTCGCGCGCCTTGGGGCCACTGTCCGATTGCTCGCTCGCAGCGAGCGGCGCGGCGAGCTTGCCCGCGCGGAGATCGTGGCGCGATCGGGCAACGGCGACATCCACCTTGATCTGTGCGATCTCAGCGACCTCCGAGCCGTACGGCGGTTCGCTGAACGCTTCAGCCAGGAGATGCCGCGTCTCGATGTCCTCGTCAACAACGCCGGCGCGATGGTGGGTGAGCGGACGCTCTCGGTCGACGGCATCGAGCTGACGTTCGCGACCAATGTGCTCGGGCCGTTCCTGCTGACGAACCTGCTGATCCCGTTGCTCGCGGAGAGCGACCCCGGTCGCATCGTCAACGTGTCCTCGGGCGGCATGTACGCGCAGCGAGTCCACCTCGATGACCTGCAGATGGGTGGTGAGGAGTTCGACGGCCCTACCGCCTATGCGCGCAGCAAGCGCGCCGAGGTGATGCTGACCGAGACGTGGGCTGAGCGGTTGCGGGGAGCCGGCGTCGTCGCTCACGCGATGCACCCCGGCTGGGTGAACACCCCGGGCTTGAAGTCTTCGCTGCCGCGTTTCTACCGGGTGACTGAGCGCCTGCTGCGCACGCCGCTCCAGGGGGCCGACACGATCGTGTGGCTCGGCGCCGCTTCCGAGCCGGCGCGTAGCTCCGGCGGCTTCTGGCACGATCGCCGCCGGCGCCCGACCCACCTCGTGCCGTGGACCAAGGAGACGCCCGAGGATCGCGAGCGGCTATGGGCCGAGTGCGAGCGCCTCAGCGGCTGGCACGGGCCCCAGACTTCGCCCGGTGCCGATTCAAATCGATAAGGAGAGCCCGATGGCCCACTACAAGGCAAGCCTCGACACGCCGCGTCCACCCGAGGAGATGTTCGCCTACCTGAGCGACTTCTCGACCACAGAAGAGTGGGACCCGGGCGTCATCGAGGCCAAGCGCCTCGGCGAGGAGCCGGTTGGCGAGGGAAGCGAGTTCCGGCTCCTGGCCAGCTTCCTCGGCCGAAAGACTCCTCTGACCTACCGCATTGTCGAGTACGACCCGCCGCACGCCGTCACGTTTTGCGGCGAGAGTTCGACCGTGGTCTCGCTGGACCGGATCACCTTCGAGCCGTCTAGCGGGGGCACGCGAATCGCCTACGACGCCGATCTTGCGTTGAAGGGGGCGCTCAAGCTCGCCGACCCGCTGCTCCGGGTCGCGTTCAAACGGGTCGGGGCTCGCGCGCTCGCGGGTCTGCGCAGCACGCTCGAAGAAGACCAGTGAACAACAGGGCATATCACCGGACGCCAAGAGCCAGTGGATGGCCCTCGAAACCCAGCTGCCAGCGCTACGTTCCATCTCGATCTGCGGGGAGACAATCGCGGGTTCGACCCCCCGTCGCTCCCGCTCTTTACACACCCCCGAAACCGCCGCTTCTTGCGGCTGGGCTTGGAAATAGGGGGCGAAGGGTGGCTTCGGTTGGACGGCGACGACACGCTGCTCGTCCAGCCATACGCGCTCGAAGATGAGCGCGAGGAGCTAGCGCTTGGCGGCGGGGTCTGTCTCTCGGGTCCAGAAGATCGAGAAGTCCTCGAGCACCTTGCGGGCCTGGTCGAGGTCGGGGAGGGGGCCGGGGGAGAGTTGGGCAAGCTCTGTGTTGATTGCCTCGCGGCAGGCCATGTACTCGGGACGGGTGAGGTCGCCAAGCTCATAGAGATCGCGCGCGCGAGGCGCTCTTCGAGCGAGGAGCGCCGCTTGACGGTGTCGGCGGTATCTGCCGTGGCTGTACCCGCGAGGCGGCGAAGGATCTCCTCGCGGATTCCGGGGGCGGGCTTGAAGTCGGCGATGAACTCGACGAGCTCCGCCTCCACGACATCCGTGTGGACGAGCGGCTGGTCGCGGGTGTGCTCGGCGCGACGGGTGGAGCAGTAGTAGCGGGGCACGAGCTTGCGCCCGACGGAAGTGCCGTGCATCTTTCCCTGGCAGCGCTCGCAGCGGGCGATCCCGCGCAGCAGGTAGCGGTTTGAGGGACGACCGGGCTTCAGTGTGCGGACGCGCTCGCGGCGCATGTCCTGCACCCGGTCGTAAAGGGCCTCGTCCACGATCGGCTCGTGCAGGCCCGTAATTGCCTTGCTCTTGTCGCGGCGTCCCGACACGTACCCGGCGTAGGCGGCGTTGCAGAGCATCTCGCGCACTGTGTCTACGCCGAACGCGCGGTCGCGGGCGGTGCGCTGCTCGTTGACGTTCAACACGTAGCGAGAGATGGCGTCGTTCAGGAGCGTGTCGCACGACTGGGGCGCCATTGAGAGCGACGGCCTCGCTTGGCCCCACCGGACCCTGTCCGCCTGGAGTCCGTCGACCGGAACTACGGAGCGGTGCCGCGCAAATTGGTGGTTTCGGCTATCCGTGTATATACTGACGCTATGAAGGTCGTGAAGGTGCGTCGCGTCGGCAACAGCAATGTGATCTCGATCCCGAGAGAGTTCGAGGCTCAAGGCTACGCGCCGGGCTCCTCGGTATTGGTCGAGGAGCTAACGGGTGGCGAGTTGCGGATCATGTCCACTGAGAAGGTCCGGGAGCGCATCCGCGATATTGGGGAGCGTGTCGTCGCCGAGCACGGCGAGGCACTCCAGATCCTTGCCGACCATGACCCTGAGTCTGTCCAGCGCTAGGGCATGGCCGAGGATCAGCCTGGCGAGATCGAGACGGTCTACCTAACGCTCGATGATGTCCTTGGGCTGCATGGCCTAATCATCAGCGCGACCGCGACAGAGGCAGCCGACCAACTACGAAACCGCGAAGGGCTGGAGAGCGCGCTCGCGCGTCCTGTCGCCTACGCACACTACGAGAACGCTGATCTTGCACTCCAAGCGACCGTACTCGCGCACGGTATCGCTGAGGGCCAACAGTTCATCGATGGCAACAAGCGAACCGCACTTGTTGCCATGCTGACGTTCTTGGAGATCAACGGCCTAGAGGTCAACGTATCTGACGCTGAGCTCGCGGCCTGGATCATCAGCTTCAGCGCTGGCGCGACGCCCGAGGACGTAGCCAAGCTCATACGCTCAGCCGCCACTCCCCGGTAGGTCTCAGAACAGACCCTGCCTACCCGACGCCTGTAGTACATGTGTCCAGCATTCCGGATAATCGTTTGCGTCTGTCGGCATTTGTAGTTACGGTCGGCGTCCGGAACGCACTTACGACCTGAGGATGGCCACCTATGACTGGACCTGGAGCGGTGGATGAGCATGGGCTGTTGAACGAGCTGCGTCAAGGTGCCGAGGGGATCGCGCGCCTCAGCGAGAACGAGGAGTCGTTTCGGGCGGCGATAGACGCCTTCCGCGCGGTCGACGGGGAGTCGCTGCAAGCGCTGCTCGAGCGGCACGAGCTGCTGGAGTTCTGCAGGCCGATCTGTCACTGGTTCTGCACGAAGGAGTGCGTACTTCTCTGCCTGGAGCTCTGCGGACCGCCCCGGCTGGAGGGCGAGGAGATCCCGGACATCCGCGAGTTCGCGGATGTTGTGGCCCGGGTCACCGCGGATGAGGAGCTCGTGGAGCTGCTCGCCACTGCGGTCCAGGAGCGCGATCCCGACTCATGGCGCGAGCTAATCGAGAAGCACGAGCTCCAACGCTTCTGCCATCTCCTCTGTCACTGGGCCTGCGCCGTCCGCTGTCGGCTGATCTGCGAAGTCGTTTGTGGGCCGGTCCCGCAAAAGCAACGCCCCCACCTGATCCCCGAGTTGCAAGCGGCGGGCGCGGCGATTGGGACACTCGCCGCGGATGAGAAGGCGTTCACCTCGGCAATCGAGGCTGTGCAGGCAGACAACTGCGAGCTTCTGCGTGGCATCCTCACCAACGCCGGGATCGACCCCTTCTGCCGGCTGGTGTGCGAGTGGTTCTGCAGTTGGCGGTGCGTGCTTGTGTGCCTGCCGCTGTGCCGGGCGTTCCCGCTCGAGTCGCCGGAGTCCCCGATCGAGGAGATGCTCCAGTTCGCACAGGCGGTGGGCAAGCTCTCCGAGGTCCCCAATGCGCTCGAGCGCCTCAGCGCAGCGGTGGCGCGCCAGGATGCGGAGCGGTTCGAGGCCCTGGTCAAGGAGTTCGGCTTCGAGCGCTTTTGCATCCAGTTCTGTCACTGGGTGTGCTCACTTCGCTGCCGACGCTTCTGCTTCTGCGTCTGCCCGCCGCGAACGATCGGCGTCTTCACGAAGATCGGCGGCCTCTACTACAACACGGACGTCCACAGCCATGCGCCCGGCAGCGGGCTCACCGTGACGGACGGGCGGGCCTTCTTCGACACCTTGCGTCTCAATGGCGGCCTGTCGGTGGTCGATGGAGCCCCCCTTGTCGAGTACCGCTTCGAGACCGTGGCCACCTCCGCGGACGGAAGCACGCTGGCAGACGGGAAACCGATCCTGCCCAGCTCATGGGCACCGGTCGCGCCCGCGCAGATCCGCCCGACGAACATCGGCTCGTTCATCCGGCCCGTCCTGGGCCCGCCCTTCCTCGAAGTGATCGAGGTGTGGGTCAACAAGTCAGGGCCGGACATCTTCACGATCACCCCCAGCGCCGACGGCTGGATCGAAGTGCCACCGATGTTCCCGGTCGCGCCCATGGTCTCAGGGTCCGGCTGGCGGTTCGTTCCGGGCTCCGACCTGATCGCTCTGGACACCACCACGCTCAAGCCCTACGTGGAATCGATCGACGAGACGGGCGTGGGCGCAGGCGAATCGGCCAAAGCGCCGTTGCAGACCGACGTGCACTACGGGATCCGCATGCGGATGCGAGACCAGGGCGAAAGCGGCGATGGGACCGAGGCTGGAACCTGCTCGCACATTGCGATCAACAACACGCGCTACAACAACATCTCCCACCACCCGTACTGGCCGGGCGGCCTGTTCGGCGCCACCAACGAGCTCGCGGTCACATCAGTCGGGATCGCGGAGCTCGCCTCGAAACCGTGCTCTCTGCTCACCGAAGGCCTCACAGTCCAATTCACGGCTGCCCACTCCAACCTTGGCAGTGTCAGCGCGTGGCTGGAAGGACCCGGCGGCCCGTACGCGTTCGACCTCAACCCCGCCACCGCCGAGGACCCGGGCGAGAACTGGTACGGCACCGCGACACCCGCGATGGTCGGCTCGCCGCCAGCCCCCGCATGGACCTTCGAAGCGCTGCCGCCATGCGCATACCTGCTCAAGCTCTCCGTAAGCGTGCTGCTGACGACCGGAGATGCGGTCCCCGATCCGATCGTGGACTACATCGCATTTTGCAAGGGCTAACGTCAGGCATGGCTGGTCCTCCTTCGTATGCGGCACTGGCCGCGACGGTCGATAACAACCGTGAGGCTAACCCGCGAACCTACGAACGCCGAGGGCCAGCCACCCCTACAGCATCCATACTGACTAGACACGTGAGCCGGTAACGCACCCGGGGGTCACCTCCGCCGAGCTCGACGCGCTCACACGCGAACTACCCGCCACCCACCAGCACGGCGCCACCATGCAACTCGTCGGGGCGGTTCGACCGGCTTCAGGGTGGTCGTAGGAAGCAACAGTCTCGACGAAGACACAGGATCTTGACTCGGCGGGTAGGATAGGCAATAAACAGCCAACTTGTGGGATGATTAGAACATATGGGCATGCGTGCTTCTACGATGCCCGCAGCCGGTACTTATCGAACGGCCATCGTTTGGGAGGTCATGAACGTGCAGAGCCCCGCCAAGCCGCACCGCGTTGGTATTCCGCCTAGGACGGCGGATGAACAGGTTCAAAAGTTCCATTCGTTCCTATCGAACCAGAAATTCGAGCCGCTGCCGGAACCGACGGGCGCGTTTCCGTATCGTCTCTCGACGGCTGAGATCGGGATCGCACCGGCGAATGGGCAGCGGGTGCTCCACGTGACGGGCGACACGGGGGGCGTGAAGGACCCCAATCCCCAGCTGCACGTCGCCGAAGCGATGGTCGGAGACCTCGTTGCCCCAGGGGTGGTGCCCGAGCCGTCATTTTTCTTCCACGTGGGGGACGTCGTTTATTTCAACGGCGAAGAGAGCGAATATGGCGCGCAGTTCTATGAGCCCTACGCCCACTACAACGCGCCGATCGTCGCGCTAGCGGGCAACCACGACGGCGACCCGGGAGAATCGGGCGCGCCCTCGCTGGCTGGGTTCGTGGAGAACTTCTGCTCGGCGACGCCGCATCTGGACCCTCAGGCTCAGGAAACCAACCGGGACACGATGACCCAGCCGAACGTCTACTGGACGCTCGCCGACGAGCTGCTGAGCATTGTGGGGCTCTATACCAACGTGCCCGAGGGAGGCCAGGTCCACCAGGACCAGATCGAATGGCTGGTCGCGGAGCTCAAAGAAGCGCCCGCCGACCGCGCGCTGATCGTCGCCCTGCACCATCCGCCCTACTCCGCTGACGCCCACCACGGCGGATCGGCGCGGATGGGTCAGATGCTCGACGAAGCCTTCGAGCACGCCGGCCGGACGCCAGACATGGTGCTCTCGGGCCATGTTCACAACTACCAGCGGTTCACTCGCACAATCGCAGGCAAGAAGGTCCCCTACATCGTCGCCGGGGCCGGCGGATACCACAACCTCCACGCAATCGCGAAGGCCCCCGGCGGCGGCCCGCTGCAGTTGCCGTTCACAGCCACCGAAGACTGCGAACTGGAGGCGTTCTGCGACAACCAGTGGGGCTTCCTGCGACTGTCCCTCAAGCCAGGCCAGATCGCGGGGGAGTATGTGGCCGTCGACAGGAAAGGCACTGTGACCCGCAACGTTGACACGTTCTAAGACTCCTATCTAGCGAGACGATCCCGACCATCTAGGAGAGCGACATGGCTCATCACTGCTCACTGCATTGCATCCTGCCTCCCGGACTGCTACACAAGCTTGCACGTACTGGGGCGGATGATGTCCGGAAGGCCGCACTCGACACTCTCGTACTCGACAGCCGCTTTCGCTTGGCCCGTGCCGAGGCGGCCGCCCGACGTGGCAGCCGGTCGGCCCAGCCCGTCACCTTCGCGAGGATAGGCGGCAAACCGCAGCGCACCATCTACGACCAGGAACACCAGGAAGCACAGACGCCCGGGAAGGTAGCGCGCTCAGAGGGCCAGAACCCTGTCGCCGACGCCGCCATGAACCAGGCCTACGACGGGCTCGGCGCGACCTACGACTACTACTGGTCGACGTTCCAGCGCGACTCGATCGACGGCCAGGGCCTGCCGCTGCTTGGACTGGTCCACTATGGCAGCAGCTACGACAACGCGTTCTGGGACAACGCCGGTCACATGTTCTTCGGCGACGGCGACGGGAAACTGCTGACGCAGACCACCGCCGGCATCGACGTCATCGGCCACGAGCTGACCCACGGTGTCACCCAGCACGAGGCAAACCTCGTGTATTCGGGCCAGTCGGGCGCGCTGAACGAGTCGATCTCAGACGTGTTCGGTATACAGGTCAAGCAGCGCGCACTCGGCCTCACGGTCGAGCAGTCCGACTGGCTGATTGGCAAGGAGATCGTCGGGCCCGAACTGAGCCCCGCGCTGCGCTCGATGAAGGAACCTGGCCAGGCGAACCCCCACGACGAACAGCCGGCCGACATGGACGGCTACATCCCCAACGGCGACGTGCACACCAACTCGGGGATTCCCAATCGCGCCTTCTACGTCGTCGCAACGACGCTGGGAGGACACGCCTGGGACGCAGCCGGCCCCATCTGGTACGCCGCACTGTGCGATCCGAACCTCTCCTCGACGACGACGTTCTCCGGCTTTGCCAAGAGCACGTTGACCCATGCACAGCAGACCTACGGACAGACCAGCGCCCAAGCCGAAGCGGTCCGCACCGGTTGGGAAGCCGTGAAGGTGCACCTGTAACGTTCCGCGCATGCGACTACAAATCAGGCGACTGGGCGGCATCGCCGGCGTCACACTGCGAGCGCAAGTGGACACCGCCCAGATGCCTGCAGAGCAAGCCGCCCGAATGGACCATGCCGTCCGTGACTTGAGCGGAAACGCGTCCATCGAGTCACCACGTCCAGACGCGTTTCGCTACGAGATCACCCAACTCGACGACCCAAACCAAGCCTCGATCCTGCTCAACGAGCACGAGATACCCGCAGAGCTACACGGGCTGATCGACGCCGTCACCGAATCGGGAGAGATCGAGCGGCGCGGCCGCTCCGAAGCGTAAACATCCTGAACGAGCACCGGCCCTCATCAAGCATGCGGGCCGAGTCAGCAGGTTGTGGTGGTCGACTGCGCCGATGGGGATGCTTGGCATGTGGAGAAGCCAGGATCCGTCGAAGATGGTCTCCGACCAGAACGACGAGGAGGCGCGGGTCCCGGGCGGCACCGCCAGCCGCCCAACGAGGACGGTGACCAGCGCCGCAAGCCCACTGACGGCCCCGGCGCTGCCAACGAAGGCGCCCTGTCGACCGGTCACCCCCGAGAGCACCGGTTGAGCAGCATGGCTTACTCACAACAAGGCGGCACCCGGAAGGCGCCGACTCTTGCTGTGATGGGTCCTTCTCTGTCGGCTAGAACCGGTTCGTGAACCGGATGACGGTCGCCTGCTTGCTCCTCGTTTCGACGAGCGTCACAAGATAGCGGCCGTGCTTCATCGGGTGGATCATCCGGAGGGCGAGTAGAGCTACGCCGCGATGCACCACCGCGATGCCGACCGCGTAGGTCGTCCGTCCACGCGTGATGTTCACGCTCACAGAGGCACTGCTCGAGATGACGGTGCACTTGTAGTGCTGTAGCTTGCCCTTTCCCTTTAGAACGCACTTGAAGGACTTGCCTGCGGGTCCTCGCGCTCCCGTGGCTCCGGGCGCTCCCGTGGCTCCGGGCGCTCCCGTAGCTCCGGGCGCTCCCGTGGCTCCGGGCGCTCCCGTGGCTCCAGTCTGTCCCTGGGGCAGCGAGCCGCCGGTGCCTGTCAGCGACGCGAGCTGGTACTGAGCGCCAGAGAACACATCCGTGTTCTGGAGCGCGGCGGCTCGCGCTCCGCTCGCGCTTGGTGCAAAGCGTATGTCGGCCGTGCAATGGGTCCCCGCCGCCAAGGTGGTGGGACAGGTCGACGAGGTGATGATGAAGTCATCCGGATTGGCGCCGGTAGTCGACAATGCGACCGTGATCGCCGATGCCGTCGTGTTGCTCACGGTAAACGGCACTGCGGATCCAACGGTGTCCAGCGCTTGTGTCCCGAAGTCCTGCGGGGACGGCGACACTGTCAGCAGGGGCAATGCGCCCACAAACACGTTGCTCAGCTGATCGACGGTCACGCACTGCGTCACGGAGCCGCAGGCAACGCCGTGCAACGGATCTCCCGTGACCTGGTCGACCGTCACCCCGACCGGATTGGTCTGCGTGTTGATCTCCACCACCTGACCAGAGTTGCTCGCGGCAACGCAATAGAAGGTGTTGGGACACGCCACGGCGTCCAGGTTGCCGAAGAAGTTTTGGATTTGGACCGGAGTCGCGCCGCCGGGCGAGGTCGGGTTGAACGTCACCTCATTATTGCCGCCGCTGACGGCGGTGCACCGGCTCGTCGACGGGCAAGCCACGCCGCTCAGGCCGAAGTCGATCTGGGTCGGGCCGTTGACGATCGAGAAGGGACTCGGGTCGAACGTCACCTCGTTGCCGTTCTGGTCGACGGCGGTGCATTGGCTCGCTGACGGGCACGCGACATCGCTCAGGCTGTTGAAGTCGATCGAGTGCGAGCTCGCGCCGCCGGGCGAGCTCGGGTTGAACGTCACCTCATTCCCGCCGAAGTCGATGGCGGTGCACAGGCTCGTCGACGGGCACGCAACGGCGTTCAGGCCGCCGCTGAAGTCGATCTGGGTCGAGACGCTGCTAACCGAGAACGGATTCGGGTCGAAAGTCACCGCATTCCCGCCGAAGTCGACGGCGGTGCACTGGCTCGCCGACGGGCACGCCACGCCGTTCAGGCCCTGAGTGCCATCGATCGTGTGCGGCGTCGGGCTGCCCAGCGAGGTCGGGTTAAACGCCACCTCCTCCCCATGATTGGTGACGGCCGCGCACAGGCTCGTCGACGGGCACGCCACGGCGTTCAGCTGACCGGGAGAGTCGATCGTGGCCAAGGCGGTGGTGATCGCGCCCGAACTCTGGGTGAACGTCACCGCGCCGCCGTTGTTGTCGACGGCCGTGCAGTTGCTCCCCGGGCACGCGATGGCTTGCAGGCCGCCGTTGTTGTCGATGTGGTGCCCCGCGGTCGGGCTGACCGGCGGTGAGGTCGGGTTGAACGTCACCTCGCTGCCACTGCCGTCGACGACGGTGCACGCGGTCGTCGACGTGCACGCCAAGCCTCTCCCGCCGAATTTGGTGTCGACGGCGACAGGCGTCGGGGTGCCCACCGACGTCGGGTCGAACGTCACCTCATTCCCTTGGCCGTCGATGGCGGTGCACTGGCTCGCCGATGGGCACGCGACGGCGTTCAGCTGGTTGCCGCCGTCGATCGAGGCGGGCGTCGGCGTGCCCGGCGAGGTCGGGTCGAACGTCACCTCGTTGCCGTTGAAGTCGACGGCCGTGCACGAGCTCGTTGACGTGCACGCGACCGAGTTCAAGCTGTTGTTGTTGTCGATCTGGTGCGGGCTCGTGGGGCCGGGAGAGGTCGGGTCGAACGTCACCTCCTGCCCGTTGAAGTCGACGGCGGTGCATTGGCTCGGGGATGCGCAGGCCACGGCGTTCAGGCCGTTGAAGTCGACGCCGTTCTGGGTTGTGACGTTTCCATTGCTCGGATTGAACGTCACCTCGTTGCCGAAGTTGTCGACGGCGGTGCACGAGCTCGTCGACGTGCACGCCACGCCGTTCAGGCTGCTGCCATCGATCGGGTCCGGGCCGCTGATGGTCGGCGAGGGCGAGGTCGGGTTGAACGTGACCTCCCGACCACTAGCGTCGACGGCGGTGCATTGGCTCGTCGTCGGGCATGCCACGGCATGCGTCGGCTGGCCGCCGCCCGTCTGCACCGCGACCGGCGCAGACCACGACAGCGATGCGCTCGCAACAGCCGGCGCGACGAAGAACGCCACCAACGCCACCAATGCAAAGACCAGCCGCCCATACGAACTGATCCCACGCACAATCCAACGTAGCTCCATCTGCGACGCCACCATCGAGATCCGTCCTCTCATGCCGAATGAACCCATGCGTACGCAGTCAACTACGGCGCGAACAGTCCGCCATCGGTGAGTGTCCGTAGTGGACTACAGGGTTTCTACGGTCTACGAATTCGGTCTTGCTCGGGTCGAGTCCCCACGAAAAAGGACACATGCGCTCGGCCGGTCAACATCGGCGAAGAGCTCATTCTGTACGTGATCACCCAGCGTTCTCGTAGTAGGCATGACGCTCTTTCGCTCATGCCTACACAGTTAATCGGACACTCCCGAGACGCCCGCTCGGCTGGCGTGAGAACCGGGGGAAGAGGAGCGGGTCGGTCGCGGTCGCCTCGATCATGTCCCGCATTCGTGTTGCATCGGGCACGCCGGGCTGATGCTGACCGAGTCCGATGCATGCCGAGCTGGCCTGCAAGCAGTGCGGCTCGAGACGGTGCGTGCGAGCTGTCGCGTCTGCGCGGCCCGCTGCGATCAGGGGATACGCGCTCAGGGCGCCGCTGCGTCTCTGAGTAGCGGCCGGACGTGTGCCGCAAACCGTTCCGGGTGGACGAGGTGGAGCATGTGGCCAGCGCCCTCCCAGACCTCGATCCGCGCGCCGCGCGCAAGGCCAGCCAGCCAGCTCTCGTAGTCTGGTGGTGGCGGCGAGCCGTGGAGCGACAGCAGGGGTGCCGAAAGTCGAAGTAGCAGGGCCTCGGCGATTGTGGTCAGCTGCTCTGGAGGTGTGGTCAGCAGCGCGTCCCAGATTCCGAGGACGACCTCGCGCGGGAACGCCAAGACTCTACGCTCGAGCTCCTCGACATCAGCATATGGCTCGAGCCTCAGGGCACGGTCGATCGACACCACAGCCTCCATCGTGCGCGGGCTTCGCAGGTCGTCGGCACGCGCCTGCACGAGCGCGGCGAACTCCCCGAACCGCAACGATTGGTCCACGCAGACGACGGTGCGCACGCCATGCGCCGCCGCATAAACTGCGGCGATGCTCGCACCCAGGGAGTGACCGACGACCGCAGGCTCCCCGAGCCCTACCTCCTCGACGACCGCGCGCACGTCACCGACCAGCGACTGCATCGAGTACTCCTGGGCGGCGGATGACGCCCCGTGACCTCGGAGATCCATCCGCACGCACGCGAAATCCGGTGCAAGCAGCGTGGTGATGGGATCCCACGTCTGCCGAAAGGAAGTGAGGCCATGTATGAACACGACTGGCGGGCCGTCGCCCGCGATGTCGTATGCAATGGTCGATCCGTCGTTCCGCTGCAGGGTCCCGGCGTGCGTCAACGTGTCACCCGTGCTGGCCCCTCGCGTCAGCGTGCGCTTGATCGGCATTGAGAGCGACTCGGACAGCGCGCATATCCGTCACTCGCCCGAACCATAGACGCCACCAACGGAGAACGCAGCGCCCTTACCCGGAACCCGCGCCACCCGGTGCGCATCTCGATCGGCCCGCCAAGCGCCTCGATATGCGCGGAAAGCAGATGCGTCCCCGTAGTCAGCGACACGCCCGAGTTCCGACGAGGACGGGTCGGAGGTGTGGCGGGGCGAGTGCTTCGGCCTCGCCCGGCGCAAGCGGGCGGGGCCGATCCTCAGTCGTGTGCTCGCAGATCGTCCTGAGCGGCATTGTTGAGTGTGCCGGTCGCGATGATTGTTTGATCACCGAAGCAGTCACGCTGCTTGCGGCTGTTCCTGGTACGGCACTTGCCGGCTGGGGTACGCCGGAACCGTCGGCGGACGGTCGGTCACAGGCAACCTGCCAGCCACGATCAAGGCACGCAAGAAACACTGACCCCAGGCCGTCGCCTGGTTTCACGCCTTCGAGAGCTCAGCTCTGGTGGCGCCGACCATCGGCTCCAAGTGCCCGAAGTCGGGGGAGTCGACGGTGACCTCGGCGGCGATGACGATCTGGTTCTTGCTTGCGACAAGCTGTGCGTTACACCCCTGCACGTAACCCTTCGTTGCCTTCGGGAGTCTTGAGTCGGACGGTCAGGTTGATCGTCCCGGTCGGGCGCTCCGTTGGCTGAAAGTACACCGCTCAAGTATGGCCCTGCCACCGTCGATATAAGGACCACCGGCTCCCGCCCGTCCCGGCGCTTGGGAGTCATCCCCGAAACGAGCCTTCTCCCATGAGCACCACCCACCTCACAACCGATCCAGCAATCGAGCAAACCAGTGAAGACGTCGGCGACGTCGATCACGAGTCCACGCTCACTCTCGACCTCGCCCTGAGCGAGGCAGAGGCGCTCCGGACGTGGCTGCTGAAGCCCGCGCAGGACGGGACGACCTCGCTCGACGACCCACTCGTCAGCCGCGCGCTGACCAAACTGGGGACGGCGATCGACACCGTCCTAGCCACGGTGAATGTCCGTCGCGAGCTCCAGCAGGCGGGCCTCGCCATCGACCACCTCTCAGACGAGCAGGTGTGCGACCTGGGACGCCGCGTAGCCCAAGCTTCTACACCCAGCATCCGCAACTGAGCGAGGGCTCGCGGCAGGCGACCCTGGTAGCTGGACGTCCTGGAATGTGAGGACTTCGGGACATCAGTAGTTCGTCGCGCGGCGATTGACAAGGCGTCACCGCCGGAGTACGGTCTCGCGGCAGCATCTAGCGTACAGAGTGCCTCGGAGGCACGACACTGGCGAGCTGGCGGGGGTGAGCATGATGCTCACTGGCTCTCGCCGTTGTCTGGAGGGCTGAAGCGTGTCGAACGTCAATCATGGAGCGAGCCGCAATGCGACGCCGGTTGGCCTGTGGAGCGGACTCGCGGCGCCGCTTCTGGCCCTGGCCCTCGTTTTGGTGTTGATTTTTGCGGCCGCGCCGATCGGTGCCGACGCGAAAGAGCCGCCGCGTACGGGCGCAGCCACCTTGGGTTCGATGCAGCTCCGGACAGCCGTTCAGGTGACCTTGAATAGGAGCTGGCATCGTCCAGCTCGGTCCAAGGTGCGCCTTTCATTCTCGCGCGTTGTCGGCCGATGGGCGCTCGGTTCGGCGAGGGTTCCGCACAGTTCTCGCAGCGACGGGCCCCCCGTGCCTGTGTTCTTTATCGCCCACCGACTCGCACGCAAGTCAAGTGACAAACGTGGACGCGCCTCGGAAGCGCATATGCGGGCCAACGCCCGCAACGCGACTGCATCCGGCGCCTGGCAGGTGGGTGTCCAGGGCTCCGCACTGTTCGCAAGACTGGTGATGTCTGCTCCTGCGAGCGTCGTGCCCCCGGCTACGCGCAACCTCTACGTGGCTATGCCCTCCAACACGCCTCAACCAGCGTTTGCGTTGCCTTGGGCGGCGGGACAGACCTGGCAACTTTGGTTTGGCCCGCACAATACCGATAGCGATTTTCGTGCGTTTGAATACACTTCTCTCGACTTCGCGGGAGGCGACGGTATCGTGCGCGCGGCCGCTGCCGGCGTCGTGTACCGGCCGTGCGCAAACCTTGTGGTGATCGACCACGGCGGCGGCTGGGAGACGGGTTACTACCATCTGCCGACCTCCAGCATAGTGGTACACGCGGGTCAAGTGGTCAACGCTGGCGATGCACTTGGCACCATCGGCACTGCGACTGGCTGCGGAGGGGAAGCACGCGGCGCCCACGTCCATTTCTCGATCTATCACTTCAGCACAAGCGGAGTTCAGAACGTCTTCAAAACACCGTCGACTGATATCAACGGTGACGTCATCGGCGGATGGGTTGTCCACACTGGGTCGGCGCCCGGGCACGGATACATGCAGCGCATAAGAGATGGACTCGTGGTGTACCCCACCGACTTCGGCGGGACAGGCGCAATCCTCAACGACGGCACAGTCTCGACACGAGAGATAAGACCGCCGAGTGGTAGCACGTTTGTGATGCCCTCCATGGGAGGTGGCTTCTCCGCTCCGCAACAGTGGGCGAATGTGCCGTTCTTCGGCACGAAGGCGACGCTGGCTGGTGACGTGAACGGCGATGGCAAGACCGATCTGATCGCGGTCAACGATGCCGGCACTTGGGTGTTGGGGTCGAATGGTTATGGCGCCTTCTCCGCTCCGCAACAGTGGGCGAATGTGCCGTTCTTTGGCACGAAGGCGACGCTGGCTGGTGACGTGAACGGCGATAGCAAGACCGATCTGATCGCGGTCAACTACGACCCTGGCGGGTAACACGGGAGTCGCAGTTAGCGAACCACGGGCGGCGCCGCTGTGTCGCGCATGACCGAATCGACTGTGAGAAGCAGCGATGAGTTCGGCGTGGCGCGCCGGTCTCACGTAGTGGGCGACCACCGAGGATCACCGTGGCCGCCTACGCTGAGGTGACCACTAGCCAACGGAGGTGGACGATGCCCGACGACAAGATTGGAAGCCGCGAGAAATGGCAGGCGGCTCGCGATGAGCTTGCGAAGCTCGAGGCTGAGCACGCGAAGCTCGGCCAGAAGGTGACCGAGCACCGCCGTCGGCTTCCCTGGGTTCCGGTGCAGAAGGAGTACGAGTTCGACACCGAAGACGGAAAGAAGACGCTGGCCGAGCTCTTCGACGGCCGCTCCCAGCTCCTGGCCTATAACATCATGTTCGGCCCCGACTACTCGGGCGGCGCGTGTCCCGGGTGCACATCCCTCGGCGACGGCCTCGACGGGTCGCTCGTCCACCTCAACCACCGCGACGTTACGCTGCTGTGCTTCTCGCGGGCGCCGATCGAGCGGCTTACGGCCTACAAGAAGCGGATGGGCTGGGAGTTTCCCTACGTGTCCACCTATAACACCGAGTTCCCGTTCGACTTCGAGCTCGCGCTGTCCGAGGAGCAGGCGCAGCACGTCCCCGAGATCAAGAAGATGGTCGAGGATCCGCCCGATTGGCTGGTCGAGTGGTCGCACCAGATCGGGGCCGAGCTGAAGGACGGACTGCGCGAGGGCCCCGCCTGGATCGCCTTCGCGCGCGAGAACGGGACCGTCTACCACACCTACACGGTGAGGGCGCCCGACCCGTTCGTCGCGCCATACTTCAGCTTCCTGCTCGACCGCACGCCCAAGCCCCAGCCCGACGAGCCTCGCACCTTCCGCAAGGACGAGTACCCGGACCGACCGCGGTAGGAGCTCCGGCTTGCAGCCCGTCGCGGGCCGCGGCTCGGACGCGATGAGCCCGGCGCCGAGCTTGTAGCGCAGGCAATCGCTGACGGCGTGGCGATCTCAACCGTCAGCCTAGAAGGCAGCTGTCCCGAGGCGCTCGACGATTTCGTCGCGGTCGACTCCGTGTGCTCGCAATACGCGATCGAAGTCAGCGCCATACACGCGCATCACGGCCATCAACACATCTGTCGTTGACACCTCGCTCGCGTCGCGCTCGCGCGCAACCGCGACCGCGACCTCTGTCACATCCAAGACAACGTCGCGCTCCTCAATAGGATCGGCGTCCCCGTGCTCACAAACGCCGTTCCCCGCGGCCGGTTGAAGCGGCGCCTCGCTGACGCCCAGCGCCTGTAGCGCGGCGCCGACCCCGCCACTCAGGCGCAATATCCTCAGCCAGCGCTCGGCCTCCTCTTCGGGAGTGCGCGCGAACGGCGTCGCCGTCGAGGCGAGACCCAATACCATCGCCGCGTCCTGTGCGATAGGGGGAACGGTGCTCATCGCGAGGCTCCCGCGCCCGCTCGCCGAGCGGCGCGAGCTCCGTCGAGATACGCAACGTTGTCGCCCCTCACCGAGACCTGTGGCGATCCATCTGTCAGGCGCAACTCGATCAGAGCGGCGCCCTCGCTCTCGGCGATCTCTCGGGCCGAGCGCACGAGGCCATCGAGCGCTCGGCCCTCGACTCCACACGCGAGCAGGAACCGCTTGGCGCGATCGCTCGCGGCCCCCTCCCGGTCCAGCTCGAGTTCCTCGGTCACGATCCTCGGCGCTCCCGCGCCCCCCTCCACACGCAACAGGCACGCGGCCATGTCGTCGGGACGAGCGCTGGTCCGATCGACGACTCGCTCCAACAGGGCAGGCGCGGTAGTGCGCGGTCCAAGCTCGGCGAGCGTGCTCTCCAGTCGCTCCGCTCCAAACAACTCGCCGGCGACCCGCGCGTCGGTGAGGCCGTCGGTGTGCAGGCACACCTGCAACCACCCTGGCGCGTGCACGACGCTCTGGCGCGTACCGGTGCGCATGCCGGCGCCGATCGGAGGCGCGGAGCAAGCGGTGAGCGGGACAATCGGCTCCGATCCGAGCATCATCGGCGGCGGATGACCGGCACACGCATACACGAACGTACGCTCGCGAGGTTGATAGGTAGCGGCCACCACACTGGCCAAGCACCCGCCGAGTTGGGGATCCAACACCTCCCCCGCCGTTCGCAACGCTTCCCGAGGCGACATACCGGCCTCCAGGTACGCGCGCAGCGTAAAGCGAATCAGCGCCGTATGGGGCAAGGCCTGGCGACCGTGCCCGGAGACGTCGCCAACGATGACCGCGATCCGGCCATCCTCGATCGCGAACATGTCATAGAAGTCGCCTCCCGCGGCGGGACCGTCCGCCGGTCGGTAGGCCGCCGAGGTGGCCACCGGGCCCAGCCGGGCCGGTGGCGTCGGGAGCAAGGCCGCCTGGAGC
>JBARJU010000068.1:0-2200 GCA_049800435.1 Solirubrobacteraceae bacterium
GGTGAAAGGCGATCGCCGCGACCCCGGCCTCCTTGACCAAGCGCCGTGCCAGCTCGAAGCCGCTCGTGTCACCGGGACGTCGTCCGGAGCGCAGCTTGACCGTGACGGGCAGGCCTGAGCCGAGGCGGGCGGCACGAGCGACGGCCACCGCGACATCGGGATCGTCGAGCAGGGCGGCGCCGGCGCCGGTCTTGCAGACCTTGGGCACTGGGCAGCCCATGTTGAGGTCGATCGCGTCGGCTCCGGCGCGCGCGACGAAGGCGGCCGCGACGCGCATGACGGCGGGGTCCTGGCCGAACAGCTGGATCGAGACGATCCCGCGCGTCGCCCCGGTCTCCTCCGCTTCGCCGCCTCTACCAAGCCGACCGAAGGGGCCTTCGCCAACCACGCGCTCGCGCGGGTCGATCCGCAGCATCTCCACGCAGGTGCGCTCGTTGCCGTGAAAGATCGCGTGCGAGGAGAGCATCTCCGAGACCGCCATGCCGGCGCCGTGGCGAAATGCCTGCAAGCGCACGAACCAGTTGCCGATCCCCGCAAGCGGGGCGAGCATGACGCGATTGGGGACGGTCAGGGGACCGAGCTTCCAGGGGTCTGTAAGGCTGGGGTGAGCCGCCATACGCCAATTATCGAGGGTAGAGACACGTTCCCGCGATATTCGCCCGCTCGTGGCTGCCGGATCGAGCCGGCCAGGCCTATGGGGCGTTGAGCTCGTGGATGAGTCGCAGTCCCGTAAGCGTGAGCAGGTCGTCGACCTGGTGGATCTCCTCGGTGAATGGCACCACGAGGCTGGAGAGGCCGCCTGTGGCGACCACGTCGGCGCGCACGCCGAGCTCCTCATAGAGGCGGCGCAGAATCGCGTCGATGGCCCCTGCGTAGCCGTAGACGACCCCCGAGCGGATCGCGTCGATCGTGTTCTTGGCGATCGCGCTCTTGGGCGGAGCGAGCTCGACCTTGGGCAGGCGCGCGCCGCGCTCGGTGAGTGCGTCGAGTGAGACCTCGATGCCCGTCATGAGCGAGCCTCCGATGTACTCGCCCTCGGAGGAGACCACGTCGAAGGTGGTGGCGGTGCCGAAGTCCACGCACACGGCGGGTCCACCGAAGCGCGCGCGCAGCGCGACCGCGTTGACGAGCCTGTCGGCGCCGATCTCGCGCGGGTTGTCGTAGCGGATCGGCATGCCCGTCCGAAGGCCAGGGCCGACGACCAGCATGTCGTGGCCGAGGTAGCGCGCGGCCATGGCGGTCCATTCCGGCTCCAGGTGCGGCACGGTCGAGGAGATGATCGAGCCCGAGAGATCCTTGAAGGAGACTCCGCGCAACTCCAGCAGGTTGCCGAGCGCGGCCCCGAGCTGGTCGGCCGTGGACTCGCGCACGGTCGCGAAGCGCCAGTGCTCGAGCAGCTCCTCGCCGCGAAAGGTGCCGAAGTGAGTTTGGGTGTTGCCGACATCGACGACAAGCAGCATGGGGGAAGATTATGCTGTGGGAGTGAACGTGAAGCTGTACGTGGTCCCTGGATCGCATCCATGCGCGGCTGTGGAAGTCGCGCTACGCCTGAAGTCGATCGAGTACAAGCGCATCGATCTGCTGCCGCTCAGCCAGCTTGCGGTGGGTCCGTTGCGCTATGGCGGCAGCACCGTGCCGGGCCTGCGCATCGACGGCGAGCGCTTGGCGGGGTCGCGCACGATCATGCGCCGCCTTGACGCGCTCGTGCCCGAGCCCTCGCTGTTGCCGCCGCTCTCAGACGCCGTCGCTCGCGCGAGAGTGCTCGAGGCCGAGCGCTGGGGCGATGAGGTGTTGCAGGCCGTTCCGCGCCGGATCCTCGACGCGGCGTTCCTGCGAGACCCGGCGTGCATCGAGAGCTACGCGGGCGACGCGAAACTGCCGCTTCCACGAGGGATGCTGCGCCCGGCGCTGCCGCTCACCGCGAAGCTGATGGGCCGGCGCAACAAGGCCGACGACGGCAAAGCGAAGGCCGATCTGGCGGCGCTACCGGCCCAGCTCGAGCACATCGACGCGTGGATCGCCGACGGGGTGCTCGGCGGCGAGCAACCGAATGCTGCCGATCTACAGATCGGCAGCTCGATCCGATTGCTGATGACGATCGCCGACGTGCGACCTTTGATTGAAGGCCCACCCACCCAGCCCGCCCACCCCGCGCTGGGCCTCACGCGCTGGTTTGAGCCGCAGGCAGGCGAAGCGCCCG
>JBARJU010000069.1:0-3719 GCA_049800435.1 Solirubrobacteraceae bacterium
GGGGGGCGTCCGCATAAGGACTGTGATGGATGGTTTGGATCGTTGTTCGTACTGGTCTCGCCTCACCCTCCCCCTCAGAACCGATCGGCCTGGCCCCACCATCGCCCCGAGCCTCGAGGTGCTCGCCCGCGCGGGAGCGAAGCTCTCACCGCCGGGCGGGCGGGCGCCTGGCCAAGCGTTACCTGCTGGTCTCCCAAAGGCACTTCCCACCTGCAACAAGGTCCCGTCCCCGGACGCTTCGCTCAACGTGAGACCACTGCTATCAGAGGCCGCTGGCGGGCTCTGCCGACGCCTTGCATGCCGCCCGGCGTGAGCACCGGATGGTGGTACCACGGCTCGTGTGGCCCTGCGCGGCGTTCCAGGTCTGCAGCTCGCGATGACAGGCATTGCGCAGCACGACCTCAAGCACGCTCAGATCCTCGAAGAAAGCAGCGCTGACGGCGGCGTTCCAGCCGTAGAGATCCACTGCTCGCGCATGGTCGCGCCCGGCTGCCGCGTCATACGCGGCGAGCCGGTCCGTGCCGATCGCTGCGCGCACTGCAGCGATCTGGGTGGACGAGAGAGCGACCGGGGAGAAGTGCATCGGAGCCTTGTTCGGGCGGTGAGATTGCGCTATAGTCGCTCGCGAAGACCCCGGATGTGCCTCTGCGCTTCGCGCATGTCGCCGGGGTTTTGCTTTGTCGTGGTCACCCGTACGACCCGGAACAGATGGGGGCGAGGATAGGCCGTTGTTCTGGCGACCGCGTCGACCTGGCCGATGCCGCCGCGTGTCGGCGTGTTGCTCATGTGCGGGGAGGTGCCGTATCGTACCTGCCGACCATTGTCTGCACTGTAGGGCAAGCTGGCGACGGAACCGCGGCGACCGTCGCGCTCGACGCCGACATCGAATCCTCATGACTGTTCCACATCGAGTCGGGCCGGCAGATCCCCGCATGGGCCTACCAAGGCGCTCTGGACCGATTGGCACGCAGCGTCGAACATGGGGAGGTGAAGCATCTCGACGAGGATCCGGACGCTGCGAGCATCGCCTTCGGCCAGCGCCTGCGCGAACTCCGAGCACAGCACGGGCTCTCTCAAGATGACTTGGCGCACAAGACCAATGTGCATCCGACCGCTATTGGCCGGCTGGAGCGCGGATCGCGCGAGCCTCGCCTAACGACGATCCTGCGCATCGCTCGCGGCCTCGATGTGCGTCCCGGCGAGCTGGTAGATGAGCTTTCCTGAGCCCTTTCAAGCGCTCAGTGGAATGATGTCCCGTTCGCCTCCCGGCAGAACCCCCCTAACGTGAGCCTGCCAACGTGGACCTGCTATCACCGCGCAGACCGGCACGACGTGTGAAGATGGACTCTATGATCGGGTCCCCTCCGGACCTTATGCGCACCTCGACCGATCATTCCACTCCCAGCGCGCCAAGCCCACGCTGGAGAGCTCTCGCGTCATGCATCGGCGTTCTAGCGCTTGCCTCGATGCCGGGCGCTTGCCTGGCAACGCGTGCGACCGCGAGCGTGAAGGCGATGTGGGGTCCGGCCGTCCATGGCGGCGCATCCCTGTTCCCCACGTACCGGGAACTGGGAGTGAAGATCTACGAGGACGACGTACGCTGGAGCTCGATCGCCCCACGCCGCCCCAGCAACCCACGCAGCCCTCACGACCCCGCCTACGTCTGGCCGGCGGAGGTCACCCAAGCCGTGGCTGAAGCCAAGCGCTACCACATCCAGGTGGCCCTCCAGATCATCGGCGCGCCCCCTTGGGCCAACGGCGGCAAGCCTTGGAACTGGGCGCCCACCAACCCAAAGGACTACGCCGACTTCGCGATCGCGGCTTCAAAGCGATACCCGTCGGTACACCTGTGGATGATCTGGGGCGAGCCGTCACGCTCGCACAACTTCGAGCCGCTGGACCCGGTGAAGCCGTCTGCAGAGTTGAACGTCCATCAGCGCTCCGCTCCGCACCGCTACGCGCGCATCCTCGACGCCGCCTACGGCGCCCTGAAGAGCGTCAGCCGATCCAATCTGGTGATCGGTGGGATGACCTACACAACCGGGGACATCTCAACGCAGCTGTGGATCGAAAACCTGCGCCTGCCCGACGGCAAGCCGCCGAGGCTCGACATGTACGGGCACAACCCATTCAGCTTCCGCGCTCCGAACCTCTCCAACCCGCCCTCGCCTGACCAGCAAGTCGACTTCTCCGACCTGGGGCGGCTGTCCAAGCTGGTCGATCGCTATCTGGGACGGCCGGGCAATCCTCATCCCAAGCTGTTCATCTCCGAGTGGACGGTGCCCACCTCGGTCGACATCGAGTTCAATTTCTACGTGGAACCCCTCCTTCAGGCCCAATGGATCACCGATGGGTTGCGTATCGCTCAAAGCTTGCCGAACGTTTATGCGGTCGGCTGGATCCACCTCTATGACGAACCACCGGTTTCCTACGGCGGACTGATCCAGACCAACGGCACGGAGAAGCCGGGCTACTCGGCCTGGAAGGCCGGTTGAGCATGTGAGCGGGGTGGAGTGGGCCGAGCACAGGATCTCGCGCCTGTAGCGCAGGTAGAGATAGTCTTGATCCGGGTTACTCACGCATTGTGTCCGTCCGCCTGTCAAGGGCCAATAAGATTCCCCACTGGTGGCCAGATAATTCCCCACGCTGATAGGACTGTTGTGTAGGGGTCTCGCCGGTCTTTTACGGAGCGGAGCGCGTAGCGCGAGCGGAGTGAGGGATCGGCGGCGCGATCGTCGAGGGGGGCCGGCGGGCCCGTTTCGGGCCGGTTCGCTGGGCGGCGACGAGAATCGGGGCGTCCTGGGGCGTTCTGCGGCCCTCTGCGGGGCTGGCGTGGGCGATTCGTTGGGTGTTCTCGCGTTGATCATGCCGGTGTGGTGAGGTTGCGTGCCTCGCGAAGGCGGAAGCTCTCGCCTTCGAGCGTGATCACGTGGCAGTGATGAAGGAAGCGGTCGAGGATCGCTGTCGCGGTGGCTGCGTCGGGCAGGAATTGGGTCCAGCGCTCGAAGTCGACGTTGGTCGTGATCGCCACCGAGCGCTGCTCATAGGCAGCGGCGATGAAGCGGAAGAGGTGGTCGGCGGCGACGCGATCAAGGGCGGTGAAGCCAAGGTCATCGATGACGATGAA
The DNA here is from genome assembly GCA_049800435.1 of Solirubrobacteraceae bacterium. Taxonomy (GTDB): domain Bacteria; phylum Actinomycetota; class Thermoleophilia; order Solirubrobacterales; family Solirubrobacteraceae; genus Palsa-744. The sequence continues at coordinate 3,128 of JBARJU010000069.1, forward strand.
GTCGTGGCGCAAGAGTCGCTCGATGAGCTTGCCGACGGTGTTGTCCGCGAGGCCGCGGTAGAGCGCCTCGATCAGCTGGTCGGCTTGGAAGAAGCGGACCTTCCTGCCGGCGGCGATCGCGGCGCGCCCGAGCGCCTGGGCGAGATGGCTCTTGCCGACGCCGCTCGGGCCGGCGAGGCAGAGGTTCTCCTTGCGATCGAGCCACTCAAGGCAGGCGAGGAAGTCGAACGTGGCGCGCGGTAGCTCTGAGACCTTGATGTCGAAGCCCTCGAGCGTCTTGTGTGCGGGGAACCCGGCGGCCTTCAGGCGGGCGCGCTGGTTTGAGGCCTCCCGGGCAGCGATCTCCTCGCGCACGAGCGTGGCGAGCAGTTCCGCCGGCGCCCAGCGCTGGGTCTTGGCGGTCTGCAGCAGATCGGGTGCGACCTCGCGCATCCCGCGCAGACGCAGCCGGCGAAGCCCCGCCTCGAGCTCTGAGTCGAGCGCGCTCATGCCCGCGCCCGGCGGTAGTCGGTGAGAGAGCGGACCGCCACCTTGGGCAGCCCCTCGAGCCTCAGCGGCTCGGCCTCGGCGACGCTCGCCGGTGCCACGCCAC
>JBARJU010000070.1:0-2889 GCA_049800435.1 Solirubrobacteraceae bacterium
GCCGCCAGCAGCGCGGCGGCGAGCCTGCGGTACTGCTTACGCGCGGCGTGCACCAGCCGGCGTGCATTGCGCGCGTGAGCGCCCCCCGCGGAGTTCACGAGCAGCCCGAGCAATCGCTTGGTCTCCGGCCAGCGCTGCACGGCGTACTCCTCGTGGACATCCCTCGTGTACTCCGCCAGGCGCCAGATCCACGCGTTGGCCTGGTCGCGGCGACCAATGCGGCGCTCCACGAGCGCCCTGAGCATGATCTTGGCGGCCTCCCTGCGCTCCTCGCGCGACCACGATCCGGCGATGTCGATCGCCGTGTCGAACGCGTCGGGATCGCGCAACGCCGCGATCTCCGAGAGCGCCTTCAGGCGCAACTGCGGACTCTTGTTGCGCTGCACGGCCGTGATCAAAAAGCGTGCCTTGAGCTCGCCCGTGCGGTCGAAGTGGAGCATCGCGCGCGCCCTGCGCCAGCCGTTGGGGGTCACGCGTGCGCCCGCCAGCGCCGCCCACACGTGCTGCTCGCCGTAGTCGAGATTCTCCACCGCTATGCGCCACAACTCGCGCTCGAACACTTCGAAGCGCCGCTCCTCCTCAGCGCACACGGGCAGCACGCGCCGCTCGACGCGCATCCGCCGCCCACGCCCACGGCGCACGGGACCCACCACGATCGCCCCGCCTCTGTACACATCGCGGTCGAGCAGCGAGTGCAGCGTCACCACCGGATCGTCGTTCTTGGTGGCGGGATGCACGAAGTCGACGACCAGGCCCGCCTCCTTGCCCGGGTGGCGACGCGTCACGCGGCCCACCCTCTGCTGGTAGATGCGCTTGGAGGCGGTCGGCGCGAGGTGCACGCACACGGTCGCCCGCGGGCTGTTCCAACCCTCGGCGAGCAGCTGGGCGTTGATCAGCACGTCGATGTCCCCGCGCTCGTAGCGCGCGAGCACCTCCGCGAGCTCGCGCTTGGGGGTCTCCCCGGAGACCCCCATCGCCTTGATGCCCTCGGCCCTGAACGCTTCGGCGAGGTTGTACGCGTGCCGCACCCCGGCGGCGTACACGACACCCGGAACGCCGTTGAAGCGCGTCTTGTAGAGGTTGGCGGCGGCCATGTTGAACGGCTGCTGGTCGAGCAGGGCGGCCAGCTCCTCCTGGTCGAACTCGGTGTCCACCTCGCCTCGTCGCAGTGGCACGTTGGCGATCGTGCGCACCCCCACGCCCGGGGAGATGCGCACGCAGCGCAAGGGCGAGATCACGCCACGACGCGCGGCCTGGGCGAGGTCGAAGCGCGAGGTCTGCGTGGGGAACAGGTCGGTGACGTGCCTTGCGATCAGGGCGCCCGTGGCGGTCATGCCGATGAAGATCGGGCCCGTCCACGCCCTGATGGCTCCGCTGGTCTTCTCGCCGAGGGCGGTGTGGGCCTCGTCGCAGATGACGATCGTGTAGGCGCTCGAGATACGCCCCGCGTTGCGCACAAACCACTGATATGTCTCGACCGTCACGGGCCCCTTCGGGGAGTCCTCGCCGACGTAGAGCGCGCGGGAGATTCGCTTCTGGTAGCCGCGCTCGCGCAGCTCGCCGTGGAACTGGTCGACGAGGTTGCGCCTGTGCGTGAGGATCAGGATGCCGCCGGTCTGGGAGGCCTCGACGAAGCCGAGCGCCGCCACGGTCTTGCCGGCGCCTGTGGCGTGCTCGAACCAGAAGCGCTTGGCCGCGTTGGGGTCCTCGGGCTGCTCGGCTATCGCTTCCTCGTCCTCCTCGTCGATCCAGTCCCGTGGCTCCTCCTCGGACTCCTCCTCGACCTCGGACTCCTCCTCCGGCTCGGGCTCGGGCTCGATCTCCTCATCGAAGTCGTCCTCGTCGTCGTCCTCGTCGGGCGCTGCTCGCTGGACTGGACCGAGATCCTCGTCATCGTCGTCGTCCTCCACATCCTCCTCGGCCTCGTCCTCCTCGGCGTCCGCTTCGACCTCGGACTCCTCGACGGCGTCGGCCGACTCGGTCTCCCGCGCCGGACGCGGCGTCTGCTCCTCGTCGGTGCCAAGGATCGCGGCCGACGCGAGCAACTCGGGCGAGGCAGCCGCCGCGGCGCGGCCGTTGCCGTTGGCCGTCGAGCGCTGCTGAGCCTCTGCCAGCAGGGCCGTGAGCGTGCCAGACAGCGCGTCGACCTGGTGGGCCGAGAGCACTGTTCCATCGACAAGCTTGGGCTCATCCTCGGAGAGCACCCGCTCGAGTCCCAGTAGCAGCGAGAACTCGCGCCGCCAGGCGGTGGAGGGATGCTTGGCGCCTTCCCCCACCTCGACGAGCGCCTGGTCGAGCGCCCGCCGCCGAGGAGTTGCCGACCCACCCACCCGGGCCAGCGCGACCGCTGGGTCCTCGCCCTTGTGCACGAAACGCTCGCGCACAAGCTTTTCCGCACGAGCGATTTCGGCGGAACTGGGAATGGACGCGGCCGCGAGGGCCACTGCGGTGGACTCGGCCATAAGAGGCTCTGGGCTTCGAGATGGAGCCGCCATCAAGGGGCCCCGCGTAACTCGTGAAACCGGCGCTTGGCCGGTGAGACTCACGGAATGGTTGGGAGGATTGAGGGAGGCGATCCCTCAGCTCCGTGCCCTCAGGATACAACACCGCCCGGGCGAATTGAAGGGCTTGCGGCTAATGGGATGCTTCGACTGTGCCATGTCCCCCACGGGCCAAGCGTGCGCCGTGGGCTCAACCGGCGTCGCGTCGCTTGAGATAGCCTCGAATCGCCCGCCCCATGACTACCGCTCGCACAATCCTGACGCTCGTTTGCCTGGCCGTCGCCGGGCTGGTCGCGGTCGGCGTGTCCGAGCTCCCGGGAGGCTCGCCGACGGGCGCGACGACCGCGGCTCGACTGACCGCGGCCCAAGCCAGGGCGCTGCTTGCGGG
>JBARJU010000071.1:0-3494 GCA_049800435.1 Solirubrobacteraceae bacterium
CGAGTGTCGAGCGAGGCGCGGACGCAAGGGCGAAGACGTGGTGGTGCCACGTCGAGCCCGAGGACAAAGCCTCGCGAAGGCAATCGGCCGCATCCAGACGTGCAGGCCTTCCGGTATAGGCCCTGAGGCTGCTACTTCACGCGCCCAAAGCGACCCGTCTCGTGGTCCCGACCAGCGGTCCGACTGCTGGCGCGATCGCGCTCGCTGAGCCAGGTCGAGCCTTCGCGGCCGCCTCTAAGCCGCCTCGCGCACGATCGCCAGCAGCACGTCGGCGGCCCGCACCACCGTCGGAAAGCGCTGCTCTCCCTCCTTGGGGACACGCACCGACACCTGCGAGCGTCCCGACTCATACAACGCCTCGGGGAGCTCCTCGCGCAGGCGCTTGGCCCGGACGGAGTCGAGCTCGATCGGGGTCACCGCGAGGCGATCGCCGCGGAAGCTGACGGTTTGGGCGCCGGCCTGGCCGAACTTGATGCGCGCGCGCTGTAGAGCAAGAAGATTGCCAAGCGGCTCAGGAACGGGCCCGAAGCGATCCTCGAGCTCCTCGCGCAGGCGTTCCACGTCGGCCACCTCGAGCGCGGATGCCACACGACGGTGGACCTCGATCTTCGCCTGCTCGTAGGGCACGTAGTCGGCTGGGATGTAGGCGTTGACGTTGACGTCCAGGCGCACCGGCTCGGGCAGCTCGTCCTCCGGCTCGCCGTCGGCAGGACCGGCGTCGCGCACGGCCTCGTCCAGCATCTGCATGTACAACTCGAACCCGAGCGCGGCGACGTGACCGGACTGCTCGTCGCCGAGCAGGTTGCCCGCGCCGCGTATCTCCAGGTCGCGCATCGCCACCTTGAAGCCGGCGCCGAGCTCCGTGTAGTCAGACAGCGCCGAGAGCCGCTGAGCCGCCTCGGGAGTAAGCGCGGCCGCCGAGTCGTAGAGCAGGTAGGCATATGCGCGCTCGCGGCTGCGCCCGACACGGCCACGGATCTGGTAGAGCTGGGCAAGCCCGAACGTGTCGGCGTGCTCGACGATCAGCGTGTTCGCCTGGGGAATGTCGATGCCCGACTCGATGATCGATGTGCACACGAGCACGTCGGCGCCCCCCTGCAGGTAGTCCATCATCACTGTCTCCAGTTCGCCCTCTCCCATCTGGCCGTGGGCCACGGCAAAGCGGACACCGGGACACAGCGCGCGCAGACGCTCGGCGGTCTGCTCGATCGACTCGACCCTGTTGTGCATGAAGAACGCCTGTCCCCCGCGCTCGTGCTCGCGCAGAATCGCGCGCTTGACGAGCTCCTCCTCGTACTCGCCCACATATGTCTTCACGGGACGCCGGCCCTCGGGGGGCGTCTCGATCACCGATATCTCGCGCAGGCCGGCGAGCGACATCTGCAGGGTGCGCGGGATCGGGGTGGCGGACATCGAGATGACGTCCACCTTCAGCTTGAGCTGGCGCAACAGCTCCTTCTGCTTGACGCCGAAGCGCTGCTCCTCGTCCACGATCAAGAGACCCAGGTCCTTGGCGCGCACGTCGCGCGAGAGCACGCGGTGGGTGCCGATCAGGATGTCAACGCCGCCCTTGGCGAACCCTTGCAGGGCGATCTTCTGCTCGGCGGCGGAGCGAAAGCGCGAGACGTGCTCGACGGTGAGCGGATAGTCGGCCAGACGCTCTGAGAATGTGCCGTAGTGCTGCTGGGCAAGGATCGTGGTGGGCACGAGCATCAGCACCTGCTTGCCCTCGCTCGCGGCCTTGAAGGCGGCGCGCAGCGCGACCTCGGTCTTGCCGTAGCCGACGTCTCCGCACACGAGCCGGTCCATCGGGCGCGGCGCTTCCATGTCGGCCTTGACGAGTTCGATCGCCTCCATCTGGTCGGCGGTCTCGGTGTAGGGAAAGCGCTCCTCGAACTCACGCTGCCAGTCGGAGTCGGGCTCGAACGCGTGGCCCGCTCGCCGGCGACGCTCGGCATACAGGCTGAGCAACTCGCCCGCGAGCTCCTGGGCGGCGCGGCGCGCGCGCGCCTTCATCGCCTCCCAGCGCGAGCCCCCGAGCTTGGATAGCGGCGGAGAGCCTCCCTCACCACCCGCCCCCACGTAGCGTGAGATCTTCGCGAGTTGGTCGGTGGGAGAGAACACGCGATCGTCGCCCTGGTATTCGAGGTAGAGGTAGTCGCGCGTGACGTCCGCCACCGTGCGGGTCTGAAAGCCCGCGAAACGGGCGATCCCGTGATCCTCGTGCACGACGATGTCGCCGGTGCGAAGCTCGGTGAACGAGCGCAGCGCACCGCGAGATGACGGCCCACCCGCCCGGCCCGAGCGTCCAGTCCCGGACCCGGCGCCCCCCCGATCGGCGCGGCGGCGGCGGAGAAGGCGGTGCTCGGGGAACACGGCGAGCTTCAGCGAAGGCGCGACGAAGCCCTCGCGCAAGGATGCGGCAGCGAAGCGCAGCGAGGCCTCGAGCGGTGCGCGCGCGACATCCACGTCCCCGTCAAGCCAGTCGGACTTCAGGCGACCGAGGTTGTAGGCGGCCCGTTCGCCTTCGCCACGCCTGGGGAAGGCGACGACCGTTCGGTAGCCCGAGCGCACCAGCTTCTCGAGCTCTGGCTCGGCTTCGGCGAGGGAGCGCGCAGCCGTGTCGGCGGCCGACGCGCGCAACTCGATCTCCTGGCCGCTCGACAACGAGGAGAGCCACACCCGCGTGCGCGCGCCCACGCTCGCGCGCACCTCCTCCGGACTCACATACAGGTGATGGGCGTCCTCGTCGGCGAATGCCGCGCAAACGTCGTTCCAGTGATCCTCGAGCGCCGGCTCGAGCTCCTCCTCGGCGGCCACGATGATTTGAGTGCCCGACCCCTCGGTCCCCTCCCCCCCGATCAACTCGAGCAGGGCACCGAAGCGCTCGACCGGCAACAGCTCGGCGATGTCCGGCCGTCCCTCCGCGGCGTCGCCCTCAGCGGCCGAGAAGGCGCCGGTGGCGGCGGCGATCTCGGCGAGCTCGCGATGCTCGGGGGCAAGCTCGGCGGCGGGAGCGATCTCGACCTCCTCGACGTCGCCGAGCGAGCGCTGGGTGAAGGTCGAGAACCAGCGCAACGATTCGATCTCGATGTCGAACATGTCGACCCGCACGGCGTGCTCCTCGGTGGCGGGAAATACGTCCAGCAGGCCCCCCCGCATAGCGAACTGGCCGCGCTCCTGCACTTGATCGACGTGCTCGTAACCGGCTCCCACAAGCTCCCCGGCGCACTCGTCAAGGTCAAGCAGCTCGCCGACGCGTAGCGTGAAGGAATGGGGACGAAGCTGTGGATCGGGCACCTTCTCGGAGAGGGCCACGGCAGAGACCACAACGACGGGCGCCTCGACGTCATCGCCCTCCGGCGCCAGCAGCGCGTCGAGAGCCGCCACGCGCAACCCGACGAGATGCGGGGGCGGGGTGAGATGCGACTCATAGGCCACCCCCCTCGACGGGTAGTAGCGCACGCGCCGCGGCGCGAGCCACGCCCTCAGGT
>JBARJU010000072.1:0-4635 GCA_049800435.1 Solirubrobacteraceae bacterium
GTCGAGTGTCGAGCGAGGCGCGGACGCAAGGGCGAAGACGTGGTGGTGCCACGTCGAGCCCGAGGACAAAGCCTCGCGAAGGCAATCGGCCGCATCCAGACGTGCAGGCCTTCCGGGATAGGCCCTAAGTGACCGACTCGGGGGGACGAGGATGACGATCTCGACGGAGCGAACATGAGGTTCGCGAACGTGCTGCACCTCTATCGCGTGCGCCTGCGCGCACGGGCGCTACAGGAGTGCTTCGCCGTGATCGGGATCGCCGCGGGCGTGGGCCTGCTGTTCGCCTCGCAGATCGCGAGCTCCAGCTTGTCGAGTTCCGTCGGCCAGCTCAACAGCGGGATCGTGGGCACCGCCAAGCTACAAGTGACCGCGCGCGACGCACACGGCCTGCCGGAAACTGTGCTCGAGCAGGCGCGCCGGCTGCCGAGCGTGCGCATCGCGGCGCCGCTACTCGAAGTGAGCGCCAATGCCACAGGGCCGAAGGGCAGCGAGTCGGTGGAGCTCGTCGGAGCCGACGCGACACTCGCCGAACTGAAGGGTGCGCTCGTGCGCAAAGTGGCGCTGACCCCGTTCGCGGGGATCGAAGCCGTTGTGCTGCCGGTGCCCGTCGCAAAAGCTGTCGGAGCGAGGAAGTTCGGGGACATCGTGAAGTTTCAGGCGCTCGGCCACACAAGCGAAGCGGCGCTCTACTCGAAGCTCACCGAAAAGCAGGTCGGGGCGCTCGTCTCGAGCCCGATCGCGGTGAGCACGCTTGAATACGTCCAGCACGCAAGCGGCCTGGAGGGTCGCGTGACGCGGATACTGGTCGAGCCAAAGCCGGGACAGACAGCCGCCGCACAGGCCGGCCTGGAGCGCATCGCCGGCGCACGCTATGGCGTCGAGGCCGCCGACTATGACGAACGGTTGTTTGCCAAGGCGGCCGCCGCGACCAATCAGTCCACCCAGCTGTTCGCCGTCATCAGCGCGCTCGTGGGCTTCCTGTTCGCGTTCAACGCGATGCTGCTGACGGTGCCCCAGCGCCGTCGATTGATCGCCGACCTGCGCCGCGACGGCTACACCCCCCGTGCGGTGATCGGCGTGTTGATGTTCGACGCCGTCGTGCTCGGCACCATCGCCTGCGCGATCGGCCTGGTGCTCGGCGATGAGCTGTCGATCCACCTGTTCCACTCAAATCCCGGCTACCTCTCCTCGGCGTTTGCGGTCGGCGCCGAGCGCGTCGTGAACTGGCAGAGCATCGCGATCTCGGTCCTCGGCGGCATGGGCGCCGCGAGCGTCGCGGTGCTGAGTCCGTTCAAGGACATCGTCTCGCGCAATCCACTCGCCGCGATCGAGACCAAGGAGGGTACGGGCGGGAGCACCTCGTGGCCGCTGACGCTCGCCGGTCTCGCGTGCCTGGGCGCGACGCTCGCGATCCTGCTGGCGGCCCCGCAGGCGGCGATTGTGGGAATGGTGACGCTGGTCGCGGCGCTGCTGGCGCTTCTGGCCGTGCCGCTCGCGTGGATGCTCGAGCTCGTGAGGCGGATCGCCCCGACGATCGTGAGCGCGGTGCCGCACATTGCCGTGATGGAGTTGCGCGCCGGGCGCTCGCGCGCGATCGCGATCGCCGCAACGGGCGCGATCGCGGTGTTCGGCAGCGTGTCGATCCAGGGCGCCCACAGCGATCTGCTGAAGGGCCTGTACAACGCGGCGAGCGACGCGAATGCCGCAACCGACGTGTGGGTGTCGGCCGCCGGCTCCTCCAACCTGTTGATGACCTCGCCGTTCACCCCCGCGCAGGTGGGCAAGCTGAGCGCGCTCCCGGGTGTGCGGGCAGTGCGCGTTTATCGCGGGGGCTTGCTCGACTACAACGACCGCCGCGTCTGGGTGATCGCCCCGCCTCTTGAAGCCTCGCCGCTGGTGCCCCCAACGCAGCTCGTGGAAGGCAATGTGGCGACAGCCGACGCGCACCTGCGCGAAGGCGGCTGGGCGGTCGTGTCGCTGGCGCTCGCCGACGAGCACAAACTGAAGATCGGCGAGTCGTTCACGCTGCCGAGCACCAACCCGACCACGTTGCGGGTGGCGGCGATCAGCACCAACATCGGCTGGGCGCCGGGCGCGATCGTGATGAGCGCCCCCGATTATGCGAAGGCATCGGGGAGCAGCGACGCGAGCGCCTACAACGTGCTTACGAAGCCGGGGGTCTCGCCCGAGCAGGGCGTGCGTGAGATCAGGGCGGCGCTCGGCCCGGAAACGGCGCTCGCCGTCCAGACGGCCGAAGGCCACGCCAACACACTGCGTGCGATCACGCGCCAGGGCTTGACGCGGCTTTCCCAGATCGCGACCCTGATCCTGGTGGCGGCCGTGATGGCGATGGCGGCCGCCATGGGCGCCATGATCTGGCAGCGCCGCCCGCGCCTTGCGAAGCTGAAGCTGGAGGGCTTTCCCCACCGCGAACTGTGGTACACGATCGTGCTCGAGAGCCTGATGCTGCTCGGCGTGGGCTGCTTCAGCGGCGCGGTCTTCGGACTGTTCGGCCAGCAGCTGCTGGACCGAGCCTTGAACATAGTCATCAACTACCCGGTAGTGAGCTCGGTCGGGGTGGTAGTCGCGCTATCGAGCCTCGCGCTCGTGACGGCCTCGGCCGTGCTGATGGTGGCGATCCCCGGCTGGTTCGCCGCCAAGGTGCAAGCCAGCCTGGCCCTCCAGGACTGAGAACGTGTGAAACACGTTCTCAGAAGCGCTCAATCCTGAAGGGCGCCGCGGCTATTTTTTCTTGTGGCGCGCCGGCGGGCAGGGCACGCTGTGTGTCGCGGTGACCTGACTGCCGTCGAGGAACGTGAACTGCGCAGAGAACGGAAAGCCCCCGCGCGGGCACTTCGTCGGAAGCGAGATGCCCTGCGGTTTGTAGCCGACAAGCTTGCCGTGCACGTGCTTGTAGTAGGTGAGATGGTTTGGGCCGATCGTCGAGTTGACGTTTACGATCGACACCGGCGGCCCGTTGGTGACGCTTTTTATTTCCGGGATCGACGTGTCGAGGTTGCCGCCAAATGCGCCTTCCCCCGGGAGCAGTTCGCCCGCGAAGACGATCTGCGCATAGACCGGGGCGAGCCCGTTGGCGTAGAACAGCACCACGATGTTGCCTTCGTGCGGCGGCCCCATAAGCGCCTGGATTTCCGGGATCTCATGGCCCGCGTCGGTGCCGAACGGGACCTCGACGAACGCGCTGCCATAGCCAAGACGCGAGTTCGGCGAACAGCCCGCGATACCCCTTTCCACGAGCGCTTGTGGCTCGCAGATCGCGAGTCCCAGTGTCGTCGTGACGTAGTTCATGCCCTTCGGCATGCGCAGACTGACGTGGGTCAGCGGGGAGGGCAGTCCGCCGGTGGTGCTGGAGACCGTGAAACCGAACCCGATCGTGGTCGAAGCGCCCAGCCTGTTGGGCGTGAACGAAGTATGCAGGGCCACCGTCTCGGCTGCCTGCGCCGACGCCGGCAGGCAGCCGAGGGCGAGTAGCCCAAGCACGAGGGCGTATGCCCTTGATATCCGCACTTTGATCAAGGTGTCTCCAGCCGCTAGTACGACATTTTGCCGCTCACGCGCACCGTGACGGCGTCGTTGGAGCGCTGAATCGTCCCGCTGAAGCTGAGCGCGGATGCTTTCGCTTTGGAGTATGTGCCGCTGCCTTTGGTGATCGCCAGCGTGCCCGAGAACGTGGCGGTGGACCCCGCTACGCGGTAGCTCGCTTTGGCGTTGCCGCTGATCGACCCGCCGCTCGGGTATACCTGGACCTTCGCGCTCACGCTACGCGTGGAGGTGACCTTGAGCTGGAGGTAGAGCGGACCCCCGAGCGTGCCTTTGGCGTTGCCCCCCTCTTTCAGTTCGATTCCGTGTTTGTTCTGTAGGTGCAGTTTGGCGCTGTCGTTCAGTTCGAGCGAGCGCGCAGCCTTCGCGTGCGGAGACGCCGCACCGGCGGCGCCCGTCCCGATGACCGCAGCCGTACTGAGCGCGCCGAGCGCAAGTACAGCCGTTGAGACTCGTGACCGCGCGGGCGTGCGCGGGCGTCGCGATTCGTTCCCCATCGATCCCTCCATGTGGCTGTTGATGTCGCGTCCCATTGGAACTGACCCCTCTCCTCTTACCGCTTCCCTACCCAAAGCCTAGTCCACGTAGCAGAAAGGCGGGTGGGCTGGACAATTCTAGTGCATATAGGCCTATGAAGTTCAACCATCCGGGCCGCCGCAAGTTGCGCGATTTCCCCGATAGTAGGCTGCCCCCGATGGCCCCCGTCGAGCTGAGCTACTGCATCGTCAACACTTCTGGGCGCGAGTTGTTGCTACGCGGGCTCGACGCGATCGCCCGCGAGCGCGACGAGCTATCCCTCGCCACGGAGGTGCTCGTGCTCGACAATGGCTCACGCGATGGCTCGGCCGAGGCGGCACGCGAGCATCCGGCCGTGGACGAGGTGATCGCGCTCGGCGAGCGCCGCGGAAAGGCGCTCAACGACTCCCAGCTCTTGCGCCACGCGCGCGGGCGCTATGCGCTGCTGCTCAACGAGGACTCCGAGCTTCTACCGGGCGCCACACTGGCCCTGCACGAGGCGCTCGAGCGCCGCCCCGACGCGGCGTGCGCGGGAGCCAAGCTGCTGCGCCCCGAGGG
>JBARJU010000073.1:0-12492 GCA_049800435.1 Solirubrobacteraceae bacterium
GCCGCGGGACACGCGGCGGACAGCCCCATGCCCAGGAGGGCCGCGAGCAGCCCCCCACGCACTGCACTCAGCCCTCGGTCCCCCCGCGTGTGCCCGCGGGCTCCGGCTCCTCGGACGAGAGCACCCCGAACTGGTTCTCCTCGGCCGGGCTCCCCCCATGGCGGGGGACAGGCAGCCGTGTGGCCGTGCCCTCGATGTTCACGCGTGGCAGTACTCGATCGAGCCAGCCGGGGATCGACCAGGTCGCGCTGCCCATGATGTTGAGCACCGCCGGCAACAGCAGACAGCGCACGACCACGGCATCGAGGAACACGGCAGAGGCGAGGCTCAGGCCGAACTCCTTGATGACCCTGTTTTCGCCAAGCATGAATGACAGGAATACGCAGATCATGATCGCCGCCGCGGCCGTCACGACGCGTCCGGTGAGGGCCAGTCCTTCGTTCACGGCGCGGCGGCTGTCGCCACCCCGCGTCCACTGCTCGTGGATACGCGAGATCAGGAACACCTCATAGTCCATCGACAGCCCGAACACGATCGCGAACAGCATCACGGGAATGAACGACTCGATCGGACCGCCTTTGACGCCCATCAGGCCGTCGAACCAACCCCACTGGAAGACCACCACGATCACCCCGAGCGAAGCGCCGATGCTGAGCAGATTCATGATCGCCGCCTGAAGCGGGATCACGAGCGAGCGGAACACGATCATCAACAGGAGCGCTGAGAGCAGCACCACGACGCCGATGAACACCGGCAGCTTCTTCGCGAGCACCGCCGCGAAGTCAACCGAGCCGGCGGTGATGCCACCGATGTAGACGTGCATTCCGGTTTGCGAGGCCACCGGCGGGATCACCCGGCTTCGCAGCTGCGACACGAGTTGGGTCGTCTTGTACTCCTGCGGCGAAGATGTCGGATACACCGAGATCGTGGCGACGGTCCCGTCGGGATTGAACTTTGCGGGAGCCACCGCCGCTACGTCGGGCACGCCTGCCGTGGCCGCGCGCAGAGCGGCCACGTCTTGGGCGCCGTGACCGGGCGCCGGTCGGCGTGTTTCTTTGGTCGTGTCGCCGGTGCTCCCTCCAACCCTCACTCCCAAGGTCACTTGTTCGGTCTTGGGAATCTGCACGACCACCAGCAACGGCCCGTTGAACCCCTTACCAAAGCCCTCCGCGAGCAGCTGATACGCCTTGTATGTGGTGAGGTGCACGGGGTCGTTGCCGGCGTCGCTGGAGCCCAGTCGAAGTGCGGTCGCGGGCGCCGCGATCAGCAGCATCGCGAGCACCGAGACGGTCGCGATCGTCCACGAGTGGCCCTGCACGAACTCGCTCCAGCGCAACCACGCCCCCCCGCCGTGGGAGACGTCCGTGGCCTTTGCGCCGCGCCGCCGCGCTCTGCGGCTCGGCCGAACGAGGCGCCCACCCGCAAACGTGAGTAGCGCCGGGAGCAGCGTGAGCGAGCCGAGCATCACGAGCAATACGCCGATCGACGCGGAGATCGCCACGCCGTAGAGGAAGTCCACGCCGAGCAGCATCATCCCGAGCAGCGCGATCACGACGGTGCACCCGGCGAACAGGACCGCGCGCCCGGCGGTGTCCATGGAGCGCACAACCGACTCGCGCACATTGCCAAATGTCGCTCCCGGAGTCGCATAGGCCTCGCGGAAGCGGGTCACGATGAAGAGGGCGTAGTCGATTCCCACGCCGAGCCCGATCATGGCGGCGAGCTGGGAGGAGAAGTCGGGCGTGTCGACCACGTGGGTGAACAGCGCGATCAGGCCGAGGCCGGTGCCAAGGCCGAACAGGGCCGTCACGATCGGAAGCCCCATCGCCACGAGCGACCCAAACGTGATCAGGAGCACCACGATCGCCGCGAGCAGGCCGACGGCGGTCGTGAGCCCGAAGCCTTCCTGTTGGGTCTGCTCGATAGCCTGGCCGCCGAGCTCGACCTGAAGCCCGGGCGCGCGGGAGGCCTTTGCGGCCTCGATCACCCTTTCGCCGGCGCTCTTGGGCAGGATGTTGGCCTTTTGGTCGAACACCACGGTCGCGAACGCGATCCGTCCGTTGCTCGATATGGCCTTGCCCGCCGCCTGGGGAGCGTACGGGCTGACGACGCCGGTGACGTGCGCCAGCCCGCCAACCCTCGCGAACAGCGCGCTCATGCGCGCCTTCACGGCTGGATCGTTGACGCTGCCGCGTGAGACCTTGAACACGATCGTGTCGCGGTCGCCCGCCTGCGCGGGGAAGCTGTGCTGTAGGAGGTCGGCGGCGCGCTGGGCGTCGGAGTTGGGCAGCGTGAAGTTGTTTGAGTAGGTCGTGCCCGCCGACTGGGCAAGCGTGTTTACCCCTACGAGCAGGATCACCCAACCGATCGCTATGTACAGGCGGTGGGTGGTCGACCAGCGGGCGAGCTTGAGCATCGTGAGAGCTTAGAAGGAGAACAGCTCGAGCTTGCCGGTGAGGGCGTGGTCGTTGGCGTTGCCCTCGGGCTCCAGCACGTGTCCGTCGACCACGATCGGGCTGTTCCAGTGACCGGGGGAGCCTCCCAGCTTGGCGATTGGATGGCCCGATCGCGGCCGGTAGACCTCGATACCGCCGCCGGACGGGTCATACACGTACAGCAACCCACCGGCGAGCACCGGGCTCGTGCCGGGGTTGGCGTTCTGCCACACGAGGTGCAAGCGCCCCCCGATCAGCGCGTATGCGGCCGTCGCGTGTTCGGCGCCCACGAACACGGTCGTGCTGTTGCCCTGACGCGACCCGCTCGGCGCGGTCCACACGGCGGGCGCGCTGAACAGCTCGCCGCCGCCCGGCAGGGGCAGGCGCTGGACTTCGCCCCCCAACCGATTGGGCAGCCCGGGCGAGTGGCTGTCCAGGCGTGAGAGCGAGAGCACGCGCACGATCCCATCCTTGCCGGCGATCGTCACGCGATCCCGACCGAGCAGCACCGGCGCACTGGAGCCGAGGTCAGTGTCGCTTTCGTTGAGCTCGGCCTGGTTGGTGGGCGTGAAGGCTTGGCGCACCCGCAGCCCCGGGAGCGTCAGCTCGAGCACACTGTCGCCGAGGTTGGTGCTCCCGTTCCAGGGGCCGTTGCCGGTGGAGAGCAGCACTCGCTTGCCTCCCGGCTCCACGACCGGTCCGCCGCGCGAGAGGATCGCGGAGTCGCTTGCCGGGCAGCTGCTCGGGAGGACGATCCGGCGGCGGTTGGCGCAGAGTGTGTTGAATACGCTCACGATCCGCCCGCTTGCGCGGTCGATCGCCACGACGTGGCCCTGATAGGGGGGAGCGTCGCCGAAGTACCCGCCGCTCGCCACAAGCAGATAGCGCCCCGCGATGTTGAGCGCGGCGGCCAGCTTCTCGTGCGTGGCGTCGCGCGTGATCGATACAGGCCAGCCGGCGGCCTCGTTGCCGCTCGAGAGCGAGAGCTTGTGAATCAGTCCGTTCGGCGAGGCGGCGTACACGAAGCGCCTGTCCGGGTCGGCGAGCGGCGATGTTGTCGTGATCTGGGAGCTACCGGCCCAGCGCGAGTAGCCGGGCGGGGTATACGTCCACAGGATGCGCCCACTCGTCGCATCGAGTGCGAGCGTCTTGCCGTATGTGGTCGTGACGATCGCCACATCGTGCGTCCCACCCGTGACGCTTGCCCCGTGCAAGTAGATCGGCGAGGAGTCGACCGTGCCGGGTAGGTTGACCGTTACACGTTGTAGTCGGACGACATTGGCGGCGGTGATCCCGGTCGAGAGCGTGCTCACGTCAGAGCGCCGCGGGTTCAAGCCGAACTCAGGCCAGTCGAGCAGGCGCGCGGCGGAAACGTGGGACTGACTCGGGATCGCGCTCGGGCTCGCGGTGGGCGTCGACATGTCAGCGGGGGCGCTGCTTCCGCATGCGCCGAGCGCCACACAGACGAGGACCGCGCCGCACGGGCGCGTCAGATGGTGGGTGGGCATCACAGGGTTTTAGCGCACGTCTCGTCCCGCTTGCGCGGCGACCGGCGACGGGAGCCGCCTTCGGTGAGCAAGGCGGATCTCGTCTCCCAAAATCGACCGCACTCGCTTCCCCGGCAACGGCTATCCTCGACGGTCTGGGCAAAATGCCGGGCGAGACGAGGAGCACGATGGCCAAGACACCGCGAGTGGGGGAGCAGGCGCCGGACTTCGAGTTGCAGGGGACGGGCGGTCCCTTCAAGCTCTCCGATCATCGCGGAGAACGTGTCGTTCTTCTCTTCTATCCGGGCGACAACACGATGGTGTGCACCAAGCAGTTCTGCTCATATCGCGACAACGCCGATGACTTCGCCTCGCTGAACGCCACGGTCGTCGGGATCTCCGCGCAGAGCGTTGCGTCCCACGAGGCCTTCATCGCCAAGAACAGCCTGACCGTGCCGCTCTTGGCCGACCTCGACAAGGCCGTGGCGAAGGCCTACAGCGCCACAATTCCGGGTGTGGGCTCGACCGCGCGCGCTGTGATCGCGATCGACGAGCAGGGGATCGTGCGCCATCGCCACGATCACCGTCTCGGACTCGACTATCAGACGGTGGACGAGCTCAAGGCCGCGCTGGACTCCCTCCCGAGCCCGACTGCTCAGTAAGCAGGCTGGCCGTTCGGAGCGGGGCAATGAAGCCCCCTTTCTGTCAACGTCCGATGAGAGCCGCTGTGTGCTCCTGCCCAACACGCTCGCTCCGCGGGCGATCGCGGAAGCCAGGACCGGGGCCGCACTGACGACCGGAGTTTGTCCCGAGCGCTCGTCTGACGAAGGCCAGTCGGGACGACCGCTTCGCTGCGCGAGCGCGCGTGTGCTCGTGAATACCGATGTGGTAGCCTGAGGCCGCTATGGGTGCGTCTCGATACGGGCGCCACGCTGGGAGGCAGACGGTGGGTCTGGCCGTGTTCGCCGCGATGTGCTGCTTGGGGTGGGGCCTGCCGGTGTCTGCACAAGCATCGGCGTTGCCGTCGATCGAAAACGAGTCGGTGTCCAGCGTCACATCCACCGATGCGACGCTGGAAGCACAGATCAACACCGAGGGTCTGGAAATGACGTATAGCTTCTATTTGCAGGAAGCGCCGCTTTGTTTCAAAGCCGTTCCGCCTTGCGAGAGGCCTCAGCACGAGCCGATTGGGTTGCCGGCTGGGAAGCTTCTCGGCTCGTTTGTCGGGCAGAGCGTCAGCGTCGAGTTGAACAGTACCGGTGTGAGCCTGTCACCAGGGGAACACTATGAATACTGGGTGACTGCGACCAGTGCGGCGGGAACGACCACGGGTTACGCCCAGGAATTCACTGCGCCAGAAGAAAAGGCGCAGCCGCTGAACACCACAACCCTGTCTACGACGAGCGGCAATAACCAGGGAACCTCAAGCACACCGACCGGGTCAGGAGGATCTCCTGCGCCCGATGTTACGCCTCTTGGACCTCAAATCGTGTGCCTGTGTAACTGCGCGCGAGGATGCCATGGCAGGAAGGTCAGGCCCAAGCATCTAACCCAAACTCAGAAGCTGTCCAAAACCTTGAAGGCGTGCGCCAAGAAGCCGAAGCGCAAGCGAGCCGCGTGTCAGAAGCAGGCGCGCGAAAAGTACGTCACGACAGCGTCCAAGGCCAAGAAAAGATAGCGCTGTCTCAGCTCGCCGGCAAACTGTCCGCTCTGGCCAAGGGGGCGTCGCAGGTCACTGGTCAATAGTGATACTCATCCGGCCCAGCGACCGTCGAGCTTATCTGACGGGCACTTCAAGTGTCTGCAACTCGCGCTTGAGCACCTTGCCGGCGGCGTTGCGCGGGAGCTGGTCGGTGAAGACGATCTCGCGCGGTACCTTGAAGCGTGCGAGGTTCTCACGCACGTGGTCTTGTAGCGCGTCCTCGGTGACGGTCTTGTCTGCGTGTAGGACGACGAAGGCACGTAGTCGCTGGCCGAACTGCTCGTCCGCGACGCCGATCACCGCTACCTCCTTGACTGCTTCGTGGTCGGCGAGGACATCCTCGATCTCGCGCGGGAATACGTTCTCGCCGCCGGAGACGATCATCTCGTCGTCGCGGCCAGCGACGAAGAGGCGCCCGGCCTCATCAAAGTAGCCGAGATCGCCTGTGCTCATCAGCCCGTCGATCGAGGCCTTCGTCCCACCGCCGGTGTAACCGTCGAACATCAGCTCGTTGCCGACGAAGATCCGGCCGGTCTCGCCGTGCGAAACCTCGTTTCCATCCTGGTCATAGATACGGACGACGGTGCCGCGGGGCGGCGTGCCGGCTGTGCCGGGGGCAGCCCGCAGCTCAGCCGGGCTTGCGACGCTCGCCCACGCGACCTCGGTGGAGCCATACAGGTTGTAGAGCACCTCACCAAAGGCGTCCATGACGCCCAACGCCAACTCGCCGGGGAGGGCTGAGCCACTCACCGCGATCACACGCAAGCTGCGGGTGTCATAGCGAGCGATTATTTCCGGCGACAGGTCGAGTATGCGTTTCAACATGACCGGCACGACCACGAGCGTGTGAGCACGGTGGCGCTCCACGGCGGCGAGTGTCTGCTCGGGATCGAAGCGCCTCTGCAGCACGATGCTTGAGCCGAGTGTGAGTCCCCATGCGAAGTGGCCGAAACCCCACGTGTGAAAGAGCGGCGCCGCGATCAGGGTGCTGCGACGCGCCCGTAGCGGAATCCTGGAAAAGATCGGCGCGAACGTGGCGATCGTGTCCGGAGTCTCCCGCGCCGCGCCCTTTGGCAGTCCAGTAGTACCGGACGTCAGGATCACGACGCGACCGGACACACTCGGTGGCTTGAGGCTCCCACGCGGGTAACGACCGGCGAGATCCTCAAGCGCCGGGTGCTCGTGGGTCATGGAGTCACGCCACGAGAGGAAGCAAGTCATACAGGCCGCCGCTTCGCGGACGGTGTCTGAGAACTCCTCGTCGTAGACCAGCGTCCCAAGGCCCTCGCGTTTGCAGACCTCGGCGATCTGCGGCCCGGCGAACCCCGTGTTCATGCAAATTGCGTTGGCCCCCAGCTTCGAGGCAGCCACCGTCGCTTCGATGAAGCCGCGGTGGTTGCGAGACAACACCGCCACGCCATCGCCCTCGCCGACCCCACTGGCGCGCAGACCGCGAGCGATGGCATTCGTGCGCGCCTCGACCTCCGCAAAGGTCAAAGGGCCAAGCTCGTCGTAGATCGCGATTCGCTCAGGCGTGCGTGCAGACTGCACGGCATAGCCCGCAGCGGGTGTGGCACCCCAGCGCCGCAGGGCGGCCAGCGCGCGATACGCGCGATCCGGTCGGTCAAGGCCCACGACGCCAGTCGCGAGCAACGTGCGCAACGTAAACGCCCAATCGACCACGCCTGTGGCGATCCCGTGCCATACGCGCTGCCCACCCTGTCGGACTCCCGCCGTCATTCGCATCAGACTAGGTCTCAGGCGTCGCGCTCGTGGGGGCGGGCAAGGAAGCGAGGAATAGCGCAAAGGCCTGCTCCACGCGCTCGCGTTCGCCGGTCGTGAGCAGGTCCAGCAGCAGACCGCGCAGCACCGCCAGCTCAAGTGTCGCCCGCGGCGCATCGGGAGTGATGAGCCAGTCGGTAACGACCCGCCCGAGGAAGCGAGCGAAGCGGTCAGGCTGGTGCAGCGCAAGGCCATAGGCTTCAAAGAAGGAGCGAAAGAACGGCAAGCGCTCGGGGCTCGAGGTCCAGCGCCAGGCGGCCTGCAGAGGGTCGCCCTCGGGATGGCGCTGCATTTCGGCGCGCATCATCCCCTGCAAGCGGTCGCGCACGCCATTGAGGATCGCGCTGAGCAGTTCCTCCTTGCTGCCGAAATGATGAACGAGGGTGTTGGGCATTACGCCGAGTGCATCGGCGAGCGGCCGCAGCGTCAAGTCCGAAAGGCCATGCTCGACGGCGTAGTCGATCGCGGCATCCAGGAGCTGTTCGCGGCGGGTCGGGTCGATAGGTCTCGGCATCAAAACATTCCTTGTACGATCGTGCAAGTATAGGGCCTGTGAGGACGCTCAACCCGGACACCCTCTCGATCGGGTACGTACTGCCGACCCGTGACGCTGTGACCCAGGGACAACCTGCAGCGGCGCCGTTGCTCGCGCTCGGCGAGCGCGCTGAGATGCTGGGCTTTGATGCGATATGGCTTGGCGACGGTCCGCTCGCGCGCGGGCGCCACGACGCGCTGAGCATGATCGCCGCGCTCGCTGCCCGTACCGAGAGGGTCTTTCTCGGCACGGGAGTGCTGATCGCCGCGTTGCGTTCCGCTCTGCTGCTCGCCCAGGCCGCGGCGACGGTCGATCAGATCGCGCAGGGGCGCCTGCTGCTGGGGATCGGGGCCGGGTTCCCATTCCCCGAGACCGAGCGCCAGTTCAAGGCCGTGGGAGTGCCCTATGCAGGCCGGGTAGGTCGTATGACCGAGACGATTGCCGCGATGCGAGCACTGTGGGCCGATCCCGGCGAGGCGGTCCACTACAACGGTCGGCACATCACCCTGGATGGCGTTGCACTGGCGCCCGTACCCCATCGTCGTGGCGGGCCCCCGGTATGGCTTGCAGGAGCGGGAGAGACAGCGGAGCGGCGGGTCGGTGAGATCGCCGAGGGCTGGCTGCCCTACTCGCACACAGCCGAGCTTTATGCTGCGGGGTGGGAGCGCGTTCGCGAGGCCGCCGAGCAGGCGGGAAGAGAGCGCCCGCCGCTGGCGGGCCTATACGCGACGGTCGCCCTGGATGCCCGCACCGAGATTGCCCAGCAGCGACTGCAAAGCAACATCGAGCGCTACTACGAGCAACCGTTTGAGCTGATGCGCATGATCCAAGCGATGTATGCGGGCACTCCCGAGGGACTCACGGCCTGGCTCGCACCTTATGTCCAGGCTGGCGCCAGACACATCGTGCTGCGCGTCAGCGATGAAGACCCCGAGCGTGGGTTGGAGATCGTCGGCGAGACCCTCGCCACAATCCTGGTCGAGCTTGGCGCTATCTCAGGAGCATCAGCGTGAGCGAGCAGGACAGCCTGAGCCAGATCCGCGACGCGTTGCCCTTCGCCGCGCTCATCGGGGTCGTACTGCTCGACGCCCGCCCAGAGCTGGTCCGCGGCCGTCTCGACTTCTCGCCGCAGTGCTGCACCGCGGGCGGCGTAATACACGGCGGGGCGCTGATGGCCCTGGCCGATACTTGCGGCGGCATCTGCGCCTTCCTGAACCTGCCCGACGGCGCTATCGGCACCGCGACGATCGAGTCAAAGACCAACTTCATGCGGGCCGTCCGGGAGGGACCTGTCACAGCCAGCACCCGTCCTCTGCACATCGGACGCACGATCATCGTGCTCGAGACCGAGATCACCAGCGAGGACGGCTCCCTAGCAGCCAAGACCACCCAGACCCAAGCCTTGCACCACCCGCACCGCTGACATCACCAAGTTATGCCGGTGCCATGACGTGGCGCAGCTCGTGCCAGTCGTCGTCGGCGGTACTGAGAGCCGCCCGAAGGACTGCCTGACCCCCCAGGCAGAGCAGGCGATATCGGCTCTCGAGCCGTGGGCGACACGCTTGCGGACGCATGGGAGCTATTCCTCGACATCGGTGGCTTCCCGCCTGCTGTCGGCGAGCTTGTAGGAGGAGCCCATATGGGCGGTCACCGCCGGGATGCTCATCTGGCTGCTGGGAGTTTGAGCTTCAGCGGCCTGAGGGCTGTGATGTAGCCTCGCGCTCGGCTGGGTGCGCCTCGGCCGCTCGACGGGCGTGCAACTCCATCAACTCGACCTGCATGTTGCGCTCGGGCTCGCCCGGAGCGGGCGAGCGCCGCTGCCAGCTCCCGTCGGAGTGAAGCTCCCACGAGCTCTGATTGTCCGCAAACGCCCGTTCCAGCGTGTCCATCAACTCGGCCTGCAGCTCAGGCGACTCGATCGGCGCCGCCAACTCCACACGGTGGTCGAGGTTGCGCGGCATGAGATCCGCCGAGGCGATGTACACGGTGCGCTTCGCCTCCCGCTCAAACGTGTACACGCGCGAGTGCTCGAGCAGACGCCCCACAACCGACACGACAGTGATGTTGTCCGAGATGCCAGGGACACCCGGGCGCAGGCAGCAGATCCCGCGCACGTTCAAGTCGACCCGTACTCCCGCCTGCGAGGCGCGATAGAGGGCGCGGATGCAGTGACCGTCGACGAGCGCGTTCATCTTCATCGCGATCCGTCCCGGCGACTCGGGGGAGTGGGCCGCGATCGTCGCATCGATCTCCGCGATCAAGCCCTCGCGCAGGTGGGCCGGCGCGATCAGCGCCTTGCGATAGCCAAGCGGCCGGCCGTACCCGGTGAGGTTGTTGAACATGTCAGCGACATCCGCCCCGATCTGCTCGTCGGTGGTGAACAATCCGAAGTCGGTATACAGGCGCGCGGTGGCGGAGTGGTAGTTGCCGGTGCCCACGTGCACGTAGTTGCGCACCCCCTCGCCCTCCCTGCGCACGACAAGCACGCACTTGGCGTGGGTCTTCAGCGCGGGCTGTCCGTACACCACGTGCACGCCCGCCTCCTCCAATGCCTTGGCCCAGTGGATGTTCATGCGCTCATCGAAGCGTGCGGTGAGCTCGACGAGCGCGACCGCCTCCTTACCCCGTTCGGAGGCGGCGATCAGGTCCGGTACGAGCGGCGAGTCGTCGCTCGTGCGATACACGGTCTGCTTGATCGCAAGCACGTTCGGGTCGGCAACCGCCTGCTCCACGAAGCGCTCGACGGAGGTCGCGAACGAATCGTAGGGGTGGTGCACGAGCACGTCCCCCTCGCGCATCGCCGCCAGCACGTCGGGACGGTCGCCCTCGTGGCGCAACAGGCGCGGGTGGGTGACGGGCGCATAGGGCGCGTTGCGCAACTCCGGCATTCCCGGGAGCTTCACGATCTGCCATAGGGCCCCCATGTCGAGCAGGCCGTCGACCGGGTAGACCTCGTCCTCGCGCACCCCAAGCAAACCGACAAGCTCCTCGCGCAATCGCTCCGAGCAGCTCGACCCGATCTCCACCCGCACGATCTCGCCGAAGCGCCGGCGGCGGAGCTCGTCCTCGACCGCCTGCAACAGGTCGGCGGCGTCGTCGGAGACCTCCAGGTCGGCGTCGCGGGTCACCCTGAACACGTCGTAGTCGACGATCTCCATACCGGGGAACAGGGCGTCGAGATGACTGGCGATGACGTCCTCGAGCGGGACAAGCGAAGCGTTCGCGGCGGGCGTTCCGTGCGAAGCGTTCGCCCCGTGTGGAGCACCGCTCGCCCCGTGCGTCTCGCTGGACTGTCCAGGGTCGCCGCCCGGAACCGTCACGAAGCGCGGCAGGATCTCGGTGGGTACCTTCACGCGCGCAAACACAGTCTCGCCGCCCGTGGGGTCGCGCACCAGCACGGCGAGGCTGAGCGAGAGGTTTGAGATGTACGGGAAGGGCCTGCCGGGCGCGACCGCGAGCGGGGTCAGCGCCGGGAAGATCACACGCCGGAAGTGCTTTGCGAGGTAGGTGCGCTGCTCGTCGTCGAGCTGCTCGGCGCCGACCACGTTCACCCCGTGCTCGGAGAGGGCTGGCCGCAAGTGTTTTTCAAAGCACTCGCTCAGCCGCGCTCCAAGCTCGAGCACGCGCTCGCGGATACCCGCGATCGTCTCAGAGGGCGTGCTCCCGTCCTGGCCCGGGTTCTCCACGCCCGCGTCGATCTGGTCGTGGAGCCCCGCCACGCGCACCATGTAGTACTCGTCGAGGTTGGTGGTGTAGATCGCGCAGAACTTCGCCCGCTCGAGCAGCGGCGTGGACTCGTCCTCGCCGAGCGCGAGCACGCGCTCGTTGAAGTGCAGCCACGAGAGCTCGCGATTTATGTAGAGCGAGGGGTCATTCAGGCGATGGCGGTGCTCCTCGGGCTCGTGCCCGCCGGGCCCATGCGCTTCGGGCCCATGCGCTTCGGGCCAATGCCCGGCTTCTCGGTCGTGCACGCCAGGCCCGTGAGTCGCGTTGCCCGCGTGCCTGCCAGGCCCGTGAGTCGCGTCGCGGTCATGCTCGTGCTCGCTATTCATCGTTGCGCTCAACTCATCTATGCTCGCAGAACTCCATGGCTATGGCCCGTCAGCTCTGGCTGCTCCGTCACGCCGACGCAGAGCCCCACGGTACGCGCCCCGACGCTGAGCGCCAGCTGACTGAGCGCGGCGCCCGCCAGGCACGCGTCGCCGGTGTGGCGCTCGCGCGCGCGGGCGCGTCGTTTGGCGCGATCCTCTCAAGCCCCAAGGCGCGGGCGCGAGAAACCGCGGAGCTGGCGCTCGCGCAGATGAGCGATGCCCAACGCGAGCTGCTCGAGCTGCATCCGCTGCTCGCCGGGGGGGTGCAGGCGCGCGAAGTGCTCGACTTGCTCGACGGAGTGTGGGAGTCGGGGCCGCTCTTGCTCATCGGTCACGAGCCCGACCTGTCAGGCATCGTGGGCGAACTGGCCGGGGGTCGCGTGGATCTGAAGAAGGGCGGCCTTGCGGTCGTGCGGCTAGGCGCCGGAGGCGCTCAGCTCGTACTTCTGCTTCGCCCCGC